>NZ_SJPQ01000002.1:136587-436587 GCF_007859945.1 Pseudobythopirellula maris | reverse complement strand
TGCGGTGCGACGCGCTGCCGGTCGACATCCGACACAACTCAAAGATCTTCCGCGAGAAGCTCGCCGTCTGGGCGAAACGGCAATTGCGTGGCAAGCTATAGGGCCCGAATTGCTCCCCTCCCCCAAGGGGGGAGGGGTTGGGGGAGGGGGTCGGTTTTGTTCTTCCGGCGTCTCTCACCTGTGCCCAGTTGCTTCGAGCTCTACTCACCTCTTCTTGCTCGTGAGGGGGATGTAGGCGTTGGGTGCAGGAGTGAGACTTCGGCGGAACCACGCCGAGACCCCTCCCCTAGCCCCTCCCCTTGCAGGGGAGGGGGATTTTTTGCCCTCACCCCGCTCCACGACACCATGCACGCCCTCGTCACCGGCGCCGGAGGTTTCCTCGGCCGGTATGTCTGCGAAATGCTCCTCGCCCGCGGCGACTCGGTGCGCGGCTTCGCGCGCGGCGACTACCCGGAGCTCACGGCGGCGGGTGTCGAGATGGTGCGCGGCGACCTGGCCGACCGCGCGGCCGTGGTCGAGGCGTGCCGCGGCGTCGACTGCGTGCTGCACGTCGGCGGCAAGGTCGGCGTGTGGGGCCGTTGGTTCGACTACTTCAACGCCAACGTCCACGGCACGCTCAACCTGCTGAGCGCCTGCGCCGAGCAGGGCGTCCCGCGGATGGTCTTCACCAGCAGCCCGAGCGTCACGTTCGACGGCGCCGACCAGCGCGGCGTCGACAACTCGGCGCCCTACCCCACGAAGTGGCTCGCCCACTACCCGCACAGCAAGGCGCTCGCCGAGCAGTTCGTGCTGTCGCAAGACAACACGCCCGTGCGCCCCCGCGACGGAAGCGGCGGCCGCGGCGCCACGCTGCGCACCTGCTCGCTGCGGCCGCACCTGGTGTGGGGGCCCCGCGACCACCACCTCACCGCCCGCTTGGTCGAACGCTCGCGCAGCGGCCAGCTCCGCCGCGTCGGCACGGGGACCAACCGGGTCGACATGGTCTACGTCGAGAACGCCGCCGCCGCCCACCTGCAGGCGGCCGACGCGTTGGCCGAGCCCGACCCGGCCTGCGCGGGCAAGGCTTACTTCCTCAGCCAGGGCGAGCCGGTCGTCTGCTGGGAGTGGATCGACCAGATCCTCGCCCTCGCCGGCGAGCCGCCGGTGAGCAAGTCGATCGGCGCCCGCGCCGCCTACGCCGCCGGCGCCCTGCTGGAGACCAAGCACTGGGCCCGTCGCGACTTCGCCCGCGAGCCCCGCATGACCCGCTTCGTCGCCCGCCAATTGGCCACCGACCACTGGTTCGATATCGAGGCCACGCGGCAAGATTTCGGCTACAAACCGGCCATTTCCACCGAGGAAGGCATGCAGCGGCTGGGCGACTGGCTCCGCTCCCTGCCGCTACGTTCCAAGGCGTAGCCGGGCGCCTTACAATGGCGGATTCGACCCGACCGTATTCACCACAGTGGCGCCGAGGACGGACGAATAGGACGCGAACTTTCCCCTCCCCATCAAGTGGAGCGGAGTAACCGATTGAACAGGTTTGGTTTTGATTCTGATCCGTTCAATCCGCGTTCATCCGCGTCCCATTCTTAAATTCGTCCTCCGTGCCCTCTGTGCCTCTGTGGTTTCAACATAACCCGAGATAAGAACGTGCTTAGAACCCACACCTGCGGCGACCTCCGCAAGACCGACGCCGGAACCCAGGCCACCCTCTGCGGCTGGGTCGACAGCTACCGCGACCACGGCGGCGGCCTGTTCGTCGACCTCCGCGACCGCTACGGCATCACCCAGGTGGTGTTCAACCCGCCCGACACCCCGGCCGACCTGATCGAGGCCTCCAAAGACCTGCGCGCCGAGTACGTGCTGCAGGTCACCGGCAACGTCGAGCCGCGCCCCGAGGGGATGGCCAACGCGAAGCACAAGAGCGGCGAGATCGAGCTGCGCGTGACGGAGATGAAGCTCCTGAACAAGGCGAAGTCGCCCCCCGTCTCGCCGTCGGAGAGCGTCACCGAGTTGCCGGGCGAGGAGATCCGCCTGAAGCACCGCTACCTCGACCTGCGTCGCCCCGCGATGCAGCGCGCCATGCTGCTCCGCGACAAGATCGTCAAAGGCATGCGCGACCACTTCGCCGACGAGGGCTTTGTCGACGTCGAGACGCCGATCCTCGGCCGCAGCACGCCCGAGGGCGCCCGCGATTACCTCGTGCCGTCGCGCGTCCACCCCGGCAAGTTCTACGCCCTGCCGCAGAGCCCGCAGCTCTACAAGCAGATCCTGATGATGGCCGGCTACGACCGCTACGTGCAGGTCGCCCGCTGCTTCCGCGACGAGGACCTCCGCGCCGACCGCCAGCCGGAGTTCACCCAGCTCGACCTCGAGATGGCGTTCATCGACGACGACGACATCATCGCCGTGATCGACACGCTCGTGGAGAAGCTCGCCAAAGACCTCCTCGGCCTCGACGTCAAGCTGCCGCTGCCGCGCATGACCTACGACGAGGCGATGACACGCTTCGGCCACGACGCGCCCGACCTGCGGTTCGGCCTCGAGATCGTCGACCTGACGGACCTCGCGCCCAAGAGCGAGTTCGGCGTGTTCAAGTCGGTCGTCGAGGCGGGCGGCCACGTCCGCGCGATCAACGTCCCCGGCGGCGCCGAGCACTACTCGCGCCGCGGCATCGACGGCCTCACCGAGTTCGTCAAAGGCTTCGGCGCCAAGGGCCTCGCCTGGTTCAAGTGCGAGGAGGGCGACAAGCTCAACTCGAACATCGCCAAGTTCTTCCCCGAGGAGCTCTTGGCCGAGATGGCCACACGCCTCGGCAGCAAGAAGGGCGACCTCGTGCTCTTCTCGGCCGACAAGTGGAAGGGGACCTGCAAGGTGCTGCACGCCCTCAGGACCAAGATCGGCGAGGAGATGAAGTTCTACGACGAGAAGGCGATGAGCTTCTCTTGGGTCACCGAGTTCCCGATGTTCGAGCGCACGGACGAGTCCGACAACCCGCAGGCCGAGGGACGCTGGAGCGCGATGCACCACCCCTTCACCGCGCCCTTGGACGAGCACGTCGAGTTCCTCGACAGCGACCCGGAACGCTGCCGCGCCAAGGCGTACGACCTGGTGATCAACGGCAGTGAGGCGGGCGGCGGCACGATCCGGATCCACGACGCCGACGTCCAATCGAAGGTCTTCTCGCTGCTCGGCATCGACAAGGAGACGGCCGACGACCGCTTCGGCTTCCTGCTCGAAGCCCTGCAATACGGCGCCCCCCCGCACGGCGGCATCGCCTTAGGACTAGACCGCTTCGTGATGCTGCTGGGCGGCTACGACAACATCCGCGACGTGATCGCCTTCCCCAAGACCCAGAAGGCCACGGACATGATGACCGAGGCCCCCGGCGAAGTGGACACGAAGCAGCTCAAAGAATTGAGCGTGAAGGTGGATTTGTGAGCGCGTTTAACAATGCCCATGAGCACAGTAACCGGGTAGCCCAGGTTCTTGAACCTGGGTCGCCGCAGGCGACAGGAAGCCCCGGGTAGGGGATCGCCCCATTTGACGCTTACCTCGTCTCGGTGCTTCTTGTGGCTGCGCCACCCAGGTTCAAGAACCTGGGCTACCCTGTTTTGTGCTTCCGGCCGCTGTTTTCGAGTCTCTCGTTATCCGATTGATTGCATCGCTGTGTGGCTCCGGGTGCCCGGGGTCGTAGCGGAGCGGAGCCCCCGGAGAACCACGATCGCTGCATCCACTTGCTAAATTAGAGGGCTAAGCCTTCGGCTCCGACCCCAGCCACCCGCCGCACCTCAGTCCGTAGGATGGGTGCTCGCACCCATCTTCCCTGCCAGAGCCAGAGGGTCGCTTCATCGACAGGAAACGGCCGAGCCAACGGTCTAGCCGCACTCGACTGCCCGACACGAACAATCGCCCACCATCCGAAGATGGGTGCGAGCACCTATCCTACGCACTTTCGACATCAACATATTATTTGGCAGTCCAGTCCGTCTTGGTTAATATACGCGGTTGTCTGTGAACACGCTTCTCGCTCTGGCCTGATAGACCCAGAGGTCGGGCCGGACTCATCCCTCGAAGCGCCCTTTCTCTTTCCAGCCCAAGGCCGTCTCATGAGCAACATCAAGCCTGTCACGCGGCGCCTTGTGGGTCGCGACTCTTTCAAGAGTCTGACGCTCGCGCTGTCCGCGGCAGCTTGGTACGGCTTGTTTATCAGTTCGGCCTACGCCGCAACCACGTACCGTGTTGTCGGTGTAGGAGTTGTAAGCCAGCTCTCTCATCAGGGTGTAGTGGGCGAGCGGGCGCGGCTTTCATTCGAGTACGATCCCCTCGACTTCCGCCGCACGTCCAGCTCGGATCAGTTCACTCGTTGGGAGCCCAATGGGGTGATCGAGATCAGCGTGTGGGGGTCTTCGTCCGGTGACAGCCTGACCCTACAGCCCATCAAGGACGTCGTCCTGCACACCACCGAGCACTTAACCTACTTCGACTTCTCGACCGGCATCCCCAACTATACGTCTGGCGGACTATTGCGTGTCGACGCCCCGAATCACGATAGCGGTCTGAACACGAGCGTGCCCGCAAGTTTTGCCGAGGCCCACCAGACGCTGCTGACTGAGGTCGACGCGGGCGGGGTCTGGGAGTTCAGTGAGTACTCTTGGGGTTTTGGGCACGACTACGACTTAGACTCGGACGATCCGATCGTGAGATTAGATCGGTTGTCCTTGTTCGACTTCGGCTGGAGCGTTCTAGCGGTCCCAGAGCCTTGTTCGGGTTGGCTCGCAACGGGGCTGGGGCTCGCAGCCCTCGCCAGTCCGATCCGCAAGCGTCCGCGACACGGGGCGTAGTCACCCACGTCAGGCACCGTGCGGATCGGGACTCACTCAGGCTGCGGCCGATCGGCGTCGACGACGACTCGTCGGCCTCACTCCGCCGGCAGCGAGCGGTGCCGGTCCGCCGGCTGGAGCGGCTGAGGAAGTTGCTGGACGAGGCCCTGCGGGCGGGCAAGCGTCGCAAGGAGAAGAAGAAGCCGGGCCGCATGTCGGGCGACGCGTACGGCGAGCACCGCCGCCGCCAAGAGCCCGACGCCGGGTGCCCGGGGTCGTAGCGGAGCGGAGCCCCCGGAGAACCACGATCGCGGCATCCACTTGCTAAATCTGGGGGCTACGCCTTCGGCTCCGACCCCAGCCACCCGCCGCGACCGCGACGACCCGCGAAGACGGCTGGTTCGCGAAGAACGCCGATGACGTTCTCTATGAAGGGCCTGAATGACCCGCATTGACAAGCGATATGCACATACGCTTGTGTGTGCATGGCCGTATATTCTTAATATTGTCCAATGAAAGGCAGGGCGGATGGCGAATCGATCCTACCTCTATTCAGCCAACCGGCTGCCCAGCAGGGACACTTCCCTAGAAGTGCTGCGTACCGTCGGCATTGCCGAGTTCAACTACGACATCCCCATCGCGTTCATGTTGTTGGTGTCCGGAAATCCACAGCGATGCCCCTCGTCGATATGGGCTTCCTCAGAGGCGGAGGCGATCGCAGGAGATTACCAAATCGGTGTTCAGCGTTTGCTGGACTTCTTGAGGCGAGTCGAGCACCCTGAAGTCAATGCCCTAATCGAGAGCACACAAGCCTTTCTGGCGGACGAAAGAAATAAGAATTCCTACTTTCTGCTCGAGCCTTGCGAAATCTTCGAGCTCGGTGAGTGGGAGTCAGACGACACGTTCGACGAATTGTTGGATTACATTAGCGGTGTAGATCAGGTGGCTGAGCATGTGAGGGAAAAATTCTCTGACGCCGCTCAGGGCCAGCAAACGCAATACGCGAACAATTTGCTATACTCGTTGGGAGTCTCGAATTGGAGCAATATTCTCTATTATTCCTCCACCGAAGATTCGAGTTCTGACTCCTTTGCAATCGACCGGAGCTCGCTCTCAGATGCTAAGTCGATGCCCGGTCATGACGCCGAGAAACTGTGCGGACAAGACACCCCATCGCAAGTTACCAAGAGAAGCTTAGTAAAAAACGATATCTCTTGGAAAAACAATCCAGCAGTTGTTCGATGGGTTATTATCCTGAGCATGCTGTTGGCCTTCCCCCTGGGTATTCTTCGAGCAAGGGGATGTGCGCCCGAGCAAAAGAATGTTCAACCTCCTTCAGAGGTAAGAGACACGGGATTACCCGAAGGCTGGGAGCAAAGCGAGGTGTTTCGTAGGCTTTACGGCCAAGAGTCGGAGTCGAACCGGTCTGAGAATCTCTAGTGGCTCTCTCGTCGGAGCCACAAAATATAAATATGCCCTCCGCCGGGTGCCCGGGGTCGTAGCGGAGCGGAGCCCCCGGAGAACCACGATCGCGGCATCCACTTGCTAAATCTGGGGGCTACGCCTTCGGCTCCGACCCCAGCCACCCGACATTTGATGTCCATCCGCCCCGCTGCGTCCGACGACCAGGCCCCCTCTGCAGCCTCTGCCTCGCCGCCTTCCCCAAGACGCCTGATGCTCACCAGCTCTAAGCTCGCCCTGACTTCGTTTCTGCTGGCACTCGGTCTCTTCGTTTACTCCGTTAGTGTGGGCACAGACGTCGCGAACGATCCGTTGTGGCTATCGGTGCTGCTCGACGTCCTTGCTTTTTCCGCCTTTCTGCTCGGACTCGCTGCGATGATCGTCCGTCCGATAGAGTTTTTCGCCACCTGGCCCAGCCGCGTTGTCGCCTACCTGTTCGAGTTTGCTTTCCCAATCACCTTCTTCCTGTTGCCATCGATCGGCCGCGACCCTCGAAGCCCTTCGAGGAGCGAGCCAGACGGCCCGTGGCGTCGACCCCAGCCGGGATCGTTCGATAAGACCGGGTAGCCCAGGTTCTTGAACCTCGCTTCGCCGCAGGCGACAAGAAGCCCCGGGTAGTGGGCGCCCTTTTAACGCTCACCAACCACGCGCAATCGCACCGCGTACCGCCGCCCTCCCCTCGGCGCCAATGCTGGCGCCGCACGCCGCAAGCGCGGTTGCCCCCTGGCGCTCGCGCGACTATCCTCCCCCCGCTCTCTCGTTAAAAGGTCCCTCCGAGCTTTCCCCTCATGGCCCCTGCTAGGCTGTCGGCGACGTGGCTGCTGGCGTGTGCTCTGCTGCTTGGCGGGCGGGCGGCGCCGGCGCAGCAACTGTCGGCGATCCGTGATTCGGTCGTGTCGCCGAACACGCACCCCACCACCGAGGAGCCGCCGCGAAGCCGCAAGACCCGGCGCCGATCGTACGACGGCTGCGACGATGACAGCTTCTTTGCGGAGCTCGGCTTGTTCGCGCTCGCTACGCCTTACTTGCTCCCGTACTACATGTTCGACGAGCCTTGCTGCGACCGCTTCGAGAGCTATAGCCAGCAAGAAACCGACCACGGCTTCAAGGAGACGGACTGGTTTTGCCGCTCGACCGAGGGTGTGTCGTCGGCCCGCGGGCTCGTGGAGTACGGCACGGACTTTTCCGACATCGACTCGGTCGGCGCCAAGCTGCAGGTCGATCTGCCCGTCGCTCGGATGACGCTCGACGCCTCGGCGGTGGAGTACTCCGAGCGGATGGTTGGCGGCGGCAGCGACAGCCTCACGCTCGGCGACGCCAACCTAGTGTTCCGCTTCGCACAGAACTCTTACACGGTTTGGCGGAGCGGCCTGGGCGTCAACTGGATGGCCGACGCCCGGGACGACGTCGGCTTCAATTTCACGTACGGCTTCGACTACCTGCCGAGCAAGCCGTACGTAGTTTCGGCCGAGATCGACTGGGGCCGACTGGGCGAGACCCACCTATTCCGCGGCCGCACGACGGTGGGCGTCCAGTGGCGCGACTTCGAGGCTTACACCGGCTACGAGTACCTCGACATCGAGTCGGTCGAACTCTCCACGATGCTATTCGGCGTGCGCGGTTGGTGGTGAGCCGTCGGCCCGCGCCCCATCACTCCAGGCCATGCGCGCCTCAAGCAAAAGAGTGAACAGCGTGCCGTCATCACCGCCCGCCGTGATCGACACACAGCCCCCCTCGCGGCCGCCTCGTCGTCCCTTCGTTCCGTCGTGGTTCCCTCATCGCCGCGGAGCGCTCAAAAACCGCCGGCCGGCCAATTAAAGCGCCGAGAAATGTCTTGACCCGATTAATGACGTGGGGCTAAATCCCTACGTGGCGGCGACTTATAAAAAGTGACGGCGGCCAACAATCGCCTACGCCAGTATGGCCCAAAAGCGATTGTCGAAATTAGGTGCGCAGCCGGTTACAAAGATAATTGGGCGCCGCAGGAGGTCGTTAAATTTCCGCCCGTTGCGTTGAGCCGGAAGAGACGCTCGTAGAAGGCGGCTCTGCTGCGTTTTTTCGAGACCCGTTCGGGCCATTCGTGCGCTGAAAACTTTGGGGCGACAATCGCCGACAGGTATTTCAGATTTCTCTGGGCCAACTTCTGGGAGCCCGCAGGGCGACGAAGCGCTACTTCTTACGCGTGACGTAAATGCTCAGCAGCAAGCCCATCACCAGCCCGACAAGCAGCACGCCGATGATCGGCAGCGGCGCGTGGCGGGCGTCGAGCTTCTCCAGGCCGTTCGACATGTTCATGCCGAGCACGCCGCCGAGCGTGGCGAGCGGCAGGAACAACGCGACCAGCTTGTTGAGCCGGTGGGCGGCGAGCGACTGCCGCGCGGACGAGACGGCTTGCTCCTCGGCCCGCAGCGCGACGAGGTAGTCGAGCGCGTGCTTGGTCTCTTGCTGCAGCAACTCGAGCCGCACGTTCAGCGAGTACGCCCGGTCACGTAGCGGGATCAGGCTGGGGTCGCTGCGGTCGGCCTCGCGCGCCTCCTGCAACACGCCGTACAGGTTGCGAGCGGCGCGGGCCAGCGGGTTCAGCTCGGTGAGCACGCTGAACATCTCCGCGGCGCCGTCGGCGGTGTCGGCGCGGTCGTCGAGCGCCTCGGTGGCCGCCTCGTACTCGTCGAGCAGTTCGTTGACCGAGTGCCCGCCGTGGGCGAGCGACGCCGGGAGCCAGCGGCCCTCGGCGTTGCGCCAGAAGACCCGGCCGCGACGGTGCGTCTCGTCGGCCGTGGGCGGCGCGTGCAGCACGAGCAGCAGCTGGCCGTCGCTCTGCATCAGCCGCTGCCGGCCGGCGTGGACGCCGAGCCGGTCGCGGAACACCTGGGGCGCGTCCCAAGAGGCGGGCATCAGCGGCTCGGGGGGCTTGCGCTTTGTGGAGCTGTGCTTGGGGGCCATCGGCGGCGGCCTCGTGTAGGGAGAAGAGGGGCGAGTGGCGGGCGACGGTGAGTATAGAGCAAACCGGGCCTCTCCGGTGCTACCCCAGCACCTTGCGCAGCCACTGGCCGGTGTGGCTCGCATCGACCTGGGCGACCTCCTCCGGTGTGCCGGCCGCCACGAGACAGCCGCCGCCGTCGCCCCCTTCGGGGCCGAGGTCGATGAGCCAGTCGGCCGAGCGCATCACGTCGAGGTGGTGCTCGATCACGAGCACCGTGTTGCCGGCGTCGACCAAGCGGTGGAGCACACCCAGCAGCCGCCGCACGTCGTCGGCGTGCAGGCCGGTGGTCGGCTCGTCGAGCACGTAGAACGCGCTGCCGGGCTTGGGGGCGCCGAGCTCGGCGGCGAGCTTGATCCGCTGCGCCTCGCCGCCCGAGAGCTTGTTCGAGGGCTGGCCGATCCGGAGGTAGCCCAGGCCGACGTCGGCCAACGCCGCGAGCGGGCGGTGGATCGCGGCGACGTCCTTGAAGAACTCGACCGCCTCGTCGACCTGCATCGCCAGCACGTCGGCGATCGACCGCTGCTTGTAGCGCACGGCGAGTGTTTGGCGGTTGAACCGCGCCCCGCCGCAGGCGTCGCAGGGGACGAACAGGTCGGGCAGGAAGTTCATCTCGATCTTCTGCACGCCCTGGCCCTGGCACTCTTCGCAGCGGCCCCCTTTCACGTTGAAGCTGAACCGGCCGAGCTTGTAGCCGCGCTGGCGCGAGAGCTTGGCGCCGGCGAACAGCTTGCGGATCTCGTCGAACGCGCCGGTGTAGGTCGCCGCGTTGCTGCGCGGCGAGCGGCCGATGGGCGACTGGTCGACCTTGACGAATCGGTCGAGCTGGGCAACGCCCCGGAGGGCCGAATAGGGCCCCGGCTTGGCGGCGGCGCCGTTGAGTTTCTTCGCCAGCGCCTTGGCCAGCACGCCCATCACGAGCGAGCTCTTGCCGCTGCCGCTCACGCCGCTCACGCAGACCAGGGCGCCCAACGGGATCGTGACGCTGAGGCTCTTGAGGTTGTGCAGCTCGGCGCCCTCGATCTCCAAGGAACGCGACTTGGCGGTGCGGCGACGCTTCTCGGGCGTCGGCAAGATCGACTCGCCGCGCAGGTAGCGGCCGGTGACGGACGTGGGGTGGGCGGCGACCTCGTCGGGCGTCCCCTCCGCGACGACGAGGCCTCCCTTGTCGCCGGCGCCCGGGCCGATGTCGATCAGCCAGTCGGCGGCGCGCATCACCTCCTCGTCGTGCTCGACAACGATCACCGTGTTGCCCTGCCGCTGGAGGCCGCGCATCGAGTCGATCAGCCGGCGGTTGTCGCGCGGGTGGAGGCCGATCGACGGCTCGTCGAGCAGGTACATCACGCCGACCAGCCCCGAGCCGATGCCCGTGGCGAGCCGCACCCGCTGCAGCTCGCCACCGGAGAGCGTGTCGGCCGGGCGGCCGAGCGACAGGTAGCCGACGCCCGACTCCTGGAGGAACTTGAGTCGGCGGACGACCTCGCGGACGATCGGCTCGGCCACCGCGCGGCGGTCATCGTCGAACTC
Source organism: Pseudobythopirellula maris (assembly GCF_007859945.1). Lineage (GTDB taxonomy): Bacteria > Planctomycetota > Planctomycetia > Pirellulales > Lacipirellulaceae > Pseudobythopirellula > Pseudobythopirellula maris. Next base: position 425,814 of record NZ_SJPQ01000002.1, on the reverse strand, counting down.
CAAGTCGGAGAGGCGGGCGTGGGCGTCGCGGATCGACAACGATGTGAGCTCGTGGATCGCCATGCCGTTCACACGGCAGCTGCGGGCCTCGGGCCGCAGGCGCGAGCCGTTGCAGTCGGGGCAGGTGACCTTGCCGCGGTAGGCGTCGAGCCGCTCGCGGGCGGCGTCGCTCTTGGCGCCGCGGTGGGCCTCTTCCAACAGGAGCAGCAGCCCCAGGAAGCCCCCTTTCTGGAGGGCGTCGGCCTCGCCGGTGAGCAGCGTTTGCAACGCTTCTTCGGGCCATTGCTCGAGCGGCGTCTGGGCGTCGAACGGCTTGCCGGCCAGCAGGGGGGCGAGCGCCTTGTCTTGCTTCTTCTTGGCCGCCGGGGTCGACGACCGCCAAGGGGCGATCGCCCCCTGGGCGAGCGACAGGCTCAGGTCGGGCAGCACGAGTTCGGGGTCGAATCCCTCGTCCACGCCCATGCCGTCGCACGCCGGGCAGGCGCCGTAGGGGCTGTTGAAGCTGAAGGTCCGCGGCTCGACCTCGGCGACGCCGGTCTTGCAACTGGGGCAGGCGTAGCGCGTGTTGTAGAGTTTCTCACGCCAACCGTGCTCGGGGTCGTAGGCCGAGCCGCCCGCGTCGCTGCTGGCCTTCTCCCTGTCCTCGGGTGTTTGGTAGACGACGCGCACCACGCCGTCGCCGTGCCGCACGGCGAGGCGGACCGACTCGCTGAGCCGCTCCTCGAGCCCGTCGCGGATCACCACGCGGTCGATCACCGCGTCGATGTCGTGCGTCTTCTGCGCCCCGAGCGGCGGGGCGTCTTCGATCGGGTAGGTGAGCCCGTCGATCCGCACACGCACGAAGCCCGCCTTGCGGGCCTCTTCCAGGAGCTCGGCGTGCTTGCCCTTGCGGCCCTGCACGAGCGGCGCCAGCAGCATCGCCCGCGAGTCGGCCGGCAGGGCGAGGATCGCCTGCTCGATCTCTTCGGGCGCCTGCTGCGAGATCGGCTCGCCACACTCGGCGCACGCCATCTCACCGGTGCGGGCGTAGAGCAGCCGCAGGTAGTCGTACGCCTCGGTGATCGTGCCGACCGTGCTGCGCGGGCTGTGCGAGCCCTGGCTCTGGTCGATCGCGACGGCCGGCTGCAAGCCCTCGATGCGGTCGACATCGGGCCGCTCGCGTTGGTCGAAGAACTGGCGGGCGTAAACGCTCAGCGAGTCGATGTACTGCCGCTGGCCCTCGGCCAGCAAGGTGTCGAACGCCAGCGAGCTCTTGCCGCTGCCGCTCACGCCCGTGATGACGATCAGCCGATTGCGGGGCAGGTCGACGTCGACGTTCTGCAGGTTGTTGGCCCGCGCGCCGCGGATGCGGATGGCGGCCGAGTCCGCCCGGCCGTTGGCGCCGGGCGCCGCGGGACGTGGCCCGCTTGTGGGCTGAACGGGCGTCGTGGCGCCGTCGGTTGCGGTGATGCCGGCATCCGTCGCCATGGCGTTGCGCGTCCGGGGTGTGGGTTCGAGCGGTGGGCCACGCCGGGGTGGCTCTCCCCTTGGTGGGGAGCGGCGGCCGGGGGGCAAACGGCTCAGTTTAGCACGGCGCCGGCATGCGAGCCACGGACTGGAGGGCCACTGACGGGCGGCTCTCGATTGCGTCCTCCGGCGCGGTGCAAGCGGATCGCTCCGGTGACGGCGCCCCGGGGGGCTGCTATCGTGCTGCTATGAGCGGACTTATCGCAATCGATGTCGGCAACAGCCGTGTGAAGCTCGGGTATTTCCCTGCGGCCGGCGCCTGTGACAACGCCCCAGAGGGAGCGGCGGCGGCGCTGCTGCCGATCGCCGCCCCGCGGCTGCCCGAACCCGACTCGACGCTCGGCCTCGGCTCGGACGAGTCGTGGGACGAACCGCTGGCCGCGTGGCTCGACGGGTTGTCGATCGACACGTTGCGGGTGGCGATCGGGAGCGTTTGCGGGCCGGCTGCCGAGCGCATTGTGGCGGCGCTTCGCGACGAGGCTCAGCGCCGTTCGTGCGAGATCAACGTGGTCGGACTCACGCACGAGAACCTGCCGCTCGTGACGCGTGTCGAAGCGCCGGAGCGCGTGGGCGTTGACCGGTTGCTGACGGCCGTCGCCGCCAACCGTTTGCGTCGCCCCGATGCGCCGGCGATCGTCGTCGACCTGGGGACCGCGATCACGGTCGACCTGGTGTCGGCCGACGGCGGCTTCGAGGGGGGCGCCATCCTGCCCGGCGTGCGGATGTCGGCCCGCGCGCTCAACGAGCAGACCGAGGCGTTGCCGGTGAGCGAGATGGTCGAGCTCGACGGCTCGCCCGACGCCGTGGGCAAGGAGACACTCTCCGCCATCCGCGCCGGGCTTTACTGGGGCGCGGTGGGGGCGATCCGAGAGCTGATCGCCCGCCAACGCGACCGGCTCACCGTTACTCCGCAGGTGTTTCTCACCGGCGGGGCGGCGCCTTCGGTCGCCCGGCTGATCGGCGGCCCCGACTACGTGGTGCGCCACGCGCCGCACCTGGCGCTCTCGGGCGCGGCGGCGGCCGCCGAGAGCCTGGCGTCTACACCGGGCGGGGCGTGATGGCCACGGTGCGAGTGCTCACGCCGCGCGGGCGGGCGGCGATCGCCGTGGTCGAGGTCCGTGGCGCGGGGGCGTTGGCGTGTGTCGACCGCTGCTTCTTCGGCGCGGCAGGCAAGCCGCTCGGCGAGAGGCCAAGCAACCAACCGCTGTTCGGTCGCTGGCTGGGCGAGAAGGGCGAAGAGGTGGTGGTGGCCGTGCGCGGCCGGGAGCGAGTTGAGGTCCACTGCCACGGGGGTGACGCGGCGGTCGGCGCGGTTGTGGCAAGCCTCGCCGAGCGGGGGGCGACTCGGCTTGAAGACGAAGTGGAGCCGGCCGGTGTGAGCCCGATGGCCGCGGCGGCGTGGCGGGCTTTGCGATCGGCGCCGACCGAGCGTGTGGCGGGCGTGTTGCTCGACCAGGCGAACGGGGCCCTCGACCACGCGGTCGAGGCGGCGCTAAATCGGCTACGCGGGGGCGACGCGCACGGCGCCCGCGACATGCTCCTCGGCGTGCTCCGCTGGGAACGGCTTGGCGGCAGGCTCATCTCGCCCTGGCGGGTGGTGCTCGCCGGCCCGCCGAACGCCGGCAAGAGCAGCCTGGTGAATGCGCTAGTGGGCTACGAGCGAGCGATCGTGTACGACACGCCCGGCACGACACGCGACGTGGTGGCCGTGCGGACCGCCCTGGATGGCTGGCCCGTCGAGCTCAGCGACACGGCGGGGCTGCGAGTCAGCAGCGACCCCCTCGAAGCGGCGGGCATCGAGCGGGCCCGGGCCGCCCTGGCGGGGGCCGACCTGATCGTTGCGGTCACGCCGCTCGCCGAAGGCGACGCGGCGCCGATCGAGTCGCCTGCCGGAGTTAAACGGATCGACGTGAGGAGCAAGGTCGACCTCGCTGACCTCCCGACGCCGGCCGGTGCGATCGGCACGAGCAGCGTCGACGGGCGGGGGATCGAGGCCTTGCTCGCGGCGATCACGAGCAGCCTGGTCGACGCGAGCCCTGAGCCCGGGGCGGCCGTGCCTTTCTTGCCCCGGCAGGCCGCCACGCTCCGCGAGGCGTGCGACGCGATCGAGGGCGCCGCGATCGAGGGCGACGTGATTGAGGGCGATGGGGCGCATCGCGCCGAGGCGCTGCTGACAGCGTTGCTAGCGACCGCGGGCTGAATCGCCAGATAGACGCAAGTTGCGTGGCGGACTTTGACGACTCTAACGATTAAGCGGGCGCTCGGTCGTGATGCGCGTTGTGCTTGCGCGCTCCCCGCACCCACGCGACGATCCTATCGAAGTGAACACGGAGCCCTCCCGATGCGAACCGCCATGCTGCTCTCGAACTTGATTGTGTTGGCGATCGTGTTGGCCGCTGGCTCGGTCGGCACGGCTCAGGCCCAACCGTCTGGCGCCGACCCTTACTCGCTCCGCCGCGCGATGGGCGCCTCGGACTCGTACACCTGGGAAGGCGGCAGCCGGCAGGGGGCGGTGAGGCAAGCCCCGGCCGTTGCGGCCCCGGTCCCCTCGCACCAAGGCCCGGCCCCGCTCGACGCCCACGCGCAGAGCGTGCTGAACTACTACGGCTCGCAAAAAGCCCGGGCGACGATGAGCCAGATGCCGGGCAGGCCGTCGTCGGGCTCCGCGGGGCACGCCGTCGCCAGCCGGCCGGCGAGCAAGCCGTTCTCCACGATCAGCCGGCCCGCGACCGTGAGCCCTTACCTGAACCTCTATCTGGACGAGGGCGAAGACGCGGCGCCGAACTACCACGTGTTCGTGCGGCCCCAGCAGCAGCAGGTCGAGCAAGCGCAGAGCCAGCAGGTGTTGCTCCAGCGATTGCAGCGGCAGGTGCAGCAAGCCGCCTACAGCGCGCCGTCGGGCGGCGCGCCTCAAGGGTCGTACTCCCGAGCCGCTCGCTTCAACGACACGGGGCGCTATTACAGCGGGCTGCGTCGCTAGTGTGATTGGGCGGGAACTCGCCGGGAGAAGTTGTTTGCTTCTGGCGTTGCCGGCGATCAGAGTGGGGGGCGACATCTGCTCTGCTCCTCAAGCCGGTTGCGAACGTGACGATCCGCCTCGCGATGCTCGGCCGCCCGCGTCCGCTCGGCGAGCGCGGCGAACGCCACGCCGCCAAACTGCTCAAGCGCAAGGGCTTCAAGATGTTGCTGGCGGGGCGTCGCAACCGCTACGGCGAGTTCGACCTCGTGGCCCTCGATCGGCGGCGTGAACGCTCGCTCGAGCGACAGCCGCTCGTGTTTGTCGAGGTCAAGACACGCCGTTCGCTGCGGGCGGGAACCCCGGCCGAGGCGGTCACCCCTGAGAAGCAGCGGCGGCTCAGCCGCGCCGCGTTGGCTTTCTTGCGTTCGCACGACCTGCTGGAGCACCCGGTGCGATTCGACGTGGTCGCGATCCATTGGCCGAAGGGAGAGCGGCTGCCGCTCAGCGCGGAGCACTTCGTCAACGCCTTCGAGCCGCCCGCTTCGCGGGGGTTCTTTGGCTAGCCACCAACGCACAGCCGCACCAATAAAAAAACGCCCCGCGGAGACAATGTCTCCGCGGGGCGGCGTTGTTTAGCTACGTTGTTTAGCTGCGTGTCGAGCTCAGCGGCGCTGGCAGCTCGGGCAGTACGGCTGGGTGTACTGCATCGGCGCCGCCGAGCCGTAACCCGAGACCGTGATGTCCGAGGCCGAAACGGTCGGCTTCGAGACCCGGTAGGATCCCTCGCCGCGACGCAGGCCGCGCTCGTGCTTGGCCAGGGCGTCGTTCCACTGCTTCTCACTGACGGCGCCCGACTGCTTGTGCAGGATCACCGAGCCGGAGCGATCGATGATCGAAACGTGCGGGAAGGTCGTGGCGCTGAACGCCTCGGCCACCTGCTTGCCGTACTCGGTCGTCACGTCGACGTGGCAGAGGTCGTACTTCTCGAGCGGGAACTTGCCGCTCTGCGGGTCCAGCAGCGTGGGGTCGACGCGTTGCGTCTCGTCCGAAGGCGAGTCGATCACGACGAGCAGCGGGCGATCATCGGAGCGGGTCTGCTCCAACGCCTTGCCGTAATCGGCTTGCCAATCGGCGGTGGTTTCGGTTGTCGTGGGAGTCGAGGCCGACAAGGCGGCCGCTACGGTCAGGGCCATCCAACTTGCGAGCATACTTGCTTCTCCTAGGTACCATGCAGGAAGGGAGAACGATCGGTCCAGATCGTTGGCGCCGAATCATCAAGACTGGCTGGCGCCGACGCGGAAGGAAGGGCCAGTCTGCCGCCACATGGGCGGGGGTGTGTCGTCGTGGTGTGGGTGTTGCTGAGGTCGACGCCACCCGCCGCGCTTTGCTAAGGCGCGGCGTGGGACTCACAGAGGTCGATCCGTCTCGCTACGTTCTCGGTGGGGGGGAATCGCGTCGGCGGGACTCAATCGGCGGGGCCTGAAATAAAATCCTTAGGGCCACGCACGATGAGAAGAAGGCAAACTACCTGTAGGCCGCGCCCGCACAAGGGGTTCAGCCGGTAAAGTTGCCCAGGAAGGTGTGCGTTCTCGCGCTGACAGCACGCCTCGGAAGGCCCCTGCGAAAGGGGGGCAGGGGGCCCTTAATCACTGGCTAGAGAACGCTTTAGCGGCGTCGCAAGAAGTCTTAGAACGAGACGGAACGCGTGCACAAAGCGGCAAAAATAATTCACGGATTACGGCAGCCCCCACGCCGTTTTGGGAACTCGGGCCGCGCGATTGGGGCACTTGACAAACGCCTTTCTCACGACGCCTTAGACCGATTCCAGAGTGACCGGCACTTCGAGCCGCTCGCCTTGCCGCTCTACCGTAAAGACGACCCGCTCGCCCGGTTGGTAGGCGTCCATGATCTCGAGGAACTCGATGTGGGTTCGCACCGGCTTGCCGTCGATCGCGAGCAGGTAGTCGGCGTACTCACGGTCTTCGATCGGCACCCGATAGACGAGAGGTCCCTGGCGAATCTTGCGGATGATCTGACGGAAGCCCCTCAGGCCGGCGCGCTCGGCGGGACCGCCTTGGGCGAGCCTGGCGATCCGCATGCCGTTGGCCGTCTCGTTCAGTTCAACGATCCCGTGGTAGGCGCGAAGCACCTTGCCGTGCTCGAGCAGCTCGGGCACGAAGCGACGGATGCGGTCGACGGGGATGGCGAACCCGATGCCCGAGTTCTGGCCCGACTTGCTGGCGATCGCGACGCACATGCCGATCATCTGCGCCGAGGAGTTGAGCATCGGCCCGCCCGAGTTGCCCGGGTTCATCGCCGCGTCGGTCTGGATCATGCCGTCCATGGGCCTCGGCCCCGAGCGGCTGGGGACCGAGCGGTTGAGGCTCGAGACGACCCCTTTGGTGAGCGTGCCCGCGAAGCCGAACGGGTTGCCGAGCACGTAAGCGCGTTGGCCGACACGCAAGTTGTTCGATTGCCCAAGCGCGATCGGGTGGAGCTTGTCGGCGGGGGCGTCGACCTTGATCACCGCCATGTCGAACACCGCGTCGGCGCCCACGAGTTCGGCGTTGTAGGTCGAGCCGTCGGAGAAGTTCACCCGGATGGCGCCGGCGCCGTCGATCACGTGGTTGTTCGTGAGGATGTGGCCCTCGCGATCGATCACGGCGCCCGAGCCGGACCCTTCGCTCTCGGCGATGCCGAAGAAGTTTTCATATTGCACCTTGGTCGTGATGTTCACCACGCTGTGCTTCGCGGTTTCGTACGCGCGGATGTCGGCCAGCTCTTCGGGGAGCAGCTGCATCTCGGCGGCGGGGCGATCGTTCGCCCGCGGGTCGTACTGACGCTGACGCCCCTCGGCGGCCTGGGGGGCGACCGGCGCGAGCTGTGCAGCGACGGGCGCGGCGACGGCGGCGAGGATCAGCAGTAAAAACGTCGTGTTTCGGCGGCTTTTCATGGCTCTCGGGCCTGCGGCGTGGGGGCGGTTCGCGTGGTGGGGTCTGTACGGTACAAACCCAGCGATCGTTCGCCAACGGCGCCGACCGGCCCGGCGGGGGTGGCCGCTCAGGACGGGCGACGGACGGGGCCCACAACAGGGCCTTGGTACAGGGCTCAGAGCGGCGCCTCAGAATGGCGCCTCAGAAAGGCCAGAGCAGTCCGAGCAGCAGCACCGCAGCGGTGGCGATTAGCGCCGAGAGCGGCAGGCCGACGCGCAGGTAATCTTTCGGCTGGTAGCCGCCGGGGCCCATCACCATGAGGTTCGTCTGGTAGCCGATCGGCGTGGCGAAGCTGAGCGACGCGGCGATCGCCACGGCCATGATGAACGGCTGCGGGCTGTAGCCGGCCGAGTGCGCCACACCGATCGCCAGCGGCAGCATGATCGTCGCCACGGCGACGTTGGTGATCATCTCGGTGAGCACCATCGAGGTGACGTAGACCACGGCGAGCAAGACCCACGGCGTGGCGGAGGCCGACAGTGAGTCCCACGAGGCGACCCCGTTCACCAGGAAGGCGGCCAGGAAATCGGCCGCCCCGCTCTGCTTGAGCGCCGCACCGAGTCCCATCGCGGCGGCGATGGTGATGAGCACCTGCAGGTCGATCGCGCGGCGGGCTTGCGAGGCGGTCAGGCAACGCGTGCCGATCATCGCCATCAGCACGGCGATCGCCACGACGGGCTGCGCCTTGCGGTCGAGCATGGCGGCGGCGACCGTTCCCTCGGTCAGCAGGGGACCGACCAACGCCCCGGCGATCAGCCACCCGATGAGCAGCAGGAACAGCCCGATCGCCACGAGCGCCCGGTCGTGCCTGCGGGCCGAAGAGCCGCTCACCTCGCTCACGAGGTAGAAATCGCGGTTGTTGCGGTGCGCGTCGGAAAAGCCCGAGGGCGTTTGCAGCAGCAGCGTGTCGCCGGGCTCGAGACGGACGTCGCCGATCTTGTTCGTCAGCCGCTCGCCGTTGCGGTGCACGGCCACGATGGCGGCGTTGTAGACCTGGCGGAAATTGGCGTCGCGCACCGTGCGGCCGATCACCGGCGAACTGCGCGACAGCACCGCCTCGGCCAGCTGGCGGCGTGTCTGCTGGGCGGGCTGGAATTCGTAGGTCATGTCGACCGCCGGAACGAGGCCCGGGATACGCTCCAGATCGGCGATCGTCTCGACCACGCCCGTAAACACGAGCCGGTCGTGCGACTGGATCACGTCGCGCGGCGTCACGGGTGTGATCACCTCGCCGTTGCGATCGATCTCAATGAGGAACAGCCCCGGCAGCCGCCGCAGGCCCGCCTCTTGGATCGTCTTGCCGATCATCGCGCATTGCGGCTGGACGAGCATCTCGACGAGGTACTCGCGACGCTTGTCGCCGAGCTTACGCATCAGGTCGGTGCGGTTGGGCAGCAACCTCGGGGCGACCATCAGCATGTAGACCACGCCGATCACCGCGAGCGGCGCGCCGACCCATGCGATTTCTAGCAAGCCAATCTCGCTGACCCCTTCGCCGTACGCCCCCTCGTCGCCAGAAGCCGTTTGCAGGTCGGACAGGATGGCGTTGCAGACCAGCGTGGTGCTCGTGCCGATCGTCGTGCCGACGCCGCCGAGGATCGTCAGATAACTGAGCGGCATGAGCAGCCGCGAGGGCGAGACGTTGTGTTTGCGGCACCAGTCGAGCACGACCGGGGCGAGCATCGCCACGAGCGGCGTGTTGAGCACCACGGCCGAGACCGGGGCGACGAGCACAAGCCTGCCCAGGGCCGCCCCCTCGGTCTTGGCGCCTCCCAGCAAGCGGTCGCCGACCCAATCGAGGGCGCCGGTGGTGCGCAAACCCGCGGCGATGGCGAACAGCGAGCCGATCAGCAGCACCGGCCCGCTGGCGAAACCGGCCAGGGCGGTGGGGGCGTCGATCACGCCGGCGAGCGTCACGATGACCAAGCCGGCGAGGAACAGCAGTTCCACCGGGGTGTTGCGACGCGCGATGAGCCCCACCAGCACCCCGGCCACCACGGCGATCGACAGCAGGCCGCGCCACCCGAGCGAGGCCTCGGCCACGAGGGCCCCGGCGGCGTCTTGGAGCGCCGGCTCGATCTGGGCCAGGGTGGGGGGGAATGGCATCTGGGGGCGGCCGGGACGGCGGTCCGGCGGGTTGGAGCGACAGAAGTGGGGCTGGGCGCCGTTGGGAGGAGTCTCGGGCGACTCCTTACTCTAGCCAACAAGTGAGCTTGATGGGCCGGGGTTCACGCCCGATGCGCCACGGAATGCTAGGCTTATGGGGGGCGGCTGTGCCCAGCCGCCACAACCCGCACGACCGGCATCCGGCCGTCGCCACGACTGCCTAGAGCCGGTGAACAAGCGTTAGAACCGGCCTCGGTGGGTAGGCGAAAATCACGGAAACCGGTGGCGGGGCCGTTTCGCCCCGGATAAACTGGGGGCATCTGGCTAACTGCACAAGGTGTAGCGGTTTGCGGCCGGCGCCCGCTTGTTTGCGCGCCGGTTCGACCGACCTTAGGCAGCTGCCCGACTGGAACAGAACGATCCCAATCTAAGCGACCAGGCGCGTTGACCCGAGCGGCCGTCTCTCTTTGTCTTCGACAGAGCGACGGCTCAACCAGTTCAGCGGCCATGGCGCCGACGCGGAGCAACCCCCGATGAAATCGATGCGTCCCTACTTCGCACTCTCACTCGCCGTTGCGGCGATGCTGGCGATCGCCGCCGACGCCCCCGCCGCCGACGCGAGCGCCGCGCGTTTGTACAGCCACCCGGCGGGCGATGCGTTCTTCGCCGTCGGGCTCGAGCCTTCCGAGGGCGAACTGAACGCCGCCCCGGCGCCGAGCCGTGTCGTTGTTTTGTTCGACACGTCGGCCAGCCAAACCGGCCCCTATCGTTCGACGGCGCTCGCCGCCCTCGAGTCGTTGCTCGCGAGCCTCGACGCCGGGCAGCAAGTCGAGTTGATGGCCGCCGACCTGACGGCCCGCCCGATGACCGACGGTCCGGTCGCCGCTCACGGCGCCGAGATCGAGCGTGCGATGACGCGACTCAACGAGGTCACGCCGCTCGGCACGACCGACATGGAAGCCGCCCTCACGGCGGCCGCCGACCGCATTGCCGAAGCCGGCGCCCCGGGCGTGGTGGTTTACGTGGGCGACGGCATGAGCCCCGCGAACCTGCTGGGCGCCGACCGTTTCTCCCGCCTGATCGAGCGTTTGCAAGGCGCCCGCGCCAGCGTGACCAGCTACGCGATCGGCCCGGAGCGTGACAACGCGTTGCTGGCCGCCTTGGCCAACCAGACCGGCGGCAACTTGTACGTCGATTCGCCGATGGTTTGGGCCAGCCAGGCCGAAGGCCTCAGCGAGAGCCGCGCCACCGAAGAGAACCTCCGCCGCGGTCAATCGGTCGGTCGCACGCTGGCCGACTGGTCGGCCGTTCCTGTGGTTTGGAGCGGACGTCTCGAGGCGGACGCCTCGGTCGCCGAGTTCTACCCCGCCTCCGCCCCCTTGCGCGGCGACCGCAGCACCGTCGTCATCGGCCGCTTGGCCAACGCCAACGCCGAAGCGGTGAGCTTTGTCGCCAACGGCAGCCGCACGACGGCGCCCCTGGGCCAGCACGACGAGGCGAACGCTTACCTCGCCGAGCTGGTCGAGAAGTCGCGACGGGACCAAGGCCTCGCCCTCACGACGCTCGGCGACACCGGCCTCGAAGAGACCGGCCGGATGATCAACGCCCACACCGACGGGCTGGCCGAACTCGCGCAGCGGGCTGTTTCTCTTGGCGACCGCCAGAGCGCCGCACGCATCAGCCAGGCCGTGTTGCGGCGCGACCCGGGCAACCCGCGGGCCCGCACCGTGCAGCGTTTGGTGAGCCGTCCGCCGAGCGACGCCCCCCCCACTCAGCAGAGCACGGGCGCTCCGCAAAGCATTGGCGCCCGTGAGCCGGTGCGTGTCGCCCAGCTCGAGGTGCTCGGCCCGGCGCCGGCCGTCCGCCAAGAGGCGGAACTCAGCCTGATCGCCCCGCAGCGCGCGGCGGAGAGCGGCGAGGCCTACCCGCCCGCCGAGCAGGTGGTCGACGGCCGATTCCTCGACGCGGTCGATCGGAATCAGCGGGTGTTCGCCCAGATGCTCGAGAAGGAAGTCCAGAACGCGATCGTCGACGCCCGTGACTCGCTCGCCAGCGACCCGCAAGGCGCCATCCAATCGCTCAAGCTCACGCTCGAGAACGTCAAGCGGGCCCCCGAGCTCGTGGCCTCGGTTCGCGCAGGCCTGATCGACAAACTGACGAGCGCACTGCGTGAGGCTTCGCGGGCCGCCTCGATCAAGGAAGACCTCGACCGCGAGCGGCAAGAAGCGCTGGCCGCGGCCCGTGAGCGTCGTATGCTGCTCGACCGATTGGCGCTCGACCGCGAGCGTGAGACGCAGCTGGTCGAGCGCTTCAACGCCCTGATTGACGAGCGTCGTTTCGCCGAGGCGAACGAGGTGGGCGTGATTCTCGAGGAGATCGACCCGCACGGCGTGATGCCGGCTGTGGCCCAGGCCTGGGGCCAGCACAAACGCTACTACGAGCTGAACCGCGAGCTCCGCACCGCTCGCGCGGCGGCGTTCATCGAGGCCTTGCACCAGGTCGAGACCTCGCACATCCCATTCCCGAGCGACCCGCCGATCGTCTACCCGGACTCCGAGGTGTGGAAAGAGCTCACCCGCAAGCGTGAGAAGTACAAGGCGGTCGACCTGGGCGCCCAGAGCGGGGCCGAGGAGCAAATCGCCACCGCGCTGAGCAACCCGCTCACGAGCGCCGGCCTCGAATTCACCGACACGCCGCTCGAAGAGGTCGTCGCGTTCCTTCGCGACGAGTACGACATCGAGATCCAGCTCGACAACCAGGCGCTCGACGACCTGGGAATCGGGCCCGACGAGCCCGTCGACGTGCAGCTGCGCAACACGTCGCTCCGCTCGGCGCTGAGGTTCATGCTGCAGCAGCTAGAGCTGACCTACGTGATCGCCGACGAGATGATGCTGATCACCACCGAAGAAGAAGCCGAGAACCGGCTCAGTGTGAAGGTCTACCCCGTGGCCGACCTCGTGCTGCCGATCATCACCCCGCAGGTCTCCGGCATCGGCGGTGGCGGCGGTGGCGGTGGCCTCGGCGGCGGTGGCGGCGGCGGTGGCCTCGGCGGTGGTGGTGGCGGTCAGGGTGGCGGCGGCTTCGGCGGCGGCGGCGGTGGCGGTCAGTTCAGCGTGGCAGACACGCAAGCGGCGCCGGCGGCCGAGTTGTCCCTCACCCGCACGGCGGCGACTCCCGCGACGGCGGCTGCCGAGACCCAAGCGACCGACGAATCGGCTGCCCAGCCGACCGAGACTCCGACGACCGAGATCGGCGTTCCTGCGGACGCCGACCCGGCGCTGTTCTGGGAGGCCCAGTTCCAAGACGGCGCCCCGGCGGACGCCGCGATCCGCAATGCCTCGCGTCGCCTGATGCGGGACAAGCAATACGACCACGTGATCGCCTTGGTGCAGACCTCCTTGCGGCACGGGGCCCCCCAGCCCTGGATGTACGAGGCGTTGTCGATCGCCATGCGACTCGACGGCCGTCCCGAGGCTGAAATCGAGCGGGCCGTGATGTCGGCCGTCGATTTCAGCAAGAGCTCGGACGAGCTGATCGTGATCGCCCAGTTCCTGTCGGGCATGGGCCTCGAGAAGCGGGCCGCCCAGGTCTGCGAGCAGGCCGTGAAGATCGACCCGCTCTGCCACGAGGCATACGCCCTCGGCCTGCGAGCCGCGCAGCGATCGGACGACCTCGACGCCCTGCGTTGGGCCGCCACCGGCGTGCTGAGCCACGCCTGGCCGGAGGAACAGAAGGCGATCGAGACCGCCGCCCGCCGCTTGGCCGAGGCGGCCCTCGAGCGTTTGGAGCGTGAGGGACGCACCGCCGAGCACGAGGCGTTCGCCGCCGAGTTGGTCGAGGCGCGTCGCCGCGATTGCGTTGTGACGGTCAGCTGGACCGGCGAGGCGGACGTCGACATCGCCGTCCAAGAGCCGGGCGGCACGCTCTGCACGGCCGCCGAACCCCGCACCAGCGGCGGCGGCGTGAACCTGGGCGACTCGGCCGACCCCGAGGCCAAGGGCCTCAAGAGCGAAACCTACGCCTGCCCGCGTGGATTCGAAGGCGAGTACCGCGTCGCGATCCGCAAGGTGTGGGGCGACCTGACCGCCGACCGTGTGACGGTCGAGATCACCGTCAACCAAGGCGCCGAGAACGAGCAAACCCAACGCAAGCAGATCCAGGTGGCCGACGACAAAGACGCCGTGGTGGTCTTCAACGTCGAAGAGGGGAGCCGCGACGAGGCGATCGAGGAGCAGATGCTCGCCGGCGCGATCCGTCGCCAGCAAGAAGTCGGCCGCGCGGTGCTGTCGCAACAGCTCTCGTCGCTCGCCGAGTCGTCGGGCGTCGCCGCCCTGCGGCCCGACGACCGTCGACGCCGTCGCGCCGCGCTCGCCGCAGGCGGCGGCAGCGTGGGCTTCCAGCCGGTCATCATCACCCTGCCCGAGGGCACGAACCTGCAGGTCACCGGCGTCGTGTCGGCCGACCGCCGCTACGTGCGTGTCACGCCCGTGCCGTTCTTCTCGGGCATCTCGGAAGTGACTGCCTTCACCTTCGCCGGTGGCGGCAACCAGAACGGTAACCAACAAGGCGGCAACGGGAACAACAACAACGGCGGCGTTGGCGCTGGCGCCGGAATCGGCAACAACGCGGGCGGACAGAACCAGAACAACGCCGGCGGCCAGAACGCCAACAACCAGTTCTGATCGTTGAGCGGTTGGCGGAACGCCACTGGAGTCGTAGCCGCAGTCGCGCTCCGATCTAGCTGGCCGCGGTCGATGCGTTGCCGATCGCTGCGTTTCAAGCCGAAACGCTAAGCGCGGCGCGTTGGGCGACGATCAGCTCGGCCGCGCCCTGTTGGCCCAGCTCGATCAGCCGGGCGAGCTCTTCGGCCGAGAAGGTCGCCTCTTCGCCCGAGCCTTGCAGCTCGACGAAGCGGCCCTCGGCCGTGACGATCACGTTCATGTCGACCGAAGCGCCGGAGTCCTCGGGGTAGTCGAGGTCGAGCAGCGGCTCGCCATCGACGACGCCCACACTCACCGCGGCGATCATCTCTTTGAAGGGCTCGACGGGGCCGCCTTCCTCGGTGCGGAGCGAGGCGACCGCGTCGATGAGCGCCACCATGCCGCCGGTGATGCTGGCGGTGCGGGTGCCGCCGTCGGCGCGGAGCACGTCGCAGTCGACCGTGATGGATGCCTCGCCTAGCTTCTCCAGGTCGATCGACGCCCGCAGCGAGCGGCCGATGAGCCGCTGGATCTCGGTCGTGCGTCCGTCGACCTTCTTGCGGTCGCGCTGCTTGCGCGGCGAGGTGCTGCCGGGCAGCATGTTGTACTCAGCAGTGACCCAGCCCTTGCCCTTGCCCCGCATCCAGGGGGGCACGTCGTCCGACACGCTGGCGGTGCAGAGCACCATCGTTTGGCCCATCGAGATCAGCACGCTGCCGGGGGCGGCGCTGGGGTAACCGCGTTCGATCTTCACGGGGCGGAGTTGGTCGGCGCTGCGGCCGTCGTGGCGTTGAGTCATGCGTAGCTGAGGCGTCTTGCGTGAACGTGAATGACCAAGGGGCGTAAACGAGGCTCTTGTTGTTCGTCAGGGCTTGCGTCGTGGGGCTTTTTTTATCTGTCGCCGTGAGCTCCGAGCAGCCACACCAGCATGCCCTTCTGGGCGTGCATGCGGTTGCCGGCCTGGGTGACGACCACGCTCTGGGGGCCGTCCATCACCTCGGCGGTGACTTCTTCGCCGCGTTTGGCCGGCAGGCAGTGCATGAAGATGGCGTCCTTGTCGGCGGCGGCCATCAGCCCCGCGTCGACCTGGTGGCCGGCGAAGTCTTTGACGCGTTGCGCCTGCTCGGCCTCCTGGCCCATGCTGGCCCACACATCGGTGTACACGGCCGAGGCGCCCGCGACCGCTTCGCGCGGGTCGTGGGTGGCGGTGAGTTTGGCGTCGGGGTCTTGCACGCGGAGCCGTTCGAACACCGCGGGGTCGAGCTCGTAGCCTTTGGGCGTGGCGATCGAGAACTCGACGCCGAGCCGCACGCAGGCGTAAGCCAGGCTGCGGGCCACGTTGTTGCCGTCGCCGACCCAGGCGAGCTTGCGGCCCTTGAGGTCGCCGAATTGTTCGCGGATGGTGTAGAGATCGGCGAGCGCCTGGCACGGGTGCGCAAGGTCCGTCAGGCCGTTCACGACCGAGCAGCTCGAGTGAGCCGCCACGTCGACGACGGTTTGGTGCGCCTTGCTGCGGACCACGATCACGTCGACCATCTCGCTCAGCACGCTGGCGAAGTCGGCCAGGCTCTCGCGTTTGCCGAAGCCCGCCTCGTCGCCGAGCATCAGGCTGCCGCCGCCGAGGTGCGTCATGCAAGCCTCGAAGCTCACGCGTGTGCGGAGCGATTGCTTCTCGAAGACGAGCGCCATCATGCGGCCCGGCAAGAGCGGCTCCCGCACGCCCGCCAAGAACTTGGTCTTCAGGTCGTGTGTGATCGACAGGATCGTCTCAACCTCGGTGGGCGAAACGTCGTCGAGCGTGATGAGGTGCCTCATGATAATAGCCGCTGAGGGTCGCAGATGAACGCGGATGTCAAACGCACGAAAAGCCTGTGACGGCTACCGATCAATCTTCTTTTTAAAGCAGGGACGCAAGCCGTATGATCGCAGCCCGAGCATCGCATCCGCGACTGCCGCCGCGTAACAGCGGCTAACTGGCTTGAGCCCGCAGGGCGTCGGCCAGCAGGTCGCAGCCGCGGTCGGCCTCTTCGTCGGTGAGCGTCATGGCCGGCAGCAAGCGGATCACGTTGCCTTGGGTGCAGTTGATCAGCAGGCCCTGCTCCATGCAGCGCGACACGATCGGTGAGCCCTCGACCGTGAGCTCCAGGCCGATCATCAATCCCAGGCCGCGGACCTCGACGACGATCGGCAACTCATCCACCAGCGGCGCGAGCCGGCCGCGGATCCGCTCGCCGAGCGTCTTGGCGCGCTCGAGCAGGCCGTGCTTCTCGATCGCCAAGATCGTGGCGATGCCGGCGCGGGCCGCGATCGGGTTGCCGCCGAACGTGGCGGCGTGCATGCCGGGCCGCAGGCTGGGGGCGATCTCCGCGGTGGTGAGCATGGCGCCGCCCGCCACGCCGCCGCAGAGGCTCTTGGCCAGCGTCATCACGTCGGGCGTCACGCTATAGTTTTGGTAGGCGAACCACTCGCCGGTGCGGCCGCAGCCGGCCTGCACCTCGTCGAAGACGAGCAGCAGCCCGTGCTCGTCGCACAGGTCGCGGAGGCCCTGCAGGAACCCTTCGGGCGGCAGTCGCACGCCCCCCTCGCCCTGGATCGGCTCGATCATAATGCCGGCGGTCTCGTCGTCGATCAGGCCTTTGACGGCTTCGAGATCACCGAACGGGGCGTAGCTGAAGCCCGCCACCAGCGGCCCGAGGCCCTCGTGGTACTTGGGCTGCGCCGTCGCGGTGGTGGCGCCGAGCGTGCGGCCGTGGAAGCCGCCGGTGAACGTGATGATCTTGTACCGCTTCTCGGGCGTGTGCAGCCGCACGAGCTTGATCGCCGCCTCGTTGGCCTCGGCGCCCGAGTTGCAGAAGAACGCTTTGCCGCCGAACGAACGGTCGCTCAGCAGCTTGGCCCATTGGCCCTGCGCCTCGATGTGCCAAGAGTTGGGCACGTGGATCAGCTTGGCGACCTGGTCCTGCACGGCTTCGACGACTTCCGGCGGGCAGTGCCCCAGCAGGTTGCAGCCCCAGCCTGGGAAGAGGTCGAGGTACTCGCGGCCCTGGTCGTCCCACACGGTAGAGCCCTCGCCACGCTCCAAGGAGACCGGGTAGCGGCCGTAGTTCGGCACGACGTAGCGGTCGAACAATTCGGCGGTTTCGGGCTTCATGGAGGAAGCGGTTTGGGATGTGGGGGCGGTTGTCGACACGGCTTGTGGGGGGAGTTGAGGCTACGAAATAGGGGCATTTGCGTCGGACAACTGGCCAGCGGCCGCCGCCCTAAGGACGCCTGCATCGATTCAACCACGACCGCGTCGCCGCTACTCGGGTTCACCCACGATCATCGTCCCCACACCGCTGTTGGTGTAGATCTCCAAGAGCAGCGAGTGACGCAGGCGGCCGTCGATGATGTGGATCTTGCGGACGCCGCGGGCCAGGGTCTCGAGGCAGGCCTCGACCTTGGGGATCATGCCGCCGGCGATCGCGCCGCGTTCGATCAGGCCGCGGGCCTCGGGGGCGCCGAGCGTGTGGATCAGTGAGCCGTCGTCGTCCTTGTCGAGCCTCACGCCGTTCACGTCCGAAAGGTACACGAGCTTGTCGGCGCCCACGGCCTGGGCGACCGCCATGGCCACGGTGTCGGCGTTGACGTTGAGCATCCGGCCGTCGGCGCCGCGGCACAGGCTGGGGATCACCGGCACCTGGCCGGCGTAGCAGAGGTTCTCGATCGAGTCGCGGTCGACACGCGTGACCGTGCCAACGTGGCCCAGGTCGACCTCCTCGCCCTCGGCGCCGGTCAGTTTGAGCGGCTCGCCGAACAGCACGTTGTTGTCCGTTTCCCCCAGGTGGTTGAGCGGCATCGCGCGGCCGCCGAACTCCTCGATGCGGTCGGCGATCCACTCGTTGAGTTCGCCTCCCAAGACGCGGCAGGCGATCTCGAGCGTTTGGTCGTCGGTGTAGCGGCGGCCCTCGACGAAACGCGGCTCGACGCCCGCCTCGGCCATCGCCCGGCTGATCGCCTTGCCGCCGCCGTGAACGACGATCGGCCGCATGCCGACGGTCTCCATGAAGACGATGTCCACGAGCAGGTGTCGCAGCGCGTCGGCGTCGTCGAGCAGGCTGCCGCCGAGCTTGATGACGGTGACCTTGTCGCGGAACTCGCGGATCCAGCCCATCGCCTCGATCAGGACGTCGGCCTTTTCGATGGCGTCTTGCACGTAGGGGCGACCCGGCTCGAGGGGATGCGTATGGTGGGGGCGTGGCGAATCCCGCATCTTAGGCGGCTAAAATCGCCGGGTCCAGAGTCAAAAGGCCCTCGGAGCGGTTACCCCCAGTCGGCGGCCCGCGGCCACCGGAAGCAGCGGGGGGCGGTCTCCGGCGCGATTCCGGCGACGCGCAGATCGCCGGCTTCTCACCCCGCCTTTATCTGCGCAATCCGCCACGCGCCACTGGCCCGCGAGCGGTGATTCAGCGATGATGGCTCCCCCTGCCCGTTCTTTCGCAACGCTGCTCTCTCGCAACGCAACGCCTCCCACCCATAAAGACGCGAAGCCGCATGTCGGAACCGATCGCCGTTGTCCTTGCCGCCGGCAAGGGGACCCGCATGAAGTCGGACCTGCCCAAGGTGCTGGCCCCCGCGGCTGGCAAGCCGATGATCCGCTACGTGGTCGAAGCCCTCCGTGCAGCGGGCGTTGGGCGGATTGTCGTGGTCGTCGGCTACCGGGCCGAGCTGGTTCAGAGCGAACTCGCCGACGAGCCGGGCGTCAGTTTTGTCGAGCAGACCGAACAACTCGGCACCGGCCACGCCGTGATGGTCTGCCGCGAGGAGATCGAGCGGCTTGCCGGCGGCGAGAGCTGCCCGGTGGTCATCGTCACCGGCGACTCGCCGATGCTGCAGGTCTCGTCGGTCGAGGCGTTGCTCAAAGAGTTTCGTGAGACCGGCGCCGTTTGTCTGGTGGGAACTACGCACAAAGACGACCCCACCGGCCTGGGGCGCGTGGTCCGCGACGCGGCGGGCGAATTCCTGGCGATCGTCGAGCAGAAGGACGCCACGCCCGAGCAGCAGGCGGTCACCGAGGTGAATATGAGCACTTACGTGTTCGACTCGGCGGCGTTGCTGACGTCTCTCGAGTCGCTGACGACCGAGAACGCCCAACGCGAATACTACATCACCGATTGCCCCCGCATCCTCAAGGACAGCGGCGCCCAGGTGCGGGCGCTCGCCGCCCTGAAGCCGTGCGAAGCGCTCAGCGTCAACACGCTCGACGACCTGAAAGCCGTGGAGGCCGAGATGGCTAAGCAGAACACCGGCCAGCAGTGACAGCAGCCGCATCGGCTCGCCGCGGAGGGTTCTGCGGCGTGTGCATCAGTCTTTTTGATTCGTCTCCCTCGTGAGGGGCCGAGTCGCACTTAACCTTTCCCAGAATCCCGACCCTCTCCCCTTTCTGCATGAACGACCTCAAGCTCTTCAGCGGCGGCGCGAACCCGCGACTCAGCAAGTCGGTGGCCGACTACCTGGGGGTGCCGCTCGGCAAGATCTCGCTGGGGCGATTCCCCGACGGCGAGATCTCATGCAAGATCGACGAGGACGTCCGCGGCCGCGATGTGTTCCTGGTGCAGCCGACCTGCCCGCCGGTCAACGAGAGCCTGATGGAGCTCTTGGTGATGATCGACAGCTGCCTGCGGGCGAGCGCCGAGCGGATCACCGCCGTGATCCCGTATTTCGGCTACGCCCGCCAAGACCGCAAGGACGAGGGCCGCGTGCCGATCACGGCCAAGCTGGTGGCCAACCTCATCGCCCGGGCCGGCGCCAACCGGGTGCTGACCATGGACCTGCATGCCGCACAGATCCAGGGCTTTTTCGACGTGCCGGTCGACCACCTTTACGCGGCCCCGGTGCTCAACGAGCACTTCCTCAAGTCGGGAATCGATCTTGAAGAGGTCGTGATCGTCAGCCCCGACGAGGGGAGCATCAAGCGGGCGCTGGGCCACGCCAAGCGGCTCGGCGGGTCGGTGGCGATCATCGACAAGCGGCGCATGAGCGCCACCAAGACCGTGCAAGCCAACATCCTCGGCGGGCCGATCGAGGGACGCGTCGCCCTGATGTTCGACGACATGATCAGCACCGCGGGCTCGATCAGCGGGGCAGCGCAAGTGTTGCACGACCATGGCGTTAAGGAGATCCACGTGGCGGTCAGCCACGCCGTGTTGTGCGGCCCGGCGGTCACCCGGTTGCGGGAGGCGAACCTGGCGAGCCTGGTCTGCACGAACTCGATCCCGCTGGCCGAGGCGGACAAGCCGCCCGGAACCAAGGTGCTCGACGTCGCCCCGCTGCTGGGCGAGGCGATCAAGCGGATCCACCGCAACGAGTCGGTCAGCAAGCTGTTCCGCTAGGCGGAGGGGCCTTTTTGCGGCCGCCTTGAGGGCTTTGCAGAGGGGCAAACCACGCCGCACAGCGGTAAATCGTGGCCGTGGGGCGGATGAGAACCTTTTCGGTCAAGCGGATTAGGCGCCCGGCGCCTCGCGATTTGGCCCCGAAACGCTCCAAGTCGTTCGCAAGAAGGGCTTGATGCGGGGGCGGAAACTGTCACAATGCTGGATTGTCGATAATCCTGGGGTCTACCCCGTGCGGCGCCCGATCTCATTCGGCAGCACGGTTTTATGACCGCCGGGTAGCGGGCCCCCATGGGGCCTCATTCGACAAGCAGCGGCGGATGCGTCGGCGCCCAGGGCGGGCTAGCCCAAGCACGGCGCCGCCCGACCTCCCCGAATCAGCGAGCCCAAACAGCGAGACGGAACCTTCCCAGCGAAGGCTTTTAGCGAATTATGTCAGACACGCTCACATTGTCGAAACGCGAAGCGACCGGCTCGCGCCAAAGCCAGAAACTCCGCGACGAGGGCCACGTGCCCGCCGTGCTCTATGGGCACAAGGAAGAGGCGCTGAGCCTTTCGATCCCGTACAAGGAGCTCCGCAAGGCGATCAGCCACCACGCCAAGGTCGTGAACCTGAGCGGCGCCGCTTCGGGCCAAGCGATTTTGCAGGAAGTGCAGTGGGACACGTTCCATCGCTACCTGCTGCACGTTGACCTGCTCCGCGTGTCGGCCGGCGAGAAGGTGCACGTCACCGTGCCGCTTGAGCTGAAGGGCGACGCGGCCGGCGTGAACGAAGGCGGCGTGGTCGAGCAGATGGTCACCTCGATCGAGATCGAGGCCGCCCCGGCCAGCATCCCCGAGATGCTGCACATCGACGTGACGAACCTGCACCTCGGCGGCTCGATGCTCGCCAAGGACATCGCCGACTTGCCCGAGGGCGCCACCCTCATCACGTCGGCCGACGAGACCGTGGTCCACTGCGTGCCGCCCGCCGGCGCCCCGGCGCTCGACGACAGCGTGGCCGGCGGCTCGGACGAGCCTGAGGTGGTCAGCAAGAAACAAGACGAAGAAGAATCCGAGGGTTAGGACCGACACGCGAGACCCGGGAGCAACTCTGGCAGCCGCCGGATCGCTCGCCGACTCGTCGTTGCGTCCTTCTCGGTGTGAGCCCGGAGCCGATCGATGAAACTGATCGTCGGCTTGGGAAACCCGGGGGCCAAGTACCAAGGCACCCGACACAACGTGGGGTTTGAGGCGCTCCAGCTGCTCGCCGAGCGGTCGGGGGCCGAGAAACCCAAAACGAAATTCGACAGCCTGGTCGCCGAGGCGAACCTGGCGGTCGAGGGCCAGCCGAACAGCCGGGTGCTGCTCGTTTGGCCGCAGACCTACATGAACCGCAGCGGCTCGGCCGTCCGCCAAGCCGCGACGTTCTACAAGACGCCGATCGAAGATTTGCTGATTGTTTGCGACGACTTCCACCTGGATGTCGGCCGGTTGAGGATCCGATCGAAAGGGTCCGCCGGCGGGCAGAACGGTTTGAAGGATGTGGCCAATCAACTCGGCAGCGAGAACTACGCCCGATTGCGGATTGGCGTGGGGCCCGCCCCGGACGGCAGAGAGACAGTCGACTTCGTGCTGAGCAAGCCGCGAGCCGCCCAAAAGGAGCTGCTCGAGGTCGCCCTGCACGACGCGGCGGCGGCTGCCGCCTGCTGGGCGACCAGCGGTGTGGCCGAGGCGATGAACAAATTCAACGGCGTTGGCAAGGACTGATCGGCGCCCCGAGCGAAACAGACACACCCGGGCCCGTAACCCGGCCCGAAACCCCGCCCGAAACGCTGCTGCTCGGACGGCTCCCGATATCCAACCCACACAAGACCACCACGAGCGGCCCCGCTAAGCCCGGCCGCCCACCCCACGGAGTCCCATAGCCTTGTCGCTCAACACTTACGAAGGCCTGTTCATCCTCGATTCGAACAAGTTCGCGCGCGACCACGACGCGCTGCCCGAGGCGATCAGCAAGCTGATCGCCGACGCCGGCGGCGAGGTGGTGGTCAGCCGGCTTTGGGAAGAGCGGCGGCTCGCCTACCCGGTCAAGGGGCACCGCAAGGGCTCCTATTGGCTGATGTACTTCAAGCTCGCCGGCCCGGAGGTCGTTGGTTTCAACCGCCAGTGCGAGTTGATGGACGGCCTGCTGCGGCACTTGGTGCTGAAGATCCACCCGCGTTTGGTCGAGCCGATCTTGGCCCACGCCACCGGCGCGACCGAGGCCGAGGAGCCCGCCGCCGACGAGGCGCCGGCCGAAGAGGCCCAAACCGCCTCGGTTTGATCCCAGCCGAACGCACGAGTCTCTCCCACCTTACGACGAGCGAGTCTTTCGGCCCTAGCACGGGCGACAGGAGTCAGTCATGGCCAGCTACAACCGCGTGATCCTCGTGGGCAACCTCACCCGCGACCCGGAGCTGCGCTACATCCCGAGCGGCACGGCGGTGTCGGAGATCGGCCTGGCCGTGAACGACCGCGTGAAGAAGGGTGACCAGTGGGTCGACGAGACCACGTTCGTTGACGTCACGCTGTGGGCCCGCACGGCCGAAGTGGCCAACGAGTACCTGAGCAAGGGTTCGTCGGTGCTGATCGAGGGCCGGCTCAAGCTCGACTCGTGGGAGAAGGACGGCCAGAAGCGTTCGAAGCTCCGCGTGGTCGCCGACAAGATGCAGATGCTCGGCGGACGCAGCGGCGGAGGAAGCGGAGGCGGCGGTGGTGGTGGCGGCGCCTCACGCGGCGGCGGATACTCGCAGCAATCGGGCGGCGACGAGTACAGCGCCCCGGCCAGCTACAGCCAAGGCGGCGCCTCGGCGCCCCCGCCGGAAGACGACATCCCGTTCTAACCATGCTCCCTCCCCCTGCGGGGAAGGAGACTCTTGGCTTACCGGGTCACGATTGGCCCACCGGGTCACGACGACAACACAACTCAACACCGTTACGCCACGAACAGGCACGACCATGGCTACGACCAAGAAGCAAAAGAAGATCAAGCGCGCGGATTCTCGCCCCAAGCGGTTGCCGAAGGGACCCACCGGAGGCATCGAGCTGCTTCTCATCCAGAGCGTCGAGCACCTGGGGCATCAGGGCGACGTGATCGAAGTGCGGCCCGGTTACGCCCTGAACTACCTCGTGCCCGAGGGGCTGGCCACGATCGCCACCGACCACCACAAGCGGATGGTCGAGAAGCACAAGGCCAAGCTGCTCGAGATCGAGCGCCAGCGTCAAGGCGAGCTCCGCGCCCAGGCGGCCGAGATCGGCAAGCAGAGCGTCACGATCGAGGCCAACGCCACGAGCGACGGCCACCTGTACGGCAGCGTCGGCGCCGCGGAGATCGTCGCCGCCCTGAAGAAGAACAACGTCACCCTCGCCGCCGAGCAGATCAAGCTCGAAGGCCCGCTCAAGGAGCTCGGCCTGTACACGATCAAGATCCGCTTCTCGAGCGAGGTCGATGGCGAGCTGAAGGTGTGGGTCGTTCCCACCGTCGGCGCCGACGACAAGTAAGCACGCCGTCGAGCGACAACCGAATGCGAACGGGTAGCCCCGACCAGCGATGGTCGGGGCTGCTTGCGTTAAGGGGCCGGGGCGGGGGAAAACCTGTCGCCCGGCTGTCGTGAATCGCCCCAGAGATTTTGCACCCCCCGCCCGGCAGAAGGAACGAACGCCATGGCCATGCCCGACTCGCAGCAGCACCGCACCGACCGCCCCGACCGAGGCCAGGGACGCGACGGACAACGGCGTGAATGGGGTCAGGACGATTCGCGACAGCAGACGAGCGTGATGGATCGTCAGATGCCGCAGAGCCTCGAGGCCGAGCGGGCGGTCCTCTGCAGCTTGCTGCTGCTGCCCGAGACGTGCGACGAGGTGGCGTTGGTCCTCAAGGAGGACGATTTCCTCGACGACGCCAACCGGCGGATCTACGCCCACATGATGGAGATGCACACCGACGGCCAAGCGGTCGACGTGATGCTCTTGGTCCAGCGGCTGCGTGACTCGGGCGAGTACGAGGCGATCGGCGGGGCGCCGTATCTTGCCGAGGTGGGCCAGGCCGTGGCCACCGCCGCCCACGCCGAGCACTACGCCCACATCGTCCGCGAAAAGGCGACCCTAAGGGCGTTGATCCACGCCGGCACGGACATCCTGAAGGACGCCTACGACCCGAGCGGCGAGCCCCGCCAGGTGCTGGCGCGCGCCGAGGAGAAGGTGTTCGCCATCCTCGAGGAGAAGGAGCAGGGCAAGCTCGCCTCGATCCGCGACGTGCTGCACGAGTCGCTCGCCCGGATCGACGCCCGCATGAAGCAAGACGAAGCGATGAGCGGCGTCGAGACCGGCTTCGACGACTTCGACGAGATGACGGGCGGCTTCCACGGCTCGGAGCTGATCATCCTGGCGGCCCGGCCCTCGATGGGAAAAACGGCGCTCGCGCTCAACATGGTCGAGCACGCGGCGATCGAGTGCGGCAAGCCCACGCTGTTTGTCAGTCTCGAAATGGCGGCCCTCGAGCTGGGTGACCGCTTGCTCTGCTCGCGCGCCAAAGTGAACAGCCACCGCCTGCGCAACGGCCAGCTGAAGCCCGACGAGCAGCGTCGGCTGATCCAGACCGCCGCCGAGATCAGCACCGCGCCGCTGTACATCGACGACTCGCCGAGCCGCACGATGACGGAGATCGCCGCGGCGGCCCGCCGCCTGAAGCGTCGCGAAGGGCTCGGGCTGATCACGATCGACTACCTGCAGCTGATCGACCCGGACAACGCCCGCGACCCCCGGCAGGAGCAGGTGGCCAAGATCGCCCGCCGCCTGAAGGGCCTGGCGCGTGAGCTCGACGTGCCGGTCCTCTGCCTGGGGCAGCTCAACCGCCAGGTCGAGTCGTCGCGCGACAACAAGCCGCAGCTGAGCCACCTGCGTGAGTCGGGCGCCATCGAGCAGGACGCCGACGTCGTGATGTTCGTCCACCGCGAGGAGTATTACCAAACGAACGAGGAAGACCGCGAACGCTGCCGCGGCGAGGCCGACCTGCTGATCCGCAAGCAGCGTAACGGCCCGGTGGGCGACGTGAAGCTCACTTGGCTGCACGACTACACGCGGTTCACCAATCGCGCGCCGGAGCAGTTCGACGAGTTCTCGGGATACTCGGAAGATTTCTGAGAGCGTTTCAGCGCCGCGACATCAAGCCATTGCCAACAAGGCAATGGCGAGCCGGGTGGCGTAAGCCCCCGGAGTGGAGCGGGCGCCCGGCGCCCTCCGGGGGCTGACGCCGCCCGGCTCGCCGCCTCTTTTTGCTCAGCGGCGCTCGTTTTCTTGCTAGCGGCGCCTTCGGGGTGGGTCTCTCAGCAGCCAACCCGTCTTGTGGGCCCCCCGGGGTTCCGCTAATTCTACGCGGCCATTTTTCCGGGCCGCCGCGCGATTGCGCGCACGGTCCCGCACGAATCGACGACCCACGCCGAATCCACCGGCCGAGCAGCTATGCCCTCATTGCCCCTCGTACGAAGCCCGCTCCCCCGATCGCTGGCCGCGGCGTTTGCCGTTGTGCTCACCGTGTCGGCGGCCTGTGGGCAAGGATTCTCAACCCCCGGCGGGGCCCCCGATCCGTCGGTGGGCGCCCCCCCCGGCCCCAAGAAAAGCGTGGCCGCCGGCGCCGGGCTCTCGGCTTTCGCCACCAACGAGCTCGTCACCGAGATCCGCGTCGAGGGCAACCGAACGGTCCCCGCCAGCCGCATCACGGCGCAAATGCAAACGCGCGTCGGCCGTCCGTTCGACCCCAAGGCGCTGCAAGCCGACGTCCGCAAGCTGGGCCAACTCCCCTACTTCGCCGGCGTGCGCCCGCTCACCGAGCGGACCGCCGAGGGCCGCGTGGTCATCCTGCGCGTCGCCGAGCGAGCGACCATCCGTTACGTCGAGTACCTCGGCAACGAGCGGATCAAAGCCAAGAAACTCGCCCGCGAAACGGGCGTCGAGGTCGGCGGCGCCGTCGATCCTTACGCCGTGGAAGAGGGGCGACGCAAGCTGCTCGAACTCTACAAGTCGAACGGTTTCGGACGCGCGGAAGTGACGATCGCCGAGGGCTCGAAGCCCGACGACCGGGGCGTGGTGTACGTCATCCACGAGGGCGACAAGCAGCGTATCTGGAGCGTCGAGTTCGAGGGCAACGAGTTCGCCAGCGACGGACAGCTCAAGACCAAGGTCAAAGCCAAGCCGGGCTTCGCCCACCTGATGGGTGGGAAGTTCAACCAGGACCAGCTCGACGACGACCGCAATCGCATCATCGCCTACTACCGCAAGTTCGGCTTCTTCCGCGCCACGGTGGGACGCACGATCGAGTTCGGCGAGAGCGGCGAGTGGGCCACGATCACGTACGTGATCAACGAGGGCCCCCGCTACCAGGTGCGCAACGTCTCGCTCGTGGGCAACGAGAAGTTCGCCGACGAGTCGCTGCTCTCGGGCGCCACGCTGCCGGCCGGCGAGCCGTTCGAGCAAGACAAAATGAACGCGGACGTCAACTGGCTCAAGGACCTCTACGGCAGCAAGGGATACGTGTTCGCCGACGTGAAGGCAGAGCCGGTGTTCCTCGAAGAGCCGGGCAAGATCGACCTCGTGTATCGCATCGAAGAGGGCGAGCGGTTCCGCGTGGGCAAGATCATCGTGAACATCGGCGGCGAGAACCCCCACACCCGCATCCAAACCGCCCTGAACCGTTTCTCGATCCGGCCGGGCGATGTGGTCGACACCCGTGAGCTGAGGGCGACCGAACGCCGCATCAGCTCCAGCAGCCTGTTCAACACCAACCCCCAAGCGGGCGCCACGCCGCGCATCACTTACCAGCTACCGGAGCTCACGGAGCAGCAACTGGCCGACGAGAGCGCCTCGGCGTCGGGTTCGGCCAAGCGGCACACGACCTACCAGGGATGGACCTCGGTCTACGGCCAGGACGGCGGCGTGACGAGCACCCCGGTCGTTGGCGGCCAGGGCGGCGTGGTGCAGGCCGGCGGGCCCGGCGCGGCCACGACTGGCGCGGCGCAACCGGTGCAGCAGGTGCAGTACCAGGGCCAGACCTACCCGACGCCCGCCGCGCAGAACGTGCCGACCCTGCCCGGATCGCCGGCGCCGTACCAACCCGGCACACGCGACCCGGTGCTGCCTCCGCAGCCCGTTCGGCAAGAGTCGCCGTTCCCGCCGTCGACGCCTTACCCCGCACAGACCGCGGCGCCCGCACCTGACTTTCCGCCTTACCAGGCGGCCCCCGAGGCGGCGTACAACCCGACAACGCCCTACAGCCACACGGCTCAGAGCGCGTACTCCCAAGGCTCGTCGTACCCGGCGAGAGGCTACCAAGGGCCCGCCCCCACTTACGGGGGCGCGCTCGGCTCGCCGTTCTTGCCCGGCCCGGTCTACGCCCCCACGCCCGTTCCGCCGCCCAACGACCCGGCCGTCGACCTCTACGTGAACCTCGAGGAGACGCAAACCGGGCGGTTCATGCTCGGCGTGGGCGTCAACTCCGACGCGGGCGTCGTCGGCCAGATCCTGCTGGACGAGCGGAACTTCGACTGGCGCCGGCCCCCGACCAGTTTCCAAGACATCTACGACGGCACCGCGTTCCGAGGCGGCGGCCAGCGTTTCCGGCTCGAGGCGGCGCCCGGCACCCAGGTGCAACGCTACGTCGCCAGCTGGCAGGAGCCCTACCTGTGGGACACTCCGATCAGCCTCAGCCTGAGCGGCAACTACTACGACCGCCGCTACGACGACTGGGACGAGCAACGCCTCGGCGGTCGCATCGGCCTGGGCTACCAGTGGACCGACAACGACTTGGCGGCCTCGCTCACGTACCGTGGCGAGAACGTCAATATCCACGACATCTCGACCTTGCCCGGCGTGTTGCCGCAGTACGACGAGATGGTCGGCGACAACGCGCTTCACGGGTTCGGCATGAAAATCATCAACGACACCCGCGACAATCCGTTCCTCGCCACCAGCGGGCACTACGCCGCCCTGACGCTCGAAGCGGTGACCGGCTCGTTCGACTACCCGAGAGCGGAGGTCGACTTGCGTGAGTACTTCCTCATCCGCGAGCGGCCCGACCACACCGGTCGGCACGTGCTGGTTTGGCAAACCCGGCTCGGATTCACGGGCTCCAACACGCCGTCGTACGACCGGTTTTACGCGGGCGGGTTCTCGACGATGCGCGGCTTCGACTTCCGCGGCGCCTCGCCCACGAAGAACGACGGGACCAACGAGGTGGGTGGCGACTTCATGTGGCTCAACACGCTGGAATACATGTTCCCGCTCACCGCGGACGACATGATCAATGGCGTGGTGTTCTGCGACTACGGCACGGTGAACGAGAGCGTCGAACTCGACAACTTCCGCATCGCACCGGGTGTCGGCCTGCGGCTGACGATCCCGGCGATGGGCCCGGCGCCGATCGCCCTGGACTTCGCCTTCCCGGTCGAGAGCTCGCGGTTCGACGACGAGCAGACGTTCACGTTCAACGTTGGCTTTATGCGGTGATATAGCCGTTTGCCGTTAGCATTTCGGCCGAATGCTTAGGGCCGAGGGCGTTTCACGAAACCCAATCCATCTTGGGACGCTCGCGAATTCGCTCCCACGGTAGCCCCTGCCGCCACACTGAGCAGTCAATAGCGGCGATCGCGATGCGGTTAGCGAGGGGGCGTTCGCAGGAGCGACTGGCTGCCTGGGAGGGCATCGCTGAGGGACCCCTAGAGGTTCTCGGCTCCGTTCTGACTCAACGGCTTCGCTAGAGCGCACTACTGGTAGCCGTAGCGTCGTTTTCGCCTTGTCGACGCCGGATCACACCGCCACACACGCTACGCATTTGTGCGATTCGCACGAAGCCCCCATCGCTGCTGAGCAAGCGTCGGCAACGATGCTGCTGGGCTCGTTGAAAAGAGGCTTCCGACAAGAACCAATGGCCGGGGGGCAGCGGTTGCTCGCTGATCGCCGGGCTCGCTCTTTTGCGATCTCAGTACCGCGGACGCGTCGACCACCGCACGATGTCGTCGTTGTAGTCGCGGTGCCAATGGACGCTTGGGGCGTGACGCTCGGCGCCGAAGTAGCCCCAGCGGAAAGCGGGGGCGTGCGCGTGATTGACGACTCCCGCGTAGGGGGCCGGGGTCAACTCCGCCGGCGTCGTCGATTCGGGCGAGGGGTACGGCTGCGGTTCGGTCATCGCGTGCGATTGCAGGCGGTGGGCGCGGCGAGACGCGAGGGGCGCCGGCTCACGCGGCTCCGCCGGCGAGAGGCCGATCCAACCGGGAGTCGTTTGGGCGCCGGCCGACGCAACCGCTGTGGTTGCTATCAGCACGAGGAGCGCCAGCCGTGGTAGCGTTGATCGCATCGCAGTCGCTATTGATGTGAAAAGAATGGGGTCCCACAGTCTAAGTCGACCTCGCGGCGGCGCCGACTTGTGCAGTTCCGTGCCCCTGGGAACGGAACTTGGTGATTGCGCAAACTGTCCTCCCCAATGCCGCGTAAGTACACGTGGAGCTGACCCCGGACCCCACGGGTGATCATCGATCGCGTTGGCCACGAAGCGACATCCTTAAGCCACAGGAGTTGAGCCGTGAGTGCTCTTTTCCTCGCCTCTGGTCGCCTCGGTCTTGGCCAATTTCATCGCTGATGCACGTGAAAACCGCGATCAGAAAACAGTCGTATTTCATGTCGAACACCGGACGGAATCTCATGCACGCGATGGAGCGAAACAACGTTGGGCTCGCCCTGCTGCTAGCGGCGATGGCGACGGCGGGGGGGGCGTCCTCGGCCGACGCGTCGGACATCGTCGGCCTCGGCGCCGAGCTGCCGGAGGCGTCCTTCGACATCCCACGGACACTGGTCTGCCGCGACGTGACAACCGAAGAGTTCGCCGCCACGAGGCCCGGCGAACGGCTGCTAAAAGTCGAGGCGCCGATCTCGCTGGTGCTCTACCACGGCGAGGCGCGCCGCGTCGAAGACCTGGTGATCGAGATCGACGGCGAAGCGGCCGGCCTGATGGTGCACGACTACGGACCGAAAACCTTGCTCGAGAGCGAGCACGCCGAGCCGATCGAGGTGGAACGCACCTCGCAGCAAGACAAGTCGATGGGGGCGTCGCTCGGCGGCAAGCTCGGCGTCGACGTGGCCATCACTCCCACGATCCATGGCGCTGTGGGACGCAGCCAGAAAGAGGTCGAGAAGCTCAGCCGCCTGCCGCCCAAAGAGCCGACCGTCGTGAGCGGAACGGTCAACTCGCGTCGCGGCGTTTACTTCAAGCTGAAACGCTCGTCGCAATCAACGCTCGAGGGCGAGCGGAATTACACCGTCACGTTCGTCGCCCCCGTCGGTTGGACGGGGGGCGAGGTGCGCGTGGAGTGCCTGGCCCGCGGAACGCGGAAGTGGCTCTTGGTCGAGCGGCGCGAGGTGTGGGCCGAGAAAAGTTCGCCGGTGGAACTGCGGCTCGTGAGCCACACGGCTGAGAGTCTTGAGTGAGAAGAGTGGTGGGCGCCGCGGGTCATCACGAGCCACGCCCACTAAATCACTTCTTGCGATGGCGGATCTTCGCGCGCATACGACGCTTCTTACGACCTTGCTTGCGACGACCCTTACCCGATTTTTTCGTTCCCAATCCAAACGCTCCGTTGACGGCCCCGCGACCCGCACCGGGTCCGGCAGCCTGTGAGTTGAGGTGCAGTAAGCCGTGGCTGAGCAGCACGGCGTAGCTCCGTATTCTAGAGCGCCGGGGTGAAAAGGGGCAAGGGGCCGGGGGGTGAAAGCCCCAATGTCCAAGCCTCTACGACCTATACGGCGAGCTGTTCTTGCTTTCGCGTGTAGGTCGTTGCGGCTTGTGTCATTGGTCATTCGGCCTCGCGCATCTGCTCGCCGATCCAATCCTCCAGCTCCGCCCAGTCGACGGCGGGCAATTCGGTAAGGTCGGGGCGGAGCCGCTCCGCCTGGCGGGCGTAGATGTGCTGGATCTGGTCAGCCCGCTTGTCGGTGTTCCAGTGCAACAGCACCCGGATACAAAGCGGCAAAGAGCCGGGGACCGAGATCTCGTAGCCGCAGATAAGCGGCACGTCGGCCCAGCCGAGTTGACGGGCGGCCAGCGCCGGGAACTCGGCGTCGAGGTCTTTGGTCACCGTGAAGATCGCGCTTGCCAGGTCGGCGCGGTCGATGCTGTTGCGGCGGATCATCAACGCCAAGAGCTGACGCGTGGCGCCTAAGATCTCTTCGCGGTCATTACTGTCGACCGTGGTGGCGCCACGGACGCCTCGGCACATCGTCATCTGTCGGCAGGCCTTGGGTAAATTCTGTCGTGGTGGAGACTCCACGAGGTTCGTGGAGTCTGGCAATCAATCGCCTCGTGTTTGGTCGCGACGCGGCGTCGGCGTGCTTCGGCCAACTGCGATGCTGGAAGAATAGCGGCCGAGGCGACGGAATCCCAGCACCAACCGTTGCGTGGCCGGCGGGCTCTGCGTCAACGCGACCGTGCTGACCAGCAAAGTTTGGCCTTAAAGCAGCGGCCGAAAGTCGAAAAGTTGAGAAAACGGATTCGGGCAGTTGACGACCGGCGGCCGATCAGTAAGATTCCGAGTCTCGATTGTGTTGGGCGTCGCCGACAAGGCTTCGCCGAGCAGGGGGTTGCCGAGGTTTGTTCGGCGGCCAACTTGGGGTCACGAGGAGAGCCGCTTCGGCAGCTTTCTGAGCGGCCAAAAGAAATCGAGAAAATCCCTCACTGTGGGTTGACGGCTCAGGCCTAACTCGCAATGATGGGGGGCTCGCGGTCAAACGCGGGCTTTAGTTGAGATCTTTGACAATTTGGTGAGTGACCTCCTTTTAGTCAGCCAAGACTGTATTCGATACAGGCTTGGTTAGTGGGTCGGTTGGCCGGTCTGGCCGAAGAGCGATTCGTCGCTCGGAGGGCAGTGCGGTTCGGTCGGCTCACGACCAGACCAAAGAAGAAGAGTTAAGTAGCCAATCAAAGCTACTTCAAAGCGTGTTCATTTCTAGGGAAGCCGTTCGCGGTGGAACTAGTTGATGCATACATCAATTGAAGGGTTTGATCCTGGCTCAGAATGAACGTTGGCGGCATGGATTAGGCATGCAAGTCGAGCGAGAAGGGTCTTTTGCTTGCATTAGACCTGGAAAGCGGCGAAAGGGTGAGTAACGCGTAGTTACTTGCCTCAGGGTCCGGAATAGCCACGGGAAACTGTGGGTAATGCCGGATAATATCCCCGGATCAAAGGTGAGATTCCGCCCTGAGAGAGGACTGCGTACTACTAGCTTGTTGGTGGGGTAATGGCCTACCAAGGCTCCGATGGTTAGCGGGCGTGAGAGCGTGGCCCGTCACACTGGGACTGAGACACTGCCCAGACACCTACGGGTGGCTGCAGTCGAGAATCTTCGGCAATGGACGAAAGTCTGACCGAGCAATGCCGCGTGCGGGATGAAGGCCCTCGGGTTGTAAACCGCTGTCAGTTGGGAGGAAAGCCCCGTGAAGAGCGGGGCCTGACCCATCTTCAGAGGAAGTCCGGGCTAAGTTCGTGCCAGCAGCCGCGGTAAGACGAACCGGACAAACGTTATTCGGAATTATTGGGCTTAAAGGGTGTGTAGGCGGCCATGTAAGTCGGGTGTGAAATCCCTCAGCTCAACTGAGGAACTGCGCCCGATACTGTATGGCTCGAGGGAGACAGGGGTGAGCGGAACTGATGGTGGAGCGGTGAAATGCGTTGATATCATCAGGAACACCGGTGGCGAAAGCGGCTCACTGGGTCTCTTCTGACGCTGAGACACGAAAGCTAGGGTAGCGAACGGGATTAGATACCCCGGTAGTCCTAGCCGTAAACGATGAGCACTTGGTCGAGGACCCCCCCATAGGTTCTCGGCCGAAGCGAAAGTGATAAGTGCTCCGCCTGGGGAGTATGGTCGCAAGGCTGAAACTCAAAGGAATTGACGGGGGCTCACACAAGCGGTGGAGGATGTGGCTTAATTCGAGGCTACGCGAAGAACCTTATCCAGGTCTTGACATGTACGGATGCTGCCCGTGAAAGCGGGTTAGTTGCCTTCGGGTGAAACGTATACAGGTGCTGCATGGCTGTCGTCAGCTCGTGTCGTGAGATGTCGGGTTAAGTCCCTTAACGAGCGAAACCCTTGTCTCTAGTTGCCAGCGCGTAATGGCGGGGACTCTAGAGAGACCGCCGGTGTTAAACCGGAGGAAGGTGGGGATGACGTCAAGTCCTCATGGCCTTTATGGCCTGGGCTGCACACGTCCTACAATGGCATGTACAGAGGGATGCTACCTCGCGAGAGCAAGCAAATCCCACAAAGCATGCCCCAGTTCGGATTGCAGGCTGCAACTCGCCTGCATGAAGCCGGAATCGCTAGTAATCGTGGATCAGCATGCCACGGTGAATATGTTCCTGAGCCTTGTACACACCGCCCGTCAAGCCACGAAAGTGGGGGGGGCTTAAAGTCGCTGAGCTAACCTTCGGGAAGCAGGCGCCTAGAGTCAACTCCGCGATTGGGACTAAGTCGTAACAAGGTAGCCGTAGGGGAACCTGCGGCTGGATCACCTCCTTTCTAAGGATAACTTAGACCACTGAATCGGTGACGAATCAGTGGAACATGGGGACAGTCCTTGGCTGACAAAAGAGGTCGCTAACTTTGCTTAGCAACTCACCAAATTGATTAGATACCCGGCGTTGGGCTTCGGCCCAACGCCGGGTTTTTTATGCGCTCTCCTCTACCCTCGGCGCTCGATCCGCCCGCGACTGCCAGTCAGATCAGCAATCTTGGAAAGCTACGGCCACCAAAGCCCGGAGTCTGCGGTCAGCCGCCGGTCGCCATTCGCGAGATATTATGGCTCTAGTGAGGCGACGCACGAAGATCTCTCTTTGTGTTGAGTAGCAGAATTGGCTAGATTGCTGATGCTCAATACCTCCGAACGTGCGGAGGCTCTACCGCTTACCGAACGGAAAGGATTCCGCAGGGGGGGATCTAGCTATGTCGACCAACCGTCTCACGGCTGTACTGATTGTTGCTTTGGTCGCGTACGCCGCCGCCCCCGCCTTGCTTGGGCTTGGCAAGCCCCAGAAGGTAACGATCGGCCCCACGGCCGAAGTGGCCGAGTCCTCCTCCGGTCTGACCTTCCAGGCGCGTGTCGACACCGGCGCCGCCAAGACATCGGTGCACTTCGAGGACCTCGTGATCGAGGACGAGTCTCCCGATCCTGCGGAGAACATCGGCAAGAAGGCGAAGGTTCTGCTCGATGACGGCGCCGGGTCACGGGCTTGGGTCGACACCAAGATCGTCGACCGCACGGTGGTCAAGATGGACGCTCACCGAGAAGAGCGCTACAACATCGAGATCGAGCTCAGCGTGCTCGGCGTGCAGAAGCCCGCTCTGGTGACGCTCAACGACCGTTCGCGGCTGAAGTACCCGCTGCTGTTGGGCCGCGAGTACCTGACGGGCGACTTCGTCGTCGACACCGGGCACGTCACCGAAAAAGTGAACTGACCGCGCCCCTTTCTTGCGAGGCGGTCGCATGGCGGACCAGCCGTTTGCCGCGCCGGCGCCCAAGAGGCGTTTAGCTAAGCGATGGCTGCTGGGGGCAATCTTATTCTCCGCAGGCGTCTCTCTATTAGCCCTCCTCGTGGGCAAGGCGACCATCGGCGCCACGGCCGAGGTCACTGAACTCGACAGCGGCGTCAGTTTCATGGCGCGGGTCGACACAGGCGCCACGGTCAGCTCGCTGCATTACGAGCGGCTCGAGATCTCCGGGGATGACGGCCAGCCGCAGAACAACGTCGGCAAGATCGCCCGGGTGCTCATCGAAAACCGAGCCGGCGAGCAGGCGTGGATCGAGTCGCGGATTGTTGACCACGCGACAATCCGCAACGCCGTCGACTCGCAGGACCGCTACTACTTGCGACTGAGGCTCCGCTGCCGAGGCGTTGAGAAAGAAACGCTGGTCACGCTCAGTGATCGATCGCGGCTCGGCTACGCCATGTTGATCGGTCGTGATTTTCTGAGCGGAGATTTCGTTGTCGACGTCGACCGAGACAATCCCGAGACGTTGTGAGGATCTGTAGGGACCGCCCTCCGTGGCGTGACGGCCCCGGGGACACGCCCGTCCGTCGGGGTTCGGCCCGCCACAGAGGGCGGACCCTGCAGGGGCGGCGATTGTGCTTGTGGGAATAGACCGTGGGTTGATCGCGGGGCCCGCGGGGGTGAGAATCGGGAAGTTTATCCTCCGGTTTCTTGCCCCAAGCCTAAGACCGCCCGCCCCGCTATGCCCGCCCCCTCGGAAAAACCGCCCGCTAAACTCGCCCTCGAAGACGGCGCCGTGTTCGCCGGCCGCTCGATCGGCGCCCCGGGCGAATGCGACGGCGAGGTCTGCTTCAACACGTCGATGACCGGCTACCAGGAGATCCTCACCGATCCCAGCTACCGCGGCCAGATCGTCACGATGACCTACCCGCAGATCGGCAATTACGGCGTCTGCCCCGACGACATGGAGAGCGGCGGCCCCAAGCTCTCGGGATTCGTCGTGCGTGAGGAGAGCCGCGTGCGGAGCAACTTCCGCAGCAACACCTCGCTCGGCGATTACCTGCGTGAGCACGGCGTAGTGGCGATCGAGGGGATCGACACCCGAGCGCTGGTCCGGCACATCCGCTCTAAGGGAGCGATGCGCGGCGTCCTTTCCACGACCGACCTGGACGACGCGAGCCTTGTGGCGAAGGCCAAAGCGAGCCCCGGCCTGGTCGGTCGCGACTTGGTTCAGGAGGTCTCGCCGACCGACTCCCAAGTTTGGAGCGAGCCGCTGAGTCGCTGGACACGCCTCGACGGCAGCGGCGCCGAGCCCTTCGAGGGCGACGGCCCGCACGTCGTGGCCTTGGACTTCGGCATGAAATGGAACATCCCGCGTTGCCTGGTGGGGCAGGGCTGCCGCGTGACCGTGGTGCCGGGCAAGACCCCGGCCGACGAGATCCTCGCCCACAAGCCGGACGGCGTTTTCCTCTCCAACGGCCCGGGCGACCCCGAGCCGGTGGCCTACGCCACCGATACGATCCGCTCGCTGGTGGGCCAGAAGCCGATTTTCGGCATCTGCCTGGGCCACCAGTTGTTGTCGCTCGCCCTGGGGGCGAAGACGTACAAAATGAAGTTCGGGCACCGCGGCGCCAACCAGCCGGTGCAGGATCTCTCTACCGGCAAGGTGGAGATCACCTCGCAGAACCACGGCTTTGCGGTCGACGCCGACTCGCTGCCCGATTCGCTCGAGGTGACGCACCTGAGTCTCAACGATCAAACGGTCGAGGGGGTCAATTGCCGCACGGCGCCGGCTTTTAGTGTGCAGTACCACCCGGAGGCCTCGGCCGGCCCGCACGACAGCCATTATCTGTTCGACAGATTCCTGGCGATGATGCGGCAGCAGGCGCCGGCTTAGGGCGGATGACCAATGACCAAAAGGCTTTGAATCCCGCCCCTTTTTGGTCATTGGTCATTGGTCATTGGTCATTGGTCATTGGTCATTCCAAACGCTTCGGGACCACCCGTCCTCTTCTCTTTGCGTCTTTGCGCCCTTTCTTGGCCATTCATCCGCATTCTCGGCGGTGATATCCGTGTCACCCGTGGTTCTTCTGCAGTAGCAGGAGCGTTTCGGTAAATCCTTGTCCTCAGGATTTGACTCGCTCCGGGGGCGACCTAGATTTTCGATGGCCCCGGAGAGGGAATCCGCGGCCCGGTCAGCGCTCTTCTTCCCTCTGATGTGCTCGCGTTTTCGCCGGCTAGTTTGTCGGAGGGGAGCGGGGCATCCCTGCGGCCCGCCGTCTCGGTGTGGCCGATCAATCCACCGGGCGTCGCTACCGACGCCTAAAAAACCGAAGGAATTCACCCTCCCCCCACTCTACGGATGAACGCCCAATTGCTAAGCGCAGCGCGCGAAATCACCGAATGGCTCCAGACAGAAGAGGCGCAGCGTCGTGAGGCGTCGTCTGCCGCACTGGAGCGATTGGACTCTTATCACCGGCAGCTCGACCAATGGCGTCAGCGGCTGGCGGCTGAGGAGAGCGATCTGCTGCGCCGCGAGCGAGAGCTCGACGAGCGTTTGTCCGCTAGCGGGGGGCCCCCGGCGGCGGCAATTTCTTCGGCATCCGTCACCGAGGTGCTTGCCCCCGAGGCAATCGCCCGCGCCGCGCTCGCGTCGGAGGCCCCCGCTGCCGTGGCTGCGCCGGTTTCGGCCCAAGTGGATTCGCCCCAACCCGCAGCGGTGGTCGATTACGCCACTCCTCTCGAGAGCCCGGCAGAAGGGGCGGCGTCGGTCGTCTCCCAGTTCGAGCAACTCCGCCAGCGGCGCCGCACCGGATAACGCCCGGCTCTCCATCCCCCCGTTCGGCTGCGGAAGCCCCCGCGGCCTG
Source organism: Pseudobythopirellula maris (assembly GCF_007859945.1). Classification (GTDB taxonomy): domain Bacteria; phylum Planctomycetota; class Planctomycetia; order Pirellulales; family Lacipirellulaceae; genus Pseudobythopirellula; species Pseudobythopirellula maris. Next base: position 387,762 of record NZ_SJPQ01000002.1, on the reverse strand, counting down.
GTAGGGCCACGAACCTGGGGCCCGAGACAACGGTCCTATAAGTGTGTTCCCCCAAGCCCCCTTACCCCGTTTGAACCCTTACTTATTCGCTTTCAATGACCCCCGCCCACCCTCACCAACACGACCTGCTGCGAGTCGACACGTCGGGTGTCGACGGCGCGAACGCCGATCGTGCGGCCGAGGAGGCGGCGAGCCTGGTGGTGAACGCGGGGTGGGGCGTGACGATCCCGCCCGAGACGCTCGAGCGTCTCGAAAGCCTTGATGACGTGATCTTCGAGGCCCTTTCTGGCGACGCGGAGGCGCTCGACCAATCGAAGGCGTCGTGGCGGGCGGCGCTCCGCGAGGTCGAGGAGTTCTTCCTGCGTGAGGCCCGCGAGCAGTACGTCCGCAGGGCGCAGAGCGTGTGGCAATCGTCACGCGAGGCGCCGGCCGAGAAGCTGCACGAGGGGTTTGCGGCGCTCGAGATCCTGACGCTGATGTCGGAGTGAACGGCAGGTCGGCGTCTGGCTCTATCGGCGCGCCCCGTCAGGTGCGTATCGCAGCCCTGTCTGGGCTTGGTCGGGGGGCGTTTTGCTTGAACCGTCAAAGTGTCGGCGGGTAGAATACAGCCTTGGATTGGCGGAACTCGCGCCGGCTAGCGGCCGAGAAGCCAACGACTTTCATCTTGGGCTGTTCGCATGCAGATCGATCTCCCCGACACAACAATCCAATTGGCCGCCAAGCTGGCCCAACGAGGCGAGGGCTCCGACGCCGCCGACGTGATCGTGCGTGCGATCGCCCGGATGGAAGACGCCACCCCGCTGATACTCGAAGGGGACGACGCCGTTAAAGCGGTCCAAGAGGGCATCGACGCCTACAAGGCGGGCCAGTACGAGCCGCTAGAAGATTTCGATCGTCGGTATCGCGAAGAGCAGGGTATCCCACCGCGATCGTGAACCGCCGCATCGTAATCACCGAACCCGCCAAGTGGGACATCCACTCGAACCGCTCGTGGTGGTCGGTATGCCGTTCCAAAGAACAGGCAGATCGCTGGTACACCGGCATTCTTAACGAGATCTATTCGCTCGCAGAGATGCCCGAGCGTTTTTCTTTTGCGAGCGAACACGCGCTGCGTATCGCAGGCGTCCGGCAGATGCTTTACGGTCTTGGCGGCGCCACGCACCGGGTGCTCTACTGCGTCGAGGATGATGCAGTCGTGATCTACCGGGTGCTGAGCGCGCGGCAAGACTCGATTTCGGCTGAGGATCTCGAGTAGCAGCCCCTCACTCTTACCCCGCATTCCGCAAACCTAAATACGCCTTCTAGATCGCACTACCGCTAGCCGTAGCGTTGTTTTCGCCATATCGACGTCGAATCACACCGCCGCACACGCTACGCATCCGTGCGTTTCGCACTAGAACCCCGCGTGCCCCGGCGTGCGGGGGAACGGGATCACGTCGCGGATGTTCGCCATGCCGGTGGTGAACTGCACCATCCGTTCGAGCCCCAGGCCGAAGCCGCTGTGCGGGGCCGTGCCGTAGCGCCTGAGGTCGACGTACCACTGGTAGTCGTCCGGCTCGATCCCCTGTTCCTGCATGCGGGCGGTGAGCACGTCGAGCCGCTCTTCGCGCTGCGAGCCGCCGATGATTTCGCCGACACCGGGCACCAGCACGTCCATCGCCCGCACGGTTTTGTCGTCGTCGTTCACCCGCATGTAGAACGGCTTGATCGAGCGCGGGTAGTCGTAGAGCACGACCGGCCCGCCGACATGCTTCTCGGTGATGTAACGCTCGTGCTCGGCCTGCAGGTCGGCGCCCCAGGAAACGGGGAACTCGAACTTCTCACCCGACTGCTCGAGCAACGCGACGGCGTCGGTGTAAGGCATCCGCACGAACGCGCTCTCGGCGATCTTCTCCAGCCGTGCGATGACCGTCTTGTCGATGTGCTGATTGAACAGGGCGAGGTCCTCGTCGCAGTCGCGAAGAACGTCGCCCACCAAACGCTTGAGGAACCGCTCGGCGAGGTCCATGTTGTCGTCGAGGTCGAAGAACGCCGCCTCCGGCTCGACCATCCAGAACTCGGCCAAGTGGCGCGAGGTATTGGAGTTCTCCGCGCGAAACGTCGGGCCGAACGTGTAGATGCGGCCCAACGCGCAGGCATACGCCTCGCCTTCCAACTGGCCGGAGACCGTGAGGTGCGCCTCGCGGCCGAAGAAGTCGCGGGCCCAGTCGACTCCGCCCGCTTCGGTTCGCGGCGCGTTGGCTGGGTCGAGCGTCGTGACGCGGAACATCTCGCCGGCGCCCTCGCAGTCGCTGGTGGTGATGATCGGCGTCTGGACGTTGAGGAAACCGTCCTCCTGGAAGAACTCGTGGATCGACCGGCAGAGCCGGTTGCGGACCCGCATCACGGCGCCCATCGCGTTGGTCCTGGGCCGCAGGTGGCCCCACTCGCGCAGCTTTTCGAACGAGTGCCGCTTTTTCTGCAGCGGGTAAGTCTCGGGCTCGGCCCAGCCGTACACGTGCAGCTCGTCGGCCTTGAGCTCCGTCGCTTGGCCGCCCCCCTGCGAGGCGACCACCTCGCCGCGGCAGCGGACGCAGCAGCCGGCCGTGAGGCGTTTGACCTCCGACTCGTAGTTGGCCAGCTCCTGCGGGGCGAGCACCTGCAGGTTGCCGAGGCACGAGCCGTCGTTCAGTTCAATGAAGCTGAACCCCGCCTTCGAGTCTCGCCGCGTGCGGACCCAGCCTTCGACGGTAACCGTCTGGCCGATCGCCGACTCCTGCCGGGCGGCTTTGACCGAGAGCTTTTCCATCCTTGACGCTCACACTTGGAACTACGAATCGTATCCCCCTCCCCCATGGGGGGAGGGGTTAGGGGAGGGGGCGCCCCGGGTACCCTCTTCAGCCCCCTCCCCTAGCCCCTCCCCCGTTCCGGAGGAGGGGAACCATGAGGTTTGCGGGTGAACTGAACCACCAAGGCCAGCGCCAGCAGCGCGCCGATGGCGATCATGCCGTTCTGGCCCGCCTTGAGCCAGACCATGTAGAGGCTTGCCGCGGTGGCGACGCCCGCCGAGACGCCCATCAGCAGGTTCCACGCCACGCGCTTGCCGCCGCGCGGCAGGTCCTCGCCCAACAAGCTCCGCTGGTTCATCAGCAGGTAGAAGGTGAGGTAGGCGATCGGAAGCAGGATCAGGCCGAACACCGAGGTCGGCACCACCAACGCGGGCGCCGCCTTGCTCCAAAAGAACGGACCAAGGACGCCGACGGCCGACGCTAGGCAGCAAAGGCGGAAAGGCCAGCCGCTTTGCTTCAGGCCGAGCATCTCCGTTAGCGCGAAGCCGCTCATCAGCATCAGCACGCTGATGGTCGACAGAGTCATGCCCAGCACGCCGAGGCCGAAGACGGTGTTCGCCACGCCCTCGCCGGTGAGCGGGGCAAGGGACTGCGACAGCCGGAAGTTGTTGCGGTCCACGAGCATCGCGGCAATGGCTTGTTCTTCGAGGGGGAGCTTCCTTGCTTCGGCAAGATGTTCATCAAGTGTCGGTTTCTTCGGCATTTCAGTCGCAAGACCTAGCACTTTCAGTCTGTTCGAGGCGATACCGTAGAAGTCTTTCGCTTCCCCATTGGTAGGCTTCGCTTCTTCCTCAAGGTCTTCGACTAAACCGGGAACGATACGGCCGTGGAACTGGGTGGCCGAAGCCACAACCACGCAGCTGGTGGCCAGCACGAAGGGGATCAGCATGCCGGTGGCGAGATCGAAGATTGCCAAACCGCGGAACTCTTTGCCCCAGCCCTTACTCAGCAGCGAGTAGGGGAATAGGAAGGTCATGTTGATGCCAACGGCCGTTGCGGCCGCGGCAGCCGCTTTATCGAGTTGCAAGCCGACGATTTTGTCGGCCCAGTAGCCTTGGGCCCCGGCGTCGAGTTGGTCGAGGAACGGCAAGTAGGCTTCGGCGGGCTCGAAGAGCTGGGCGGGGTTCGGGATGAAACCCGTGAAGACGGCGCCGAGGTCGATTGCCCCGCTCCATGCCAGCGTGCCAACCACCGCGAGGAAGCAAAGCACAATCGCCGCGACCATCAGCTTGAGCACCAACTCGTAGAGTTTGATCCCCCAACTGCCCGAACCGTAGCTCCAGGTCACCGCGACCGTGATCACAAGGATGACGATCGAGATCAATAGTTTGGCGTTGAAATCGCCAAGTGCGCTGTCGGCTCCGAGAAGACCTGGGGCCAGGTTTTGCTGCAGAGCGCCGTTTGCCAAAGCAAACTGCGGCATGCACCAGACGATGTTCGCCGCCAGCGTGGCGAGGGCCCACGACCAGCCGAGCACGGGGTTCACGTGCGTGTTGATCGCTTTGAACGGGCGCTCGCCCGTCGAGAGCGTGACGTAGCCGATCGCGCTGAGCATGACGATGCCGAGGATCATCGCCAGCGGCTGGAGCCACAGCAGGCTCGTGCCGCCCAGCACGCCGAGGTACAGGCTGCCGGCGAGCGAGCCGCCGCCGAGCGTTATGGCGCTCTGCAACCAGCCGGGGCCCGAGAGCCGCATGAAGGCGCCAAGCTTGGCGCCCGTGCCGCGGGCGCTCGCCTCGGCGAGCATCGCGCGGTCGCGCTCCACTCCCGTCAAAGGGGAGCCGGACATCGGAGAGGAAGGGTTTGCGTCGCTCGCCATTCTTGCCGCCTGAGGGTTCGCCTAGATAAGAAAAGGGCCGCGCCCCGGCTCAGCCGGTCGCGGCCCTCAAGTCTAACCAAAATCTCCGCGGACTAAAGGCGGGCTGTGCTCGCTTCCAGATCCGTGGTTCCGCTTAAGCCGAGTGACTAAAGCCCTTGAGCAGCGAGCCATCGCTCCGCGTCGAGCGCAGCCATGCAGCCGGTGCCGGCCGCGGTGATCGCCTGGCGGTAATAGTCGTCGGCTACGTCGCCGGCGGCGAACACGCCCTCGACACTCGTGTTGGTGCGGAACGGCACGGTCCACTTCACGTACTTGCTCTCGTGCAGCTCGAGGTGGCCCTCGAGGAAGCGGGTGTTGGGCGTGTGGCCGATGGCCACGAACATGCCGGCGGCGTCGAGCTCGCGGGTCGAGCCGTCTTTGGTCGACTTGAGCACCACGCCCTTCACGCCGCTCTCGTCGTCGCCGAGCACGTCGGCGACTTCCGAGTTCCACTGGATGTCAATCTTGTCGTGGTTCTTCGCTCGGTCGGCCATGATCCGAGAGGCCCGCAGCTCCTCGCGGCGGTGGATCAGGTAGACCTTGCTGGCGAACTTAGCGAGGTAGTCCGCCTCCTCGACAGCCGAGTCTCCGCCCCCCACGACCACCAGCGGCTTGTCGCGGAACCGCGGCAAGGCGCCGTCGCACACGGCACAAGCGCTCACGCCAACGTTCTTGTACTTAGTCTCCGACTCGAGGCCGAGGTAGTTGGCGCGGGCGCCGGTGGCGATGATGACGGAGTTCGCCTCGACTTCCTTGCCACCGGCCGACTTGAGCTTGAACGGGTGCTGGGAGAAATCGACCTCGACAATGTCGTCGGTCTCGATCCGAGTGCCAAAGTTGGCCGCCTGCTGCCGCATCAGGTGCATCAGCTCCGGCCCGCTGCAGCCCTCTTTCTGGTGCATATCGGCGAGCCAATGGTGCTCCTCATCGAGCGACGACTTGAGGTATCCGCTCAGGTCGCCGGCGGGGAAGCCGGGGTAGTTCTCCACCTCGGTGGTGAGCGCGAGTTGCCCGAGCGGCAGCGTGCCGTCTTGGCGGTTCTCCTCGTTCACGGCGCCCTCGAAGCAGAGCGGGTTGAGGTTAGCGCGAGCGGTGTAGATCGCGGCGCACCAGCCGGCGGGGCCGCTGCCGATAATGACGACTTGTTCGGGCACTTGAGGGTGACTTTCTACTAGCAAGGGGGGCGAAACAGGCTCGTTCGTTTCTTGATTATAGGGGAGCGGCAAGCCCCCAGGAACGCCCCGCCCGCCGAGGGCCGGGTGCGGATCGCCGAGTAGCGGATTACGATAGACGCTCGGGAGGGGCCGATAGGATCGGCGCCCAGGGGCGACGCCGCCTACCGCTCATCGTATTTTTGGCTATCGGGTTGCTTGCATGCTTACGCTCGTTGTCGCAATCGGTTCGTTCGCCGCGTTGGGCCTCGCCTACCGGGTGTACGGCGGCTGGCTCGCACGGCGGGTGTTCCGGCTCGACCCGCTCGCCAAAACGCCGAGCCACGAGCTGCGGGACGACGTCGATTTTGTCCCCACCCGCCGCTCCGTGGTGCTGGGACACCACTTCACGAGCATCGCCGGCACGGGGCCGATCGTGGGCCCGGCGATCGCGGTCTTCTGGGGCTGGCTGCCCGCCTTGCTGTGGGTCGTCCTGGGATCGATATTCGTCGGTGCGGTGCACGACTTCGGCTCGCTCGTGGTGAGCCTCCGCAGCCGCGGCCAGACCGTAGGCGAGGCGGCCGGCCGGTTGATCTCGCCCCGCGCCCGGCTGCTGTTCCTGCTGGTGCTGTTCTTCGCGCTCACGGTGGTGATCGGCGTGTTCGGGCTGGTGATCGCGGCGATATTCGCCATGTACCCCGAATCGGTGCTGAGCGTTTGGACCGCTATGCCCCTCGCCTTGGCGATCGGCTACCTGGTCCACCGCCGCGGGGCGCCGCTGCTGCCGCTGTCGCTCGCGGCGCTCGGTTTGGTTTACCTGGCGGTGTGGCTCGGCGTGTACGTGTGGCCGATCACTCTGCCGAGCCTGCCCGTGCTCGGTGCGTATGGCACACCGATCGTGTTGTGGACGGCGATCCTGTTGGTTTATTGCTACGCGGCGTCGGTGCTGCCCGTGTGGCTGCTGCTGCAGCCGCGCGACTACCTCAACAGCCAGCAACTGCTGGTGGCGGTCGCGTTGCTGGTGGGGGGCTTGGCCGTGGCGTGCGCGACGGGCGCCGCCGACCTGAACGCCGCCCCGGCCATCGCCCAGGAAGTCCCGGCAGACGCGCCGCCCATCTGGCCGTTCTTGTTCATCACGATCGCCTGCGGCGCGTGCAGCGGGTTCCACTGTCTCGTGGCGAGCGGAACCACGAGCAAGCAAGTCGACAACGAGCAAGCCGCCCAAGCGATCGGCTACGGCGCCATGCTCATGGAGGGGGGGCTCGCCGTGCTGGTGATACTCGCCTGCTGCGCGGGGCTGGGCATGGGCGTTCCCGGGCCCGACGGCGAGATGCTCACCGGACGCCAAGCGTGGGAGTCGCGGTACCAGGCGCAAATCATCACCGTCACGACAGACGACGGCGCCGCCGTGACGACCGGCGGCTGGAAGAGCATCGGCCTGAAGCAAAAGGTGGGCGCCTTCGTCGAAGGGGGCGCCAACTTCGTTGCGATGCTCGGCCTGCCTCGGCGGCTCTGCGTGGCGATCATCGCGGTGCTGGTGGCTTGCTTCGCGGCGACCACGCTCGACACCGCCACCCGCTTGCAGCGCTACGTGATCCAGGAACTGGCCCACACACTGCGTTTAGCGCCGCTCCAAGGAAAGCACGGGGCGACTAGCCTGGCGGTGATCGCCGGCGGCGCCGTGGCGATGATCCCCGGGCCCGGAGGGCCGGGCACGGGAGGGCTGATCCTCTGGCCGCTGTTCGGCGCCACGAACCAGTTGCTCGCCGGGCTCGCGCTGATGGTCGTGGTCTTCTACTTGGCGCGACGGGGCCTGCCGCTCTGGTTCGCGGTCGGGCCGATGCTGCTGATGCTCGTGATGCCGGGCTGGGCGATGGCCGAGCAGATCGCCGAAGACTTCTGGCCGAACCGCTCGACGGCGTGGCCGCTGCTGCTGTTCGGCGTGGCGATCATGGCGTTGCAGCTGTGGATGGTTGTGGAGGCGTTGCTCGCCTGGCCGCGGGCCCGCGGCGTGCTTGAGGCGCCCGCAGCGGCGGGCTGATCGGCTACGCTTCCTTCGCGTCGCCCGCGGCCTGGCGGCGTTCCTCGAGCGCCTCGATCACCTGGATCGCCTTGTGACCCTTGAGCGCGCCGGGCGAGGCGTGGAACTTGCGACGCCCCTCGACCGACACCACGAGCGGGGTCGACTTGTCCTTCTCGGTGTTGATGACGTCGCCCACCCGCAGACCGATCAGGTCCTTGGTGGCGATGCGCGTTTCGGCCAAGTCGACCACCACCTCGACGATCGAGCCCGACATCTGATCGCTGATGTTCTGCCTCGTCTCGGGCGTGGGCGGCTTCTTGCTGTACGTGATCCAGCTGTTGGCGCTGAGCTTGCTGCCGATCCGCTCGATCGTGTTGAACGGGATGCAGAGGTTCATCATGCCGCGCACCTCGCCCAGGGTGAGCTCGAAGCTCACCAGCACCACCACTTCGTTCGGCGGGACGATCTGCACGAGTTGGGGGTTGCTTTCCACCCGCTCGACCGACAGCTCGAGCTCGATGACGTTCTCCCAAGCGGCGCGCATCTCGTCGAGGAACAAGCCCGTGATGCGGCCCACCAGCAGGAGCTCGATCTCGGTAAGGGGACGCCGCGTCGAGGCGTTCGCCTCGCCCGTGCCGCCGAGCAGCCGATCGATGATCGGGTAGAGCAGCGACGGGTTGATGTCGAGGATCAGCTGCCCCTCGAGCGGCTTGGCGTTCACCAAGTTGAAGCAGGTGGGGTTTTCCAGGCTGAACACGAACTCGCTGTAAGTCAGCTGGTCGACGCTTGTGAGCTTGACCTCAACGATCGAGCGGAGCAGCGAGGAGAGCGCGGCGCCAAAGTTGCGCCCGAAGCCCTCGTGCATCGTCTGCAGGGCCCGCATCTGGTCCTTGCCGACCCGCTCCGGACGCTTGAAGTCGTACGGGGTGACCTTTTCCTTGGGCTTGGGCAGTTCGGCAATGCCCGAGGCGCCTTGCGACTGGCTAAACGCGGCGACACTCTTGGCCGCCGATTTGCCGGGATTGGATGGCGCGGCGGCGGGCGCGGGATCGGCCGGCCCCGTGTCGAGAGAGCCCAGCAGGCTCTCGATCTCGTTCTGGTTGAGAACGTCGCTCATCGCGGCCTCCTTGCCGGACGGCATTGATTGGAAATTAGAGCGGTTTGCTCATTGGCGTAGACGCTCGGCTCGCGATCGGCGTCATGGCTTCGTCAGCCTGCATCGACAATGCACCGCATTGCCTGCTTCGGCTTCCTCGCCACGCCGCCAATCGCTTCCCCGCTCGTCCACACCAATTCGAATACCGCTCTAGTAATTGAAAATTGCAAATATCAAATGTGCAATTCTCAATTTGTAATTTTGCAATCGTCTTTTAAAACTTTGTTATTCTCTGATCTGTCCCGAACCGTGGACCACATACTTGTAACTCGTCAGCTCCTCGACGCCGCACGGGCCACGGGCGTGGAACTTGTCGGTGCTGATGCCGATCTCGGCGCCCAGGCCGAACTCGAAACCGTCGTTGAATCTTGTGCTGGCGTTGATCATCACCGCCGAGCTGTCGACGCGCGCCGCGAACAAGTCGGCCGCCGCCAGGTCGCGGGTGACGATCGCCTCGGTGTGCCCCGAGCTGTAGCGGTTGATGTGCTCGATCGCCTCGTCCAGCGATCCGACTACCACGGCCGAGATCACCTTGTCGAGGTATTCGGCGCCGTAGTCGTCGTCGCACGCCGGCGCGGCGCCGGGGACCAACTCGCACACACGCTCGTCGCCGCGGATCTCGACCCCTTGGTCTTTCAACGCCTTGCCGACGCGCGGCAGCAGCTCGGCGGCCGCATCGGCGTGGACCACCAGCGACTCGGCCGCGTTGCACACGCCCAGCCGGTGGCACTTGCTGTTCACCGTGACCGACTCGGCCAGGTCGGGATCGGCGGCCGCGTCGAGGTAAACGTGGCAGTTGCCGTCAAAGTGTTTGATCACGGGCATCGTCGCCTCGGCCGCCACACGCCGGATGAGCCCCTCGCCGCCACGCGGGATGGCGACGTCGATCCGGTCGTCCATCTTGAGGAAGTGACCCACGGCGTCGCGGTCGGTGGTCGACACGAGCTGCACCGCGTCCTTCGGCACCCCGATCTCCTCGGCCGCTTGGCCCAAAAGCTCGACGATCGCCGTGCTCGAGTGGATTGCTTCTTTGCCGCCGCGCAATATCACGGCGTTGCCGCTCATCACACAGATCGCCGCCGCGTCGGCCGTCACGTTCGGCCGCGACTCGTAGATGAAGAACACCACGCCCAGCGGCACGCGCACCTTGTCGATCCGCAACCCGTTGGGCCGCACGGTTGAATCGATCACCCGGCCGATCGGGTTGCGGAGCGTGGCGACTTGCTCCAGGCCAATGGCGATCCCTTCGACCCGCTCGGGCGTGAGCCGCAAGCGGTCGATCGCGGCGTCGGTGAGGCCGTAGCCGGGCGCCGCCTCGAGGTCGAGCTTGTTCGCCTCGGTGAGTCTGTCTTGCGATTCGCGGAGCAACTCGGCCGAGCGCCGCAACCAGGCGATCTTCTTGTCACCCGACAGCACGGCCAGATCGGCCGACGCCCGCTTCGCGCGGTGGGCCACGTCCGAGCAGTAAGCGGACAGGTCGGCGGCGGGATCGGCGAGGGTTTGGCTGGGGGGCATCGTGAGGGGCGGTCGCGTTGCTGGTCTCAGAGTGGGCGAGAATCCCCGCTAGTATCCCCAGTTTCGCCCCCCCGGGTCAACGCCGGCAGCCGCCAAAGGCGAGCCGGCGGGCATAAGCCCCCGGAGCAGGCCGGGCGCCCGCTTTGCCACAGAGAAAACGAAGGGCTCCGGCGGCGCAGGTTACCCGCCGCTGGGGGACCCGCCGGCTCCTGTCCACGGCTAAGTTTGGGGGCCCCAACACGCCCGCCATGCTAGCAACGCCTCACGCACCGGCCGCACATCGTGAACACGGATCAGCTGCACCCCCGCCGAGGCCAGGGCGACGGCCGCGCCGATGGTCGCCGCTGTGCGGTCGGCCTCCATGTCGCCGATGATCTCGCCCAGGAACCGCTTGCGTGAGTGCCCCACCAAGAGCGGCTGGCCGAGGGCGTGCAGCTCGTCGAGCCGGTGGACGAGCTCCAGGTTGTGGGCCGTCGTCTTGCCGAAGCCCAGGCCGGGATCGAGGCAGATCCGCTCCGGCGCGACGCCGGCGGCTGTGAGCGCATCAAGCCGCCCGGACAGATAAGCCGCCACTTCGGTCGCCACGTCGGTGTATTGCGGGTCACGCTGCATGGTGCGCGGCTCGCCACGCATGTGCATCACACAGACCCCCGCCCCGGCGTCTGCCGCCAGGGCTAGCATGTCGGCGTCGCCCTCCAGGCCGGTCACGTCGTTCACCACCTCGACGCCCGCTTCGAGCACCGCCCGGGCGACCGACGCCTTGCTCGTGTCGATAGAAATCGGCGTGTCGAGCTGTCGGACGAGCCCCTCGACCACCGGCAGCACGCGACCGAGCTCCTCCTTGGCCGAAACGGGCTCGGCGCCGGGCCGGGTGCTCTCGCCGCCGACATCGAGCAGGGCGGCCCCTTCGCCGGCGAGCCGCAGGCCGTGCTCGATCGCCCTCTCGGGGTCGAAGCCCCCGCTGCCAAAGAACCGGCCGCCGTCGGAGAACGAGTCGGGCGTCACGTTCACCACGCCCACGAGCAGCGGGGCGTCGCCCTCACGCACTGCTAGCGTCTTGGTGCGGAGCTTCCAGTCGGTCGCCATGGGCGTGGGAGTTGTCACTGCGGTTTCTGCGAGAGGTGATTTTTAACGGAGACCAGCCGGCATTGCGGCGCTGCGTCGATTGCTGTATTGCCGAACATTGCTAGCGCGTTTCGAGCCAGTCCCGCGGCCCGCGACGCGTTCCCGTTGACCCAGATTATACGAGAGCCCCGATGCTCATCTCCCCCAAGGCGGCCGCCTCCGTCGCGGCGTTAGCGCTGCTTTGCTGCGCCGGTTGGCGCGTTCCGACGGCCGAGGCTCAGCAAGCCCAAGTCGCGATGGGCGACTACGACGCCCTGCTGAGCGACCAGCCCGCCGAAGAGACGCACTGGACCATCGTCCCGCCGCAGCCGCCGCTCGACAATCCCATGGCGCCGCCGGCGGAAGGGCCGATGGCGTCGCCGGCCGACCTGGCGCCCACCTACGACCCCGAAGTGCAGATCGCCGCGGCGTTCTGCCCCACCGGCGGCTGCTGCCCCGAGCCTTGCCGCGCCTGCCGCCAAGCGCGGCTGACCGGGTGGTCGGTGATCGGCGGGATCTCATCGGCGACGGTCGGGCACAGCAACACGAGCTTTACCTACGCCGAAGAATCTCAGCTCACAGGCGGGCAGCTGAAGATCGCTCACGAGAGCTCGCGCGGGGGCGGTTACCGCGTTGCGTTCCGCTCCTGGGACGACGAGATATCGATCCAGGGCTCCGCGGCGCCGCACTTAAGTTCGCAGGCCAACGTCACCTTCTCGACATTCGATTTCGACCTGTATCAACGGGTGTGGGTGGGCGACACGAGCCTCGTTCTAGGCGCGGGCGTGCGTGCGGCCCACCAGGAAGTCGATTTTCTCAACGGTTCGAACCCCGGGTTTGGAGGGGGCGGGCTCAGCGCTTTCTTGGAGTTCCGCCGGTCCCTTTATCGCAGCGAGCTGTCCGAAGTGTCGGTGCTCGGCTACGGCCGATACAGCCAAATGCTCGGCACGTTCGAAGAAACCACTCCCGGCTTTCAGCCGACCGCGGCGATGGGAATCGCGGAGACCGGCCTCGGGCTTGAGTACCGCCGTCGCCTCGGACGGGGCGACCTCATCTTGCAGTACATGGCCGACGCCCAGCTCTGGAGCTCCAGCAACCTGGGCGACCACGCCCTGCTCGGAGACAGCTTCATGGTCGGCTACCAGTGGTAACGGCTCCTCAGCCCGCCCGCTGAGCCCCCCGTATTCTTTCGCCAAAAGACTTGCTCCCATGCTCCGGCGCCGATACTATGCAATGCATAGCAAGTCTCCTCCTGGGGTTTTCCCATGAAACTCGAACGCGAACTGATGCGCGGCGCCGGGCCGACGGCGGTGCTGCAGCTGCTCTCGGGCGGCGAGAAATACGGCTACGAGCTCGTCGAGTCGCTCTCGCAGCGGACCGATGGGGTGCTGGCCCTCGGCCAGTCGACGCTCTACCCGATGCTCTACAACCTCGAGGCGAAGGGCCTGGTCCGCTCGCGCACCGACGAGTCGGGCCCCCGCCCGCGGCGTTACTACCGGCTCACCAAGAAGGGCGAACGCAAGCTCGCCGTCGACGTGAAGCAGTGGGCCGCGTTGTTCGAGGCGCTTGGCTCGCTGGAGGTGTTGCCCAAGCCCCTGGGAGGTACGGTATGAGCGACTGCGTCTCCGAGCCCGACGGGGCCCCCGATCCCTGGCGGGAAACTTTTCCAACGTTTTTCGCGGCCCGTGAGTGCGCGGCCGATGTCGTCCGCAGCTGGCTGAGTCCTCGCACCTACAAGCAGGCGGTCGCCAAAGCGGACCTGCCGCTTGCGGTCGCCGAAACGGTAAGCGAGACCGTCCGCAGGACGCGGCTGTGGCGGGGCGAGAGAATCGCGGTTGCCGACGAGCTTGTCTCGCACTTTCAGGAGGGCCTCGCCTCGGGCCAGTCGCCCGAGGCGCTCGTCGCCGACTTCGGCGAGCCACGCACGGCCGCGCGGCTGATGAGGCGCGGCAAGGTCCGCAACCGACCGCGGGTGTGGCAGGCGTGGTGGTGGGCTTCGCGGGGGGCGTTGGCTGGGCTAGCCCTGTACGCGCTATTTGCGATGTGTCTGCTCATCCCTAAGCCGGTCGTTTCGGTCAATTACCTAAAGAAGCTTAATGCCCCGGCCGCCGCCGTTCCCGAGGACGATCGAGCGTGGCCGCTGTACCTCGACGCATTCCGCATCGTTGCTGAGGAGCAACGGTTCAAACGCGAGGCGGGCGATCCTCAGGCGAACTTCTACGGCTGGGAGCAGCCTTGGGCGTCTGAGCCGCTCACCGCCACGACCCGGCCCGCCGCCGAGGCCTGGATAGCCGAGCATGTAGATTTCATAGAGAAGCTCCGCGCTGCGGCGTCGAAGCCTAGGCTCGGTGTTGAGGTCGGCTTTGACAAGCCATACCGCGACGATTTTGCGGAGCTTGAGGGCGGCATTCGGCCAGAGGAGCCAGCGTACGAAGATTTTGGAGGGGGATTGCAGCACGTCTTACTAGACCATGTCCAACAAATGCGCGCCGTGGCCAGAGTCCTGATGGTGGACGCGCAGTTGTCGGCCGATGGGCGACGCGTGTCAGACGATATCGAGGCGATGCTGGGCGTCGCCAAGCAATCCGGCGAAGTGGGCTTCTATGTCAGCGCCCTCGTCATGGTGAGCATCGACCGAATGGCCTGGGCGTTTCTGGAAGACACGCTTCGCAACCGCTCCGAGGTCTTCAACGACGAGCAACTGAAGCGGCTCGCCCACCTTGCCGCCGCTTCGAGCTACGACGCAACGCCCTATCTTGCTACGGAGCGGCTCGTCTTCCTCGACCTTGTCCAGCGGTTGTACTGTGAGAGCGCATGGGGCGGCGGTCACCTGGACCTCGACGCTTGGGTCAAGTCCGATGAATGGAGAAGACGCTTCTTCGAGAACGAGCGAAAGGACAACACTGGTTTAAAGAATGGGTTGGTTCGAAAAACAGTGGCGCCGCTAGCCTTTCTCGTCACAGCGTCGCGAAGCGGAGTCGTCGCCAAGTACGATGAGCTAAGCGCGCGGGTTCGCAGCAGGGCACAGCGTCCCTTGTGGGAGACGAGCAGCAGAGGGGATTACACCGACTCCTTCGATGAAGTGCCCCTGTGGCAGCGATTGCGATACCCGCCTATCACTCTGTGGGGGGCAGGAATCAACATCGGCTCCGTGCCGTCGGTGTTTCATGGCGCCCGTGGCCTGCGTGACGGCGCCTTGGTCGGTATCGCATTAGAGCTTCTCCGCCGTGAGCACGGCGGCTGGCCCGAGTCGCTCGACCAGTTGGCGCCGCGCTGGTTGCCGGAACTCCCCGTCGACCGCATCAACGGCGGCCCGCTCGGCTACCGACTCGTGGACGGCCAGCCAGTCGTCTACAGCCTCGGCGTCGATCGCGACGACGACGGCGGCCTCTGGCCATCAAGGTTTACTACGCAAACGTCCGCCAATCTGTCGAGGTGGCAGATCCCCTACGTGGTACGGCCACCGATCGATAACCCGCCCGCCGAAGAAGACGGCGACTGGGTCATCTGGTCGCTCGCGCCGCCGCGCTACATGCCTAGCGAAGCAGACCAGCCGCACATCGATGGCGAGCCGTGAGTCCTCTTTCGGTGGATGAACTTAGCGACCGGAAGGCGCCATCTTCGGCGTCGCTTCGGCACGCGCCGCAACAAACCGCTCGTATTTTGTGAAGCCACCGCTGAGGTTCACCGCGTCAAAGCCGTGCTGCCGCAGCAGGCGCGTCGCCAGGTAGCCGCGCATGCCGACCTTGCAGTAGGCGACGATCCGCCGGTCCTTGGGCAACTCGCCGAGCCGCTCGCGCAGTTCGTCGATGTTGATGTTGGTTGCCCCGGGAACGGCGCCGGCGGCGTGCTCCCCGGGCGAACGGACGTCGAGCACGAAAGAGTCGCCAAGCTCACAGTCGAGCAACCGGTGGGCGTGCTCTACCGGGTGGTCGCCACGCAGCAAGCCGGCGGCGACGAACCCGAGCATGTTCACCGGGTCCTTGGCCGAGCCGTACTGCGGGGCGTAGCAGAGCTCGCTCTCTTCGAGGTCGTAGACCGTCATGCCGGCTTGCAGGGCCATCGCCAGCACGTCGATCCGTTTGTCGACGCCCTTGCCCCCCACGCCCTGGGCGCCAAGCACGCGGCCGTTCTCCGGATCGAACACGAGCTTGAGCGTCATCCCCTCGGCGCCGGGGTAGTAGCCGGCGTTGCTCGCCGGGTGGACGTAGACCTTCTCAAAGGCGACGCCGAGCCGCCGGCACGCCTTCTCGCTCAGCCCGGTCATCGCCGCCGTGACGCCGCAGGCGCCCACGATCGCCGTGCCCTGCGTGCCGCGGTAGCGGCTCTCGCGGCCGAAGCAGTTGTCCGCCGCGATGCGACCCTGCCGGTTGGCGGGGCCGGCGAGTGGGATTTGTGTCGGTTTGCCGGTGACGCTGTCGAAGGTTTCGACGGCGTCGCCGACGGCGTAGATGTCGGGGTCATCGGTCCGCATCGTCTCGTCGACACGGATGCCGCCGCGCTCGCCGATCGCCAAGCCGGCGGCCTTGGCCAACGCGTTCTCCGGCCGCACGCCGATGCACATGACGACAAAGTCAGCGCTCAACTGCTCGCCCGACTTCAGAGCGACGGTCACGCCGCCGTCGTCTTGGGGCTCGAATGCCTCGGCCTCGGCGCCGAGTTTGAGTGTCACACCCGCCGAGCGGAGCGCCGCGGCGGCCGGGGCGACCATCTCGGCGTCCCACGGCGTGAGGATCTGGTCGTTGCGTTCGATCAGCGTGGTTTCGACGCCCCGCCGCACGAGGTTCTCGGCCATCTCGACGCCGATGAACCCGCCTCCGACGATCACCGCCCGCTTGGCGCCCATGGTCGCCGCATGCAGCAGGTCGGCGTCGTCGAGGTTGCGGAGCGTGTAGACCTTCGGGTGGTCGATGCCGGGCAGCTCGGGCCGGATCGGGGCGGCGCCGGGCGAGAGGATCAGCTTGTCGTACGACTCGTCGTACTCGGCGCCGTTCTCCAGGCGCCGCACGCGGACCGTCTTCGCCTGGCGGTCGATCCGCAAGGCTTCCTGCCGCACCCGCACGTCGAGACGGTAGCGGTCGTGCAGCATGCCGGCCGAGGTGACGATCAACTTCTCACGGCTCTCGATCTCGCCGCCGATGTAGTAAGGCATGCCGCAGTTGGCGAACGACGGGTCGGCGCCGCGTTCGATGAGCACGATCTCGGCCGACTCGTCCAGCCGTCTGGCCCGTGCGGCGGCGCTGGCGCCGCCGGCCACGGCGCCGATGATCACGACCTTCATTGCAGTGACTCCCTATACTTCATCAGACTTCTTACTAGGATCGCCCACCGGGGTATTCCTTAAGTGGCGGTACGGTTTTCGCCGCCCGCTTGGTTCCACGGCATGCGGGCGAGCATCATGGCCATGCCGCAGGTGTCGGTGACGCCGGCGAACACGAGCCCGGCGCCAACGAACGCCGAGAGCCCGAGCCACGCCGGGTGGACGAACGCCCCGAGCGCGGCGCCAACGACCACCAGCGAGCCGGCGGCGATGCGTACCTGGCGCTCGAGCGAGATCGTCTTCTTGCCGCGCTCGATCGGCAGGCCCGCCTCGATGCAGGCGAGCGTGCCCCCTTCGACGTTCACCACGTTCGAAAGCCCCGCGGCTGTGAGCTTCTCACACGCCTGCTTGCCGCGTGAGCCGCGTTGGCAGATGACCAGCACGGTCTCGGCCGACGGCGCCGCCTCGGCGCTGAGCCGGTCGAGCGGCAGGTTCACGGCGCCGCGGACATGGGCCTCGCGGTATTCGGCCGGGGTGCGCACGTCGAGGAGCTTCGTCCCGTCTTGCTTGAGGCGATCGCTCAGCTCTTGCGGGGTGATCGTGGCGACCATCGTGATTCTCCTTGAGTCAACCTTGAACTGTTACGAGGCGGCACGGACCGCCTCGACGCCGAACCTGGTTTCTACGCAGGCCAAGATCGAGGCCAAGTGCGGCTCGGCGACGCGGTAGTAGCGGCGGCGCCCGTCGCGCTCGGCCGATAGGAACCCGCAGCGCTGCATCAGCCGCAGGTGCTCGGAGGCCATGTGGCTGGGGATCGAGCACGCCTCGGCCAACTCGCCGACGGCGAAGTCCTTCTGCAGCAGCATCTGCACCATCCGCAGCCGGTGCGGGTGAGCCAGCGCCTTGAGGCACTCGGCCGCCCGCTCCAGGGCTCCTAGCTCGGTGAGCCGGAGCGAGTCGGGCTTGGCCGCCGGCTTCGCCTTGGAGGCGGTGGTTTTGCTGCGAACGGCTTTCTTGCGGGACGCCTTGGGCATGTTCTTGTCTTCGACGGGGCGACGATCTTGCCTACAGATAAACGTATCGCAATATCACGATATGTCAATGTGTCTGGGCGCAGCGATGGAATACTCCGCCGTGTAATCGGTAGGGGAATAGCTCAGGCAGGTTGGTCGTCACGAATCGTTTTTCGATCCGCACTCGCTAAGGGAATTCGAAGCGTTCTCTGCCGTTAACCGTTAGCATTGCTCGGAGCGTTTGAGGGGCAATGTCGAGCGGGACCGCTCGAGCGTGGCCATCTCCGAACCCGGCGAGGAAGACGTCCGGGTGGAGTTCGCCGATGCCGGCGACCGGGTTGGCGTGGTGAGCCGCGGCGTCGTAGTCGGCCGGCTTGGTCCACTCCACGGCGTGGTCGTCGTCGACCTGGACGAGGGCGAGGGTCTTTGCCGATCCGTCGGTAAGGCTCGCAAACGTTCGCCCCTTGGGGCCGCCATCGAAGAACGCCTGCGGGCCAGCGACGCCGAGGAAGTGCGACTTGCCATCCGATTTCGCGAACTTCCCACTGGGGTCGCAATAGACGCCCGGCATGTACTTTAAAAGCGACTGGTTGTGCGGGCTGTCCCACGGCTCGTCGAGGTGGAACATGCCATAGAGTTTTTCTTCTTCGAGATAAGGGAGCAGGGCGACGCGCCAACTGAGCAGTGGCCGGCCGCTCGCATCCGTGATCGCTTGCGCCGGAAACCGGTTGTGGATGTCGTGGTGGTTGTGGAGTGCGAGGGCGATCTGTTTGGCTTGACTGAGCGCCTGATTGCGCCGCGCGGCCTCGCGGCCGGCCTGCACGGCGGGGAGCAGCAGGGCGACCACGACGCCAATCGACCAGACCATCATATGCTGGTTGGCTTCGCCAGCCTTTAATCGGATCGCCGTGAATTGGCTCGGCCCGTCACGCCAATCGAACTCCTCGACCGGCATCGCCTCCATGCGGTCGAGGTAGCGGGCCATCGCACGCTCGAGAGGATCCTCACTCGCGGCCATCTGGAGACGTTGCTCGGCCATCTCCGACACGACTAGATCGCGGTACTGCGTCTGAGCCTGAGCGACGAGTGACTCCAGTTCGTCGGCCGCCGCCGCGTCGTTGGCGTGGATCGCTAGCGTCGTGTCGTGCTGGCCGGTCACGTCGACCGTCAGCTCAACGCCCGAGAGCAAATCGGCGGCGCGAAAGTAGCGGTGCGTCTCGGGGGGCGCCTCGCTGCGGGCGGCCATCAGGCCGAGCTGGATCAAAGGGCGGACCGGCTCCAGCGCGACCGCGGCGTAGGCGTCGGTCTCGCCGGGGCGGCTCGACAGCAGCGCGGTCAGCGGCGTCTCGACGGGCGCGGCGTCGCTGCCGGCGAGCACCTTCTTGAGCATCGCGGGAGTGGCGGCGATCAGCGTGCGAGAGTCGATCGCAGCGATGCTCGGCATAGCCGGGTGCTGGCTCTGGAAGACCTGTCTGCCGCCCAGTTCACCCAGCGTGGCGTGCTCTGTTAGCTCGGGCGCGAGGTGAGTGATCGATACCGGCGTGTCAAACTTCGCAATGAGAGCGTAGAACGGCGTGGCGCCCATCGGCGGCTCGACGATCGCCTGCAGGCTCACCAGCCGCGACAGCGGCGCGCCGAGGAACTTCTCGCCCACGGCGTCGGCCACTTCGATCGGCAGGTACTGGGCCAACGGCGCGGCGAGCAGCCGCGACGGCCGCAGCTCGGCAAAAGCAAAACTCTCCGGCGATACCCACGGCGACACGCCCAGCGGCTGGGCCTTTGCGGGCGTCGGCGTGTTGGCGGGGGCCTGGGCTCGCGCGGCGGCGGCCGGGGCCAACAGCACAGCGGCGGCTGTGATGATCTTGATCGCGTCGCCGTACGGACGAGCAGAAGCAGGGCGCAGCGGCGTCATCACGGTACTCCGGTTCAGTGAATGCGATCTTGGGCGACCTGAGAGCCGCCAAGATTAACACGCAATCGCCAGAGAAACCAAACAGAGCGTCAGAAAGGACTGATAGTCAAAGCCCGTCAGGCTGAGGTCAGCGCAGCCCGCCGGGAGCGGGGCGGGCGCCGATTCGCACGGGCCCCTCGGGCGTGGTTGTCGTCGAGCCGGGCCAGGTGGGCGTGGGCTCGCTGCGCCGCAGCACCAGCGGCTGGGGCTCGACGGGGGGCAAACGCCACTCGGAGGGAGCGGCCTCGTCGGGGGTGTCGACGGCGATCGGGCGCAGCGCGCGGCCGCCGGTGGCCACCTGCTTGACGATCAGCACACCGGCCACAAGCACCACGACGGTGGCCGCACTCAGCGCCCAGGCGACGAAGCGGGCGTCGGGCACGAGCAACCGACGGCGCGGCGCCCGGGGGGCGTCGCTCGCTCGGTCGGCGGCGGGGTTGTCTGCTTGAAGTGTGGCGTCCATGGCTTGTACAGGAACTGTCGGCACGATCGGTCGCTGGGCTTGGCTTTGTTCGTGCGGGATGTCAGCCTCGGTGCTAGCAACGCACGGCGACGCGCAGCTTGGCGCTCCGCGAGCGGGGGTTGCTAGCAAGCTCGTCCTCGCCGGCGGTGATCGGCTTGGTCGTGGTCGGCTCGAGTCGGTCGTCTTCACGGAAGGCGTTTTTAACGCGTCGGTCTTCGAGTGAGTGGAAGCTGATGATCGCCAGCCGGCCGCCCGGCCTGAGCAGGTCCGGCAAATGCTTGAGGGCCTTGTCGACCCAATCGAGCTCTTCGTTGACCGCGATCCGCAGCGCTTGAAACGTGCGAGTCGCGGCGTCGATCCTCGGGTCGTAGTTTCGTGGGACCGCCCGGCGGACGATGTCGGCCAGGTCGTTGGCGGTGCGGATCGGCCGCTCGCGGCGACGCTCGACGATGCGGCGGGCGATGCGACGGCTCAGCCGTTCCTCTCCGTAGGCGTATATCAGGTCGGCCAGGTGCTCGGCGCTGAGCCGTTCGATCAGCCGCCAAGCCGGTTTGCCCTGGGTCGTGTCGAACCGCAGGTCGAGCTCTCCGTCGCTGTGGAAGCTGAAGCCGCGCTCGCGGTCTTCGAGCTGGTCGCTCGAGAGGCCGAGGTCGAGCAGCACGCCGTCGACCGCTTCGATCTCCAGTTCCTTGAGCACCTCCTGGGCTTCGGCGTAGTTGGCGTGGGCCACGGCCACCGGCAGGCCGCGGAGCGTTTGTTCGGCTTCTTCAACGGCGGCCGCGTCGCGATCGAGCCCGACAACGAGCCCCGAGGGACCGACCGCTTCGGCCAGCAGCCGGGTGTGGCCGCCGCCGCCGAGCGTTCCGTCGATAAACCGCTCGCCCGGCTTGGGATCGAGCGCTTCGAGGACCTCACGGGGCATCACGGGGATGTGGACGGTCATATCGCAGCGGTCTCTTATTCTCTTTGTGCGCTACAGGCGCGTGGGGGTAGTTAGCAAAAGGGATCGGGCGCCGCAAGCACGATGGATGCCAGCCGGGCGCTTCTCGCCTCCCCCCCCTCGCGCCAGCACTGCTATCGTCGCCGCGGGGGAGGGCATTGTCGATGGCGTCCCCGTGCGCCACGCTACGAGATTGCAGAGCGTGTGAGGGGCGGCTTGGGCGGACGCCGTGCGGCTGGCCCTGGCCAGCCCTACTCCCGCTCCGCCCCCCTAGCTCCCGCCATTCGCACCTCGCGTTCGACAATGC
This sequence comes from Pseudobythopirellula maris, assembly GCF_007859945.1. Lineage (GTDB taxonomy): Bacteria > Planctomycetota > Planctomycetia > Pirellulales > Lacipirellulaceae > Pseudobythopirellula > Pseudobythopirellula maris. The sequence continues at coordinate 366,193 of NZ_SJPQ01000002.1, read as the reverse complement.
TTGACTACGACCTGCCCCGAGATCTGATCGCCCAATCGCCGCTCGCCAACCGGGCCGACGCCCGGCTGATGGTGGTGAGCCGCCGTGATCAAACGATCCATCACTTCCACGTCCGGGACCTGCCCGACCTCTTCCGCTCGGGCGACCGGCTCGTGGTGAACGACACGCGGGTGACGCCGGCCCAGCTCACGGGCGAGCGCGAGGCCACGGGCGGGGCGTGGCGGGGGCTCTTCCTGTCGGCCGAGCCGGACGGGCATTGGCAGATTGTGTGCAAGACACGCGGCAAGCTGCAGCCGCACGAGAAGATCGTGCTCCACGACCGCGAGGGTCGCCCCGCAGGCCGGTTGTGGCTGCTCGAGCGGCTCGGCGAGGGGCGTTGGCTCGCCCACCCGGAGGGCGACGAACCGACGCCGGCCGTGCTGGCCCGCGTCGGCCGAGTGCCGCTTCCGCATTACATCCGCGAGGGCCAGATGGTCGACGCGGACGTGGAGGATTACCAGACCGTTTACGCCCGCCAGCCGGGCGCCGTGGCGGCGCCCACCGCGGGGTTGCACTTCACCAAGCCGCTGCTCAAGACGATCGAGGGCCGCGGCGTGACGTTCTCCTCCGTCACGCTGCACGTGGGGCTGGGCACGTTCCGGCCGATCTCGGCCGACAGTGTCGAAGACCACGTGATGCACCCCGAGTGGTGCGAGGCGAGCGCTGAAACCGTTGCGGCGATCGACGCGACCCGCGCCGCCGGCGGCCGGGTGGTGGCGGTCGGCACCACGAGCGTGCGGACGCTGGAAACGGCGGCGCGCCAAGCCGAGTCTTCGCCCGGCAAGACCGCGCCGTGGTGTGGCGAAACGGACTTGTTCATCCGCCCGCCGGGCGAGTTCCGACTGGTCGACGCCCTGATGACCAACTTCCACTTCCCGCGCACCACGCTGCTGCTCATGGTGCAAGCTTTCGGCGGCGAAGAGCTGATCCGGCAGGCGTATGAGGAGGCGATCGCCGAGCGCTACCGCTTCTACAGCTACGGCGACGCGATGCTGATCTTGTAGCGCCGCGCATAAAAAAACGGCGCCTCTCCCAGGTCCAAGGATGGGGGCAGGCCATCCCTGATGTTGGCGAGAGGAGCCGTTTGTGCGTGAGGCTCGTTTGGTTCGCTGGCGACCATGGCCTAGTAGGCTGGTGCTGCATTCCCTATCGGAATCTATCTACGGCGAGATAAGTGGAAACCCGCAACATTCATGGAATGACTAGCGGTTCAGGAGGGTTGCGCAAAAGGCTGCAAAGATCGCCCAGAACCATTGCGTAAAATCCGCCAACAAGCCCCGCTGCAGGACGGTTTGCTGCTGCCGGGCAAGCTCAGGAGCCGCCCAGCGCGCTCGCCAATTCCGTGGCCGACGTGTCGAAGCTGTCGGCTGTGGCGTTGGACATCGAGCCCACCGAGGCGATGCAAACGCCCGCTATCAGCGCCAGCATCACGGCGTACTCGATCGAGGTGGCTGCTTCTTCGTCCCGAACAAATTGTGCGACGGCGTCGCGCATCGGAATGATCTTTCTATGGCCGCTAGATTGGCGGCGTGGAGGAGTGGTGAAAAGGTGGTCGGCCGTCAGCGGCCTGTAGCACGCTGCCGCCCTGTTTACTGAAAGCCTATCACGCACTTTGCCCACGCGCGGGATCGCTTCGGTGGATGCAGCGTCGATTGGCGCCCTGCGTCTCGCATGGGCGGCTGTCGTAGGGGCTGTAACGGTCGTACGGGGCCAATGCGAAGCCAATACGAGGCGAAGGCGGCCCGCTAACGCGGACCGCCTTCGGGCGTGATTCGTCGCCGCTCCGGCGGCATAGCCGCTGGAACGCGGTATCGTTTCGGAACTAAGCCTGGAACGAGCTGCCGCAGCCGCAGCTCTTCACGGCGTTCGGGTTCTCGAACGTGAAGCCGCGCTTCTCGATGCCGTCGTAGAAGTCGACCGTGGTGCCGTCGAGGTACAGCGCGCTCTTCTTGTCGACCACCACGTCAACACCGTGGCACTCGTACTTGCTGTCGGCCTTCTCGTCGAATTCGTTGTCGAAGCCAAGGGCGTAGTTGAAGCCGCTGCAGCCGCCGCCGGTGACACCCACCCGCAGCATGGACCCCTCTTCGAGCTTCTGCTGCTCGACAATCCGTTTGACTTCCTCGGCGGCCCGTTCGGTGAGGACAACGCTGCTCATAACTTAGCCCTTTGATGGGGATGGTCTCGCGGGGAGCGAAACGACTCGTAGTAGGTGGGTTACCAGACGGGCGCGCGACGCCCGTCGTCACCCTAACAATATACTACTCGGCTCCCGGAGAAAAGTTCGCCACCCTCTAGGATCCGCCCTAAAAAGCGATAGCGGGGCGTCACAGCCGGGCCGATTCGCGGCTCAGAGGCCCCGGCGCAGCTCCGTCACGGCTTCGGCAACCCGCTCGGCGGCGATGTCGGCCTCCTCGGGGCGGTTGAAACGGCCCCAGCCGAACCGCAGGGCGCTCCGCGCCCGGTCGTCGTCGAGACCCAAGGCCCGCAGCACGTGGCTCGGCTCGGGATCGGCCGAGGAACAGGCCGAGCCGCTGCTGAGCGCCAGCCCGGGCGTGCGCAGCATGACGGTCTCGCCCGCCACATCGCCAAGGGCGACCATCAGGTTGCCGGGCAGCCGCAGCGGGGCGCCATCGTCGCCCAAGGCGTCGAGCGCCGGCCCGCACAGCTCGGCGCCCGCGATGCGCTTCAGCAGCCCGTCAGCGAGCCGATCGCGCAGGGCGGCAAGCCTAGCGGGCTCGCCAGCGGCCCGCTCCGTTTCGGCCAGCTCGACCGCTTTGGCAAACCCCACCACTCCCGCCACGTTGATCGTGCCGCTGCGACGGCCTGCCTCTTGGCCCCCGCCGACCAGCTGCGGCTCAAGCCGAACGACCGGATCGCGTTTGCGAACATAAAGCGCGCCCACGCCCTTGGGGCCATAGAGCTTGTGGGCGCTCATGCTCAAGAGGTCGACGCCTAGCTCCGCGACATCGATCGGCAGCCGGCCCAACGCCTGGGCGGCGTCGCAGTGCAGCAGCACGCCGCGCTGCTTGCAGATCGCGCCGATCGCGGCGACCGGCTGCACCACGCCGATCTCGTTGTTGGCCAGCATCACCGAGGCGAGGCAGCTGTTCTCATCGATCGCGTCGGCCAGCCGCTGCGGGTCGAGCCGACCCGCCTCGCGCTCGCCGTGCGGCGCCACGTCGAGCAACTTGACGCGTAGCCCACGCCTCGCGAGCCGTTCGAGCGGACCGAGCACCGCGCGGTGCTCGGTGCGGACGCTGAGGAACAGGTCGCCCCGCCGCCGCGGCCTTTCGGCGACACCCGCGAGCGCCAGGTTGTTGCTCTCCGTTGCTCCGCTGGTAAAGACAATCTCGCCCGGATCGGCGCCGATCGCTCGGGCGACTGTGGCGCGGGCCGATTCAACCGCGTCGCGGGCCGCTAGGCCGGGGGCGTTGGTCGTGCTGCTCGCGTTGCCGTATTGCTCCGTGAGCCATGGCAGCATCGCCTCGACCACACGCGGGTCGGTGCGCGTGGTCGAGTGGTTGTCGAGATAGATGGGCGGATCGGCCACGGCAAATTGAGGGTCGGCGTAAAAGAACGGCTCCGCAGCAAAACGCCGGCAGCTGCGCCGCCGGGCGCGGGCGAAGCCGCTTGTCACGCCCCAATCGCCGACTAACTAGCCGTTTCAAACAGGGCCCGCACAACGATCTGCGACCACGTCTCGTAGCCTTCGATGTTGGCCAAGATCTCCTCGGCGGGCAAGAAGCAGCCCTCGGCGAGGTCGTCTTCTTGCGAGCGAACCTTGGGCTCTTCGAGGTCAAACAGGTGAACCACACCAAGGTGGACGCGGCCGACTTCGGTCTCGTCGTCGTTGATCAGACCCGCACGCCGTTGGGTGTAGGACGAGTCGATGGCGACTTCTTCCGACAACTCGCGGTCGAGGCCTGCTTGGTACACGTCGCCGGAGGGAGCGTCCGCGTCGAGTGTGGAGATGTGCCCACCGACCCCCACACTTCTCTTGGCCCGCAGCCGCTTCTCGCCGGCTCCGCCGCCCCGAAGGTACGAAAAAAGCCGCACGACGCCCGAGGCATCGGTGTGGCGGAACAGAACGTAGGGAATCAGTTGCTTGAAGCTCGGGTCGATCTCCATCGCGCTCCGTGGCCGGTAGCTCAGCTCATCGCTGCCGAGTATCGGCGCGAGATAGCGGTCGACCTCGGCCGAAAAGCCCTGAAAATGCCCCAATTCGTGGAAAAGCGGCGTCGGCACGACGAGCACGTGCTCTTCGTTCAAAGACTCGGTGGCTTCCCCCTGGGCGGTGGTGTCTTGGGAGAGGGGCGTGCCGGGCGAAGCCATGCGAATCCTTTCGTCGTGCGTGAGGGGCGGAGCGGGCCGAGCCGGCCGCTGATCTATCGGGAAGGCTGGTCAGTCGGGAATATAGCGCGATGACGCCGCTTTTTGAAGAACCGACACCGTACCGCGGCAGCCTGGCGTGCTGAAAAACGGCCAGCAAACTCGCAGATACCTGCCCCTAGGCTCACAGAGACGATTCTGCGGCGGGACGCCGCAGACGACCGGTGCTGCTCCGCGTGGGGGTGATGCTGCGTAGAGCCGTGATTCAGGCTCAACGAGGCGGGGTCGATTCACCCTCACTGACACCGGTGTCAGCCGTGCGGCTATGGGGAAATGCGAATCCCCCAAATGTGGGTGTGCTGGAAATGGCGCTGCATGCAGTCTAAGCGATTAAAGAACGCTAAACGCTGTTGATCTTTCGCAGGAGAGCCCGTTTTCACGTCTTACTTAGAGGCTTCTAAGAAGTCGTTGATAATTGCTTGACAGGGTTCCGCGGTCTCCTTAGTTTATTACTAGTTATGACACCGGTATCAGTTGCGCGGGCAGGAGTCCCGCATACGCGACATATGGTGGCCGGTCAGCTCTCATCTAGTTGATCTTTTCAGTTTCCTAGGCTTGTTTGCCACGTGTTTTGAGTGACCGTCACGAGTCGGAGCTTGTCGATTGCTAGTTCCCGTGTCGGACTTGAGCAGCGACTGCGGTGCTTATCTCGTTCATTCAGCGGCGTTTTTCATCGTCTGTTTTAATCTCTCGTCAGCGTTTGCTCGTATTTGATACCGGTGTCATATCCCTCTGGGGGGCTCTTTCACTGGTGGGGTGGCTTGTTTGTCGCTTGGGATGGCTCCTGGCGGCTAAGCCGTGCCGTGCAGCGGTTGAACAGCGTTTATCGAATTCCGACTCAGGCCGACTCCCGTCGGCGTAGGTTGGGCTCTCCAGGTTTCCTTCTCTGCGGGTCTGCTTGGTGTCGGTCACGATTTACCAAATTGCTGAACGCGCCGGCGTGTCGAGTTCGACCGTCGCCCGCATCCTCCGCGGCGACGCTAACGGCGCGAGCCGTCGCAGCATCGAGACCGCCGAGCGGATCCAGAAGATCGCCCAAGAGATGGGCTACCGGGCGAACGCTCGGGCGCGAGCCTTTTCGCGCGGCCGGACCTACGGCATCGGGTTGCTCTACACCGACGATCGTTGGATCTTCGAGGGTGTGAACACCCACGTGGTGAACAGTTTGGTCCGTGCGCTCCAGGGCGAAGGGTACCATCTGGTGTTCACGCCGATCGACAGCCGCGGGGCATGGGAAGACATCGTTCTAGGCGGACAGATCGATGGCGGCGTGGTCTTCCAGCCGATGCCGACAGCCGTTGCCGACGCCGTTCGCGAGCGCAATCTGCCGATCGTAATGCTCGGCGACAACTCGGACCCCGACCTCTCGCAGGTGGTGGTCGACGACTTCGCCGGCGCCTACGCCGCGACCAAGCACTTCCTTGGCCTGGGGCACCGGCGGATCTCTTGCTTCATCCACGAGTCGGTCAAGCCTCACAGCAGTATCCAAGAGCGGCTCCGCGGCTATCGCACGGCGATGGAGGAAGCGGAGCTGCCGGTGCGTGAGCACGTGCAAACGCCCGAGGGGGAGGCGGTCGACGCCCTGGTGCTCGGCGACGAGCGCCCCACCGCGGTGCTTTGCTACAGCGACCTGGAGGCGACGCTGCTGGCGCACTCGCTCTGGCAATACGGGCTGAGCGTGCCGGGCGACGTGAGCCTGATCGGCTTCAACGATCTCTTTTCGACGCGTTACATGACGCCGCCGCTGACCGTGGTTGGCTTCGACGCCGCCAAGATTGGCGAGTGGGGCGCCAAACTCGTGCTCCAGGAGATTGAATCGAAGTCCGAATCGAAGTCCGATTCCCCGGCCGAGGCAACCGCCAGCGACAAAGCGGCGAGTGTGATGACGGTCAAGCCGAAGCTCGTGGTGCGTGGCTCGACGAGCGCGGCCCGCGCCGCGTCGTCGGCCGTTGCGGCGCCAACTGCCGAGAGGCCCGCCGCTTCGGCCAAAGGCGCAACCACACGTGTCGACGCCCAGCACCCAACCAGCCAGCGTTCCGAGCAGGCTGATAAGCGGGCTGATAGGCGCCGTGGCGGAGGGGCTGATCAGGCCGACGCCACAACCGCCGGGCAGGCGCCCCAGACCGGCGCTGTCACTCCGCACTCGCACGACGCTAATTCCGACGCTAATTCCGACGCGATTCAGAGCTAACAAGACGGCGGCAAGTCGTCTCTCGGTATTCAATTCAACGCAGGAGGAAACCAGACGAGCACCAATGGCAAACGCTGAGAAGAGGCTCTCGCGACCGCTGGTATCGCCAAGTAGTTCCAATTGTTCCGTTGCTTAGCACGCATCAGCTCCCTCCGCTTTGCAGGGGGAGAAGCAGGATGCGCCTAGCAGGTTCGAATCGCGACCAGCGCACAAGCTGTTGATGACTTATTAAGTCCGATGCTTTTCACCTTTTGACGGAGGTCTTGTTCCAATGATCAGTTCCTACAGACGGCTTGGCGTGTTTTGCGCCGCAGCCGCGTTCTGCTTGGCTATTCTCGCGGGCCAGTCGGCCCACGCCACGCTGCTTTGGTATGACGGTTTCAGCCTCGACACCGAGGGTGGCGATTACACGCCTACCACGACCACAACCACCATCGACAACAATGTCGATCCCCCGGTCGAGACGACCGTCGTGAATGACCTGCTGGGCGGCCAAACCGGCGGCGCCGGGACGTTCCTCACCGGCCCTTGGGTCCAAGGGGACGACGCCTGGGTGCGGACGAATTCTCTGCATCGCACCACCAAGCAGGGCGGTGTGGGACAAATCACCCCCTCGGTGGGCGGATCGGTGGGCGACGACCCGAGTGTCGAGGACAGCTGCTGCAACACCTCTCGCAACGGCGTGAGCATGGATACTCCGTGGGGCGGGTTCACCGATCCCAATGGCGTTTACTACATGAGCTTCCTTGCCAACTTCGGCACGGGACCGACCCTGCATCACCGCGTGATCGAGTGGTGGAACGGCGCCCCGGACGACGGCAACAAGACGCTTGAATTCGGCATCAGCGAGTTCTCGGGCATCGGCGGCGGGCAGCAGCTGGCTTTGAAGGTGAAAGACGCCGACAGCGGCAACTTCACGGAAGTCGCTCTGCCGCACCACACCGCGTGGACCGAGATCGAGGGCGTCACGCAGTTCGCAATGCTGAAGTTCGATATGACGACCAGCGGCCAAGACGTGGTGTCGCTGTACCTCAACCCGGTGGGGGACGAAGGCGACAACACGCCGGACGCCCAGATCGCGGTTGATAAGTACCTGATGACGAGCCTCGGCACCTTCTCGGCGTTCATTTTCGGACCCGGCGAGGCGCCTATGTTCGATGAGCTGCGTGTGGCCGATACCTGGGCCGACGCGCAGAACAACACGGTCGCCCACTACTGGGTTCCCGAGCCCAGCAGCCTGGCCCTGATCGGCTTGGTCGGTGCTGGCTTGTTCGCCCGACGTCGCAGCGCTTGATCGCGCAGCGAGAGTGCTGGATTTGAGTGCGACAGACTCCTTCGCCGGCGGCCCCCTGTGTTCCGGGGGCCGCCGGAGGGAGTCCTCAGACAACGCGAACGCCCGGCCCGGCCGAGCGATAGAGGTTTGCGCGCGACCGATTGTCGCCGTCGGCCGATCGCCCGTCAGGCCGAGCCCGCAATCGACAGCCGAAGAACAAATCAGCAGCTTTTCGAGCGACCCTTCATCGCTACTTGCAGGGCAATCCCAGGGCGACGGCAATGCACGCTCGTGCTGCCGTGGCCCGAGGCAAACACCAGCGGCATTGACTCATCTGTTTCACGCCATAAATGGCTCACACCGACAACTTTTCTTTCTGGAACGAAGACATGTCCTCAAGGATTCGCATCGCACTGATGATGGCGTGTGGGCTAGCCGCCACGCTGGCCCCGCAGGCCGATGTTGTGGCGGACGACACGGTTTGGCAAGGCGACACGAGCGGCGATTGGAACAACGATAACAACTGGTTGGTCCCGGCTTTCAACGTGCCGTTTGTTCCCCAGGCTTCGGACTTTTACCTGCGGGCGATCATTGGCACGGAGCAGGCGGACAGCTACGCCAACTCGAACGACGCCCCGTTCGGCTCGCCGGTGATCTCCGGCGCGTTGCCCGGTGCGAAACAGGACGTGGGCGGTCTTTACCTGGGGCTCCAGTTCAATGAGGAATCAGAGCCGGCCGCCGGCTCACTGGTCGGCGCATTGACGATCACGGGCGGCACGCTCAACAACGTCACCACGATCCAAGACGATCTGGGCGCCGATGGCCGGATTGTGGTCGGCGCTGATGGCCGTGGTTTCGTTACGATGACCGGCGGAGCTCTGACCGGAACGGCTCTCATCGTTGGCGGAGAGGAGTTCTCGGGCGACTCGCTCGGCAACAGCCTCGTCGATCTCAGCGGTTCCGCGAGCCTGGTCATCGATAAGAACAGCGAGCCGAGCGCCAACACGGCTACGCTCGACCGGCGGCTGCGTATCGAAGGCCCCGACGCCACGTTCCACGCCGTCGGATCGATCACCATGGGCTCTTCGTCGAGCTACAACGCGGTGATCACCAGCCCCACGGCTCACTCCGCGATCACTTCGGGCGCCCCGATCTTCCTGGACGGCTCGCTCGACGTCGATTTCAGCGGCGCAGCGGCGACCACAACGCACACCGTCGGACAGACCTGGGACCTGGTTGAATCGCCGATTGCAGTCATAGGCGAATTCAACAACCTCGGCGGCGGCGATGCGGTCGAGGTCTCCGGTTTGACGAACCCGATCCCCGCGGGCGGTTCGTACCGCGTGAAGAAGACCGTCAGCGATTCGGGCGCCTTGGTGCAACTCGAGTACGCCGCCAAGCTCGTCCTCGAGGTGAACCGCGACACCGGCGAGCTGACGATCACCAACCCCTTGGGCGGCGAGATCGAGATCGACAGCTACACCATCGGATCGGGCCTCGGGTCGCTCAAGTCGACGTACGACGGCGTGTCGGGCATGACCCCCTCGCCCACGACCAACTGGGTCAAGCTCGGCTTGTCCGCCAACGCCCTCTCGGAGGTCATCGACGACCCGCTCAGCAACGGTTCGTCCCTCGACCTGTCCGCCGCTTCTCTCGGGCTTGGCGACGGTTTCGACAAAACCGCGGTCGGCTTGGACTTGGCTAATTTCGGGACCGACGGAGAGGACCTCACGTTCTTCTACGCGGGCCCCTTCGATTCGAGCCCGACTCTTGGCGACGTGATCTACACCGGCGGCACGCCGAAGTTCGAGAACAACCTCGTGCTCCGCGTGAATCCGAACACCGGCGAGGCGTTCCTCAAGAACGACTCGTTGATCGAACTCACGTTCGACGGCTTCGCGATCACCTCGGAGACGGGCGATCTCGACGGCTCCGGCTTCACGGGGCTGGGCGCCGGCTGGGCCACGAGCTCGCCGACCACGTCCGATACGCTTTCGCAAACCGCGCTGGGCACGGAGATGTCGCTCTCCCCGGGCGAAGAGGTTTCGATCGGCGACATCTCGGCGACCGGCTTCCTGACCGACGCGCAGCTCGATGGCCTCGGCATGGAGTTCATCCTGTCGGTCGGCCTCGAGTCGACCGAAGTCGGCGGCGACTACAACGGCAACGGGGTGGTCGACGCGGCCGACTTTACGGTGTGGCGTGACAACCTCGACACTTCCATCGCACTGACCAACGAGAACCCGGACGCCGTCACCCCGGGCGTTGTGGACCAAGAGGACTACGACTACTGGGTGTCGCAGTTCGGTCAGCAGGGCGGGCTGCTGCCCGAGACCTCGTTCCGTGTCGGTTCGATCTTCTTCGACCCGACCGCCGGGGCGAGCTCGTCAGCCGCCGTGCCCGAGCCGGGCGCCCTGATGGTGCTGATGAGCGGCTCCGTGGCTTTGCTGCTGAGCGGTCTTGGTTCGCGTCGTCGCGAAACGGCCCCGGCGATCGCCGGCGGCTCGGTCAAATCCACCCACACGGAAGGAGCGATTCAGATGGCCGGCGCGCTCAAGCGACGAGTCCTCGGCGTGTTGGGGGCCGGCCTGCTCTGCCTGGTCGCCCCGTCCGCACTGGCGGTGACGCAAGGCATCTCACTGACGAACGGCGATTTTGAACTCCCCGGTCCCGCGGGCGAGAAGACGATCGCTTTCAACGAAGACGGCACGCCGAACGACGCCATACCCGGTTGGACCTTCCCCGGCCCCGGTGTCGAGAACTACGGCCACGAGAATCAACTGGGAGATTCAGGCACCGAGGGCGCCGGCAACCCCGGCAACGAGATGATCCTCTCGACGCTCGACGGCATCGCCTACCAGACCTCGGCCTTCAACGCCACGAGCATACCCGCCACACAGCAGTACCGTTTGAGCTTCGACGCCCACACGATCTTCGAGATCGTCGACGGGGAATTCGAGGACAACCAGACGCAACTCGAGGCGCGGCTCTACTACCTCGAGGCGGACAACACGACCCGCACGACGATCGACGACCTGGTGATATCGAACCTCCCCAGCGAGTTCAACGAGTACTCGATCGACATCGTTGGCGGATCCAGCCTGCTCACCCCGGCTCTCGGCCGGCCGCTCGGTGTTGAGTTCGACGTGACCAGCGTCGAGTTCAACCCGCTGGTGACCAACAGCTGGGCCGGCATCGACAACGTAGTTCTCGAGATCATGGGCGTGGCGCCGGGCGACTTCAACGGCGATGGCGCCGTCGACACCGCCGACTACACGATTGTAAACAACAGCCAACAGCTCAGCACGCCCTACTCGGCGATGGGCGAGATCACCGGAGACGGCATCGTGAATCTCAACGACTTCCGCGCGTTCAAGAACCTGTACGCGGCGTCCAACAGTCAGAGCGGCGCCGAGGGGGGCACGGTCCCCGAGCCCGCTTCGCTGCTGCTGGCGGTGGGCGGGCTGATGGGCTTGGCGTTTGTCGGCCGCAGTCGCGCCGCCAAGACGCGTTGCGCCGCGTTGGGCGCTGTGGCCATGGTGGGTCTCTTGTCGGCGGCGTCTCCCGCTCAAGCGGAGTTGCTCTTCTACGATCCGTTTGAAGTCGGCGGTAACGCCGCGGCGGGGCAATACACCACCGGCGTAACGGTCGACACGCAGAACCCCACAGTCGATACCGAGTTCTTCGCCGGCCCGTGGCACGCTCAGACCTCAACACTTATTAATATCCAACCGGTCGAAAGCGGCTTGGATTACCTCGGATCGCCTGCGCTAGGCGGGGCGCTCAGCGTGGTCGCATCGGGCGACCCGCTCGACCCCGAAGCGCGAGTCGCTCGCGCCCTCGCCGAGCCGTGGACCGCCTCGACCGAGGGGACTTTCTACATCAGCTGGATCAGCAACTTCGGCGCGCGAGTGGACGGCAGCGATATGGGGTACCGCGGCATCGAGTTTTATTCGCCGGGCAACCCGCCGGGTGAAGAGGGCCAGATCGGGCGTATCCAATACAACCAGTGGGACCCGAACGGTGGGGCCCTTCAGCAAGACCCGGAGACCGCGCGGCTCTACACGACGTTTGGTGGCTACCAGATCTTCAACAACGCTCCGGCTTCGTACGACGACGACGGGGCCAATCACTTGATCGTCGCCAAGTTCGTTCTCAGCGCTGAGGAAAACATGGACTCGGTGTCGATCTACCTCGACCCCACCACAGCGCTCGAGCCCGAGTTGCCGAGCGCCTCGACCTCGGGTGGGAACTTCACGCTCGAGAGGATCGCGCTCGCCAACTTTGGCGGTCACGGCGGCGTCGGACTGATGTTCGATGAGTTGCGTGTCGCCGACACTTGGATCGACGCCGTTGTCGATTTCCCTTTGCCGGGCGACGTGAACAACGATGGCTTCGTCGACATGGCCGACTACAACATCATCGCCGCGAATTACAACACCCAGGTTGGCTCGTCGCTGCTTGGTGACGTGGCCAGGGCGGACGGCTCCCAAGGCTCCGACGGCCGGGTCGGGATCGCCGACTACCGCATCTGGCGCAACAACCGGACCGACTTGACTGGTCCCGGCGGCACGGTTCCCGAGCCTTCGGGCGTCTTGCTTATGGCTCTGGCGGGGCTCGGTCTCGTCGGTCGTCGTCGGGGCTGATTCGCTGGCTGGAGCCAAAAGCGAACCGAGTGGCGGGACGACCCGCTGGCCGGCATGACGCCGGCAGGCGGGAGCTGTCGAGCGAGTGAGGCGCGTGCCTCGCTCGCAGCGGTTCGTGGCGGCTCGTCGCACTAACAGAATGTAACCCGTTCACGACTCACCCCATTTGGCGCCACCGGTGTCACAGCCGCCGCCAACCCTTTTCAAAACATGAACTCTCTTCGCCCCCAGGCGCCGATTCCTTCCCACGGAGTAAAGGACAGGAAAATGACCAGCCGCTCAAACCGCAGGCCTCAATCGCGAGACGCGACAGGCTTCACCCTTGTTGAACTGCTGGTGGTGATCGCGATCATCGGCATCTTGGTCGCCTTGCTGCTGCCTGCGGTGCAGTCGGCGCGTGAGGCGGCTCGTCGACTGCAGTGCAAGAACAATCTCAAGAACGTTGGCCTCTCGTGCCTCAATTACGAGAGCACCAACAGCGCGTTCCCCACCGGCGGCGAGGTTTACGGCGCCTACATCGAGGACTACGAGGTCGACGGCAACATCTTGGGCCACGGAAAGATCGGCCTAGGGTGGGGCTACCAAATTCTGCCGTTCTTGGAGGAGGGAGCGGTTCACGACGTCACGACCGGTGACCAGATGCGCGACCTGGTCATACCGCTCTACATTTGTCCCTCGCGACGCGGCGTGACACGCAACCCGCAAACCGGCGTCGTCCTGACGGATTACGCCAGCACCCACCCCTGCACAAGGACCGACTCGACAGAAGACAGTGATCAGTTCGACGTGACGACTGTGGATCAGAATACGGGGTGGACCGCGATCCACCCGTACTTCATCACGGGAACCGACGCCCTGAAGGGTTACTCGCGAACGCGTCCGACGGCCGATGGCGGCAGCCACACCGTGGCGGAGCCTGATAACTCGGTGAAACCCGACGGCGTTTACGACGGTGTCATCGTGCGGTCCAACTTCGCCATTCTGACCAAGAGTCGCTTCGGGTTGCGAACCGAACGAGTCAACGCTCCCGATCCCGTCCGCTTTGCGCAGATCACCGACGGCACGTCGAAGACCGCCCTGATCGCCGAGAAGTACATCCGCTCCGACTGGTACCGTGGCGAGGACTCGTCGTCGGACGACAACGGCTGGACCGATGGCTGGGACCCCGACGTGGCGCGATGCACCTGCATCCCGGCGCTGCCCGACGGGCAGCTCTACGGCGATCTAACGGGTGAGTTCGGAGTGCAGCCCCCGTTCTGGGTGTTCAACCTCGGGTCGGCCCACACCGGTGGGTTCAACGCGGTGTTTGCCGATGGCTCGGTGCACACGATCAACTACGAGATCGATCTGCACGTGCTCAACGCCTTAGGAACCCGCAACGGCACGGCGGCCGGCCCCAACGGGATCGAATCGCCCGAGACGACCGACCAGTCGGGCATCAATTAGCCGGCCCGTGAGAGTGGCCAGCGGAGGGCGTCGTTTGACGATCGAGCGGGGGCCCGCGACAGCGGCCCCCGCTTTTTTTGTCGGTTTCGTGCGGGCGCGGCTATCCGCCACGGAGGCGGCGACTGCAAACGCTCACCGACAGGCATGGGCGTTGTGGCGGGATTTCCCAGCAGGGCGGTTTCACGGGGAGCGGTTTTTAAGGGAGCCGGGCGGTTGACCCGGTGGGGGAGCCGGCGGAGAATCGCCCGTTTGGCCGGTCGACGCCAGCGGGCGCCGGGCGGCTTCGGATTCTGAATTCTCCCTCCCCCCCTATACGCCCCAGCGAGGACCCCGAGTGCCTGGCGCCTGTGTGATTGGCCTCCAATGGGGCGACGAAGCGAAGGGCAAGATCGTTGACTTGCTCACTCCCCGCCACGATTTCGTGGTCCGCTACCAAGGGGGCGCCAACGCCGGCCACACGGTCGTTGTTGGCAAAGAGGTCTACAAGCTCTCGCTGCTGCCCAGCGGCGTGCTCACCCCCGGCGTGACGAGCGTCATCGCCGGCGGCGTGGTCATCAACCCCGTCAAGGCGATCGAGGAGCTCGACGAGCTCGCCGGCCGTGGCGTCGAGGGGCTCGACAAGAACCTCAAGATCAGCGGCCGCGCGCACGTGATCTTCCCGTGGCACTTCGCCGAGGACCGGGCGCTCGACGCGAACACCTCCGACGGCGAGAACATCGGCACCACGCAGCGCGGCATCGGCCCGTGCTACCGCGACAAGGTCGCCCGTTCGCACGCCATTCGGTTCGACGACCTGTACCGCGACGACCTCGCCCAACGCATCGCGCACATCGTGGCGGAGAAGAACGTGGTGCTCGCGGCGATCGACAAGTCGGGCACGTTCGAGCCGCTCGACCCGGCGGCGATCTACGAGGAGTACCGCGGCTACGCCGAACGTCTCAAGTCGCACCTGTGCGACACGACGACGATGCTGCTCGACGCGGCCGAGGCGGGCAAGAAGATCTTGTTCGAGGGCGCCCAGGGGGCGCTGCTCGACGTGGACCACGGCACATACCCGTTCGTGACGAGCAGCAACTCGAGCGGCGTGGGCATCTGCAACGGCTCGGGCTTGCCGGCCCGCTACGTGAACCACACGCTCGGCGTGGTGAAGGCCTACAGCACGCGCGTGGGCGGCGGTCCGTTCCCCACCGAGCAAGACAACGACCAGGGCCAGCAGCTCCGCGACCAGGGCAACGAGTACGGCACGGTGACCAAACGGCCGCGGCGTTGCGGCTGGCTCGACACGGTGGCGGTGCGCTACACGGCCCGCCTGGGCGGCGCCGACGCCATCGCGGTGATGCTGCTCGACGTGCTGAGCGGCTTTGACGAGATCAAGATCTGCAACGCCTACGAGCTCGACGGCGAGCAAACCCGCAACTTCCCGAGCCACGTGGACGACGTCCGCCGTGTGAAGCCGATTTACGAGTCGCTGCCGGGCTGGAGCGAAGACCTGACCGCCTGCAAGTCGATCGACGAGCTGCCGGCCAACGCCCGTGGCTATCTCGACCGGGTCGCCGAGCTGGTCGAGCGGCCGGTGGAGCTGGTGTCGGTCGGCCCGGGACGCGATCAGTCGATCCTGGTGGGCGACCCGCCGCTGCTTTATGAGGCGATTGGGTGAACGTGGGGTGAGCACTGAGGGGCTAGGAGTTAGGGGTTAGGGGCTAGGGAAGTGGATGCGGCTTTGCCGCACTCGGTTGCCCAGAGCTTCGTCCCGCGCTAGACGTCTCGCTTTGCTTACGCGCCAGATCGGAATCGCAACTCCCTAGCCCCTAACTCCTAGCCCCTCCCCTATGCCGTCCTCCGCCGCCACGGACGACCTCGCCAAGCGGCTCGCCGCGCTGCCGAGTGAGCGCTGGCCGCGGCACATCGCCATCATCATGGATGGCAACGGGCGTTGGGCTCAGCGGCAGGGGATGCCGCGGGTCGAGGGGCACAACCGGGGCGGCGGCGTCGTGCGGGCGATCACGCGCGAGTGCGCCCGGCTGGGACACATCGAGCAGCTCACACTCTATTGCCTGTCGAGCGAGAACTGGAAGCGGCCCGCCGAGGAGCTCGCCTTCCTCATGCAGTTGCTCAAGTCCTACTTGGTCGATGAGCGACCGATCATGATGGAGGACAACGTGCGGGTTGGCATGATCGGCCGCCGTGAGGGGATCCCCGACGACGCCCTTGAGGAGCTTGACCGCACGGTCGCATTGAGCGCCGAAAACACCGGCCTGCGGCTCAACCTGGCGATCAACTACGGCGGTCGCGGCGAGATCGCCGACGCCGTGCGGTCGATCGCGGGCGAGGTCGCCGCGGGCGGCTTGCAGCCCGACCAGATCGATGAGGGCATGATCGCTCGCAACCTCTACACCGCGGGGGCAGCCGATCCCGACTTGCTGATCCGCACGGCCGGCGAGATGCGCATCAGCAACTTCTTGTTGTGGCAGATCAGCTACGCCGAGATCTGGGTCACCGACCGCTGCTGGCCCGACTTCGACGAAGGCGCCCTGCACGAGGCGATTATCGACTACGCCTCGCGCGAACGCCGCTTCGGCGGGCTGAGCTCCGTTAGCTCTTAGCGATTAGCCGTTAGCTATTGGCTGTTAGCCATGGGCGCATCCCCCAACGGCATTGCTAGCGGTTATGATAGTGCAGAACGAACAGGCTTCAGCTTGCTCGCTAACAGCTAATAGCCAACAGCCCCCAACCGCCAGCGTCCGCTCCTTTGCTCAGCTCTCGAATCATCCTTGGCGTTGCTCTGGTTGGCGTGTTGTACGCGCTGGCTTGGCTCGACCTGAGGGCCGACCGGCCCGGGGTGGTGCTGCTGCCGCTCGCGCTCGTTGGCTCGGCCTTGGCGGCGGGCGAGCTGGTGCGGGTGTTTGAGAATTCCGCCCAACCGGGGCTGCCCGCGGGCCACAAGGGCCGGGCGGCCGACGCGGCGCCCCGTCGGCGGGTGGTGCTCGCCGCCACCGTGCTCGTTGTCCTGGTCAGCGCCACGCCGATGCTTTGGCTCGAGTACCCCAAAGAGACCGTTGTCGGCCGGGCGGGGTGGGTCGGCCTTGGGCTGGCGATCGCCGGGATGGTGGTGTTTGTCGAGGAGATGGTCCGCTACGCCGGCCCCGGCGCCGCCTCGACCCGGTTGGCCCGATCGGTGTTTACGGTCGCCTACGCCGGCGGGCTGATGGGATTCGTCGCGCAGCTGAGGCTGCTTGCCGGCGGCGTGTGGGACGCCGACGGGCGTTGGGGCATGGTCGCGTTGCTCTCGCTGATCGTGGTGGTGAAGATGGACGACACCGGCGCGTACTTCGCCGGTCGCGCCCTGGGGCGGCACAAGATGACGCCGATCCTCAGCCCCGGTAAAACCTGGGAGGGCGCCCTGGGGGGCTTCGCCCTGTCGGCCGTGGGCGCGATGATCGCCCTCGGGCCGCTGGCGCACGCGTTGGGCTGCGACTCTACGCGGGGGTTCTGGACCTGGCTGGGGGGCTGCCTGCTGTACGCCTTGCTGGTCGGCGCCGCCGGCATGGCGGGCGACTTGGCGGTCTCGTTGCTTAAGCGCGACGCCCAGCTGAAGAACTCCAGCACCTGGATGCCCGGTTTCGGCGGCGTGCTCGACCTGCTGGACTCGATCTTGTTCGCCGCTCCCGTGGCGTACTTCCTGTGGATCGCACGCATTGTCGGTCCTTAATCGTGGGCCTTAGATCGTGGGGGCACGCAGCGACCGATGGCCGGGTGATCCGTGCGATCGACACAACCCCTTTGTTGGTAATAGGTTGTGATCCATGCCCGCGATGCGTGTGGTGATTGTCGGGTGTGGTCGGCTATAGTTGCGTATCGGAGTTTGACCCCTCAACGTTGCGGCTACCACGTCCGCAGCACACCGACTGGCCCCCCCGAGCCGAACGCAAGCGTCGGCCATTGAATGATCGAAGCGACCATCCCGGTTGGCGGTCCGGAACAGATCATCCTGATGTTCGGCGCAGCCGATCAGCACCTCCGCCGGATCCGCGAGTCCTTGCCGGCGAAGATCGCCACGCGTGACGGGCGGATCTTCTTGTCGGGAGACGAGCAGGCGGTGCTGCAAGCCACGGCCGTGTTCGAGCGTCTGAAGCAGGCGATCGCGTCGGAGGGCGCGCTCAAGCCCGAGCAAGTCACGGCCATCCTCGAAGAGGTGGTCGGCGGCAAGGCGCCCCCCGCTCCCAAGATGGCGGTCAAACGCCCCGGCGTGACCATCCGCCCCCGGACCGACGGCCAGGCGGCCTACGTCGAAGCGATCCGCTCGCACGAGCTGATCTTCAGCTCCGGCCCCGCCGGCACGGGCAAGACGTTTCTCGCCGTGGCGGCTGCGGTCGAGGCGATGGCCGACAATCAGATCCGCAAGATCGTGCTCGTGCGGCCCGCCGTCGAGGCGGGCGAGAGCCTCGGCTTCTTGCCGGGCGACTTGCAGGCGAAGATCAATCCCTATCTCCGCCCGCTGCTCGACGCGTTGGGCGACATGATGGATTACGAGCAGCTCAAACGCTACACGGCCGACGACGTGATCGAGGTGGCACCGCTCGCCTACATGCGCGGCCGGACGCTCAACAACGCCTTTGTCATCATGGACGAGGCGCAGAACTCGACCGTCGCTCAGATGAAGATGTTCCTCACCCGCTTGGGCGCCGGCTCGAAGATGCTGGTCACCGGCGACACGACCCAGGTCGACCTGCCCAAGCACACCCGCAGCGGCCTGACCGACGCGATCAGCCGCCTGCGAGGAATCGATGGCGTGGCGTGCGTGACGCTGGGCAAAGAAGACATCGTCCGTCACCGCCTGGTCAACGACATCGTCAAGGCGTACGACCAGGGCCAACAGGGATAAGCCAGGTACAACAGGGATAAGCCAGGTACAACGGGAACCAACCAGAGCCGCGTGGCCGCACCAACCAACAACCCGCCCGCCCCCCGACGCACACGCAGCCAGCGTGTCGCGACGGTCGAGCTACCCCCCGGCCCGCTCGAGGCGGCCTGGATGAACCTGCAGCGCGGCGCCGTGCTCGTGAGGCTCGCACTTTGCTTGCTCACGGCGATCGCCCTGCTGGCGATCACCCGCGGCTGGGAACCGCCGCGCGACTACCGCCTCGGCATGGCGCCGAAACGCGACCTGACGGCCCGCGTCGAATTCAAGCAGCCCGATCGGGCGGCGACACGCGAGGCCCGCGCCACGGCGCGTCGTTTCGCCGAGGCCGTATACGACCACGACCCGATGGAGCTGCTGCAGCTCAAGTCGACGCTGCTCAACGAGGTGACCGAGCTGGCCGGCGCCGAGAGCTACGAGACGGTCGACCGCAACATGTGGGCGCTCTACACCCCGCCCCGCGCCGAGGGGACCCCCGCGCCCACGGCGGAGGAAGAGGCCAAACAGTTCGAGCGGTTCAAGGCCGCGCTCGGCGGCGAGGAGGCCCAGAACGCGCTGCAGGCGGCGCTCGACGAGGCCTTCGCCCCGCTCGTGCGTCAGGGCCTGCTCGACACGCAGCCCACCGAGGCGAACTCCGAACGGATCGCCGTCCGCACCTCCGGCAAGGAGGGGTTCGAGACGATCGTCCCCGTGCGCGAGGTGCTCGTCGAGAACGCCCGCAACGACCTGAAGAACGCCCTCGACCAGAAGGTGGCCAACCTCGAGGTCGCCCAGCGACTGTTCGCCTGGGTGCGGCCCCAGTTGCCGATCACCCTCAAGCTCAACCGCGAGGCGACCCGCGAATCGCAAGACCGCCGCGCCGAGGAGGTCGAGGAGCAGTACAAGATCTACGACCGCGGCGCCCGGCTCGCCGAGGCGGGCAAGCCGCTCGGCGAGACCGCGATCGAGTTGCTCGACATCGAGCACGAGGCGTGGGTCACCCGCCGCGGCTGGGGCTCGCGCATCAACCGCGCGTTCGCCACGCTCGGGTTGTACCTGGCGATGTTCACGCTGTGCGGTTTCTATGTCTGCCGGTTCGACAAGCGGATCGTCGCCCAGTTGCCGCGATTGCTCACGGTCCTGACGCTGGTGCTGCTGACGATCGGCGCGATGATGCTCACCCGCAGCCAAGAATGGCGCGCCGAGGTGATCCCGCTGATGCTGTTCGGAATGACAATCGCCATCGCTTACCGGCAAGAGACCGCGCTCTTGATGTCGGCCGCCCTCACGCTCGTGTCGGCCGTCGCCTCGAACCACGAGTTGTCGGTCGCCGTGCTGATGCTGGCCCCCACGGCGGGGGCGATCATCGTGCTCGACTCGGTCCGCACGCGCAGCAAGCTGCTGCTGGTCGGTTTTGTGGCGGCGCTCGTCGCGTTCTTGACGACCGTCGGCGTCGGCGTGCTCGACGGCGCGCCGTACGACCTGATCTTCAAGCAGGCGCTGATGATGGCGCTGTGGTCGGTGATCGCCGGCTCGCTGATGACCTGTCTGCTCCCGCTGGTCGAGCGGGTGTTCGGCGTGCAGACCGACCTGAGCCTGATCGAGCTGGGCGACCCGGCCCACCCGCTCTTGCAGGAGCTCATCCGCCGCGCACCGGGCTCGTACAACCACTCGATCACGGTCGCCTCGCTCGCCGAGGCGGCGGCCGAGTCGATCGGCGCCCGCGGCCTGCTGGTGCGTGTGGGGGCTTACTTTCACGACATCGGCAAGATGCTCAAGCCGGGCTACTTCATCGAGAACCAGTCGAGCGGCCAGAACCAGCACGACACGCTCGTGCCGGCGATGAGCACGCTGGTGATCATCGCCCACGTGAAAGACGGCGCCGACCTCGCCCGGCAGAACCACCTGCCCGAGTGCATCATCGACTTCATCCAGCAGCACCACGGCACGACGCTCGTCGAGTATTTCTACCGCCAAGCGGCCGCGAAGAAGGGCGAGGGGGACAGCGAGATCGACGAGTCGTCCTTCCGCTACCCCGGCCCCAAGCCGCAGACCAAGGAGGCCGCCGTGCTGATGATCGCCGACGCGGTCGAGAGCGCCAGCCGCACCCTGGTCGAGCCGACCCCGGCACGCATCGAGAGCCTCGTCGAAGACCTCACCCGCAAGCGGCTCGACGACGGCCAGTTCGAGGAGTGCAACCTCACACTCGAAGAGCTGCGCAAGATCGGCGACAGCCTGGTCAAGTCGCTCACCGCCGTCTACCACGGCCGCGTGAAGTACCCCGACCAAGTGACCGCCTGACCCCCGCACCCCCATGATGGATATCACGGTAACGAACCAGCAGCAGACGTTGCGGATCGACGAGCCCCGGCTCGCCGACGCCGCGCGGTCCGTGCTCGTCGACGCCGGCTACGGCGAGGGCGAGCTCAGCATCGCCGTGGTGACCGACCCGGAGATCCACGAGCTCAACCGCCGCTCGCTCGACCACGACTACCCGACCGACGTGCTCAGCTTCTGCCTCGACGAGGCGCCGGGCCGGCTGGAGGGCGAGGTCGTTGTCAGCGCCGACACCGCCGTCACCAACGCCGCCGAGTACGGCATGGCGCCCGAGGACGAGCTGCTGCTGTACGTCGTTCACGGCGCGCTGCACCTCGCGGGCCTGGGCGACAAGTCGGACGATCAAACGCGTGAGATGCGGGCCGCCGAGACGCGCTACATGCAGCGGTTCGGCGTCCGTTTGCCGTCAGCCCCCGCCGAGCCATCGGCGGCCGGCGCCGCGACGCCCAGCCGAGGAGAGGGGCCCCCCCTGTGACCGACGACCCGCTGCTATGGATCGGGCTGGGGACCATGGCGCTCGCCTCGCTGATGGCGATCGGCGCCCGCTCCGCACGCGAGTTCTCTCGCCACGATCTGCACGAGCTCTGCGTCCGCAAAGGCCGCGCGGGCCGTTTTTCCGAGATCCTCGCCCGCCACGAAGAGGTCGCCCTCACGCTCGAGACCCGGGTCGTGGTGCTCACCTCGGTGAGTGTCGCCGCGCTCGGCTGCTCGGGTTACGACTGGCTCCGCGAGAGCGGCGCGGTCGGCCGTTTGCTGCTGGTGCTGCTGATCGGTCTGGTCATCGGGCTGGCGTCGGCCCCGCTGCGGACCTGGATCCCGTGGTCGGTCTCGCGCCTGGGGGCCGCCTCGTTCTTGTTCCACACCTGGTGGATGTGGCGCGTGCTCGACACGGCCGCCTCGCCCCTCAGGTCGATCGCTCATCTGATCGACGCCCTGCTGCACCGCGCCGCGGGCAAGACGCCGACCTCACTCAACGAGGAGACGCTCGAAGAAGAGATCCGCACGATCGTCAACGAGGGGCACCGCGAGGGGCTCCTCGAGGAGGACGCCCGCGAGATGATCGAGGGCGTCATGGAGCTGGCCGACGCCGACGTCGCCGAGATCATGACGCCGCGGACCGACATGCACATGATCCACGTCGACATGACGTGGGACGAGATGCTCACCGACATCACGGAGTTCGGCCACACCCGCGTGCCGGCCTACGGCGAGTCGCGCGACGACATCTTCGGCGTGGTCTACGTCAAAGACCTGTTGCCCGAACTGGCCAAGGGCCCGGGCGAGCCGCGCAGCACGATCCGCGAGCTGGCCCGCAAGGCGGTCTTCGTGCCGCAGACCAAGAAGGTCAACGACCTGTTGGAGATGTTCCAGCAGATGCGCACCCACATCGCCATCGTGCTCGACGAGTACGGCGGCGTGTCGGGCCTGGTGACGATCGAGGACGCGCTGGAGGAGATCGTCGGCGAGATCGTCGATGAGTACGACGAGGACGTCGAGGTCGAGATCCTCACGCTCGGCCCGGGCGTGTGCGAGGCGGTCGGCCGCGCCCACGTCGACGAGATCAACCAGGCGATGGGCCTCGAGCTGCCCGAGGGGCAAGACTACGACACGATCGCCGGATTCGTCTTCTCCGAGTTCGGCCGCCTGCCCACGAGCGGCGAGTCGCTGGTGTGGCAAGGCAGCGTGCGGCTGACGGTCCTCGAGGCCCGCCGCCGCCGCATCGAACGCGTGCGACTCGAACGCGTCGACGAGAACCACGCCGAGGGCGCGCCGCGCGAGAGCGCTTAGGCTCGAATGGACAGGATCACGGGATCAAGAAGGGATCGACGTGATCTTAACGGGACGGGCCCTATAGATCCTGTCGGGCGCCGAGCCCAGCTTCGGCAGTGATCGACGGGATTATTCATCCCGTCGAACCCTCTTGTATCCCGTGATCCTGTCCGCTTCTCCCGTCAGCCGACGGCCAGCTCGGTCTCGACAACGTGCATACACGACGTCCACAGGCGATTCGCATGCCTCGGAGCGGCCGATCGGCTTAAAAAAGCGTAGCGGCCGGCCGCACGCCGAATTAGGATAGGCCCACGAGTCGGCCCCTCCCCTCGTCGAACAATGCAACGAGCGATCTCGAGAAGAACTCACGTCCCTTGGAGACAGGAGACCAACGCGATGCGATACAAAACAGTGGTTGCCGCGGTTCTTGCCATTTTCGGGTTCGGCAATGCGTGCCCCGGCACGCCCCTGCGCCCCGGTGATTTCTTGTCGCTCGGTCCGCTCCCCGCGGGCGGCTTTGAGATCGACACCGACGCGCTCACCTTCGGCGGCGCGGCGGGCGGGGTTCTGCACACTCAAGGGGGCGGCGCGCCCGACATCGCCGTCTTTGTGTTCGACGGCGGCGGCGTGCTCGCGAGCGGCGACAACATCACGGTCACCGGCGGCAACGCCCTGGCGCTGCTGTTCCAGGGCTCGGCGACCTTGGCAGGGACCATCGACGTGAGCGGCGCCAACGGTCTGGACGCGATCCAGAATGTCGTCACGGGCATCGGCGGCTCGGGCGTGGCGGGCGGCGGCCGGGGGGGCAACGGTGGCCCCTTCAGTTCCGGACAAGACGGCGTCGGCCCCGGGCGCGGCGTTGCTGGGTCCAGCAGCGCCTCGGTCAGCGGCGTCGGGTCGGGCGCGGGAGCAGGATTCGGAACGATGGGAGGGCAAGGCGGCGCCGGCGTCACCACCCGGGAGGGGGGCGCGCCCTACGGCGACCCTCTCCGCGATCTGCTCTTCGCCGGCAGCGGCGGGGGCGGGGGCGGCGGACAAAGCAACCAGCGACTCGGCGGCGGCGGCGGCGCGGGGGGCGGCGCCCTTGAGATCGGCGCGCAGACTTCGCTCGGGTTCGTGGGGGCGACGATCCTCGCCAACGGCGGCGACGGCGCCAACGGCTTCGCCGACGGCGGCGGCGGCAGCGGCGGCGCGATCGTGCTGCACGGATTCGAGGTCTCCGTGGACCTCAACTCGCTGATCCAAGCCAGCGGCGGCGTCGGCGGCGAGGTTCCCAACATGGGCGGGTGCGGCGGCGCCGGACGGATCGAGATCCTCCATCACCCGGATGGCGAATTCGTCGATCTCGGCGTCATCGAAGCCCATGCGGGCGCCGCCGGCGACTGCGTCGACGGCGAGCCCGTCCTCACCATTTCGGCCGATGTGGGAGTGCCCGAGCCGAGCGGCCTTGCGACGGCGGTGCTCTTGCTGGGTCTGGGCGGGCGCCGGCTGGGCCCTGGCGGGCGCCGAGCGGCGCGTTCGGAGTGAGCCGCTCCGATCCGAAGGGACAGGACCACAAGATTAATAAGCATCGACTGGACCTGATTGGTTCTTGTCGATTCTGTGATCCTGTCCGCTTCTCCCGTCAGCCGACGGCCAGCTCGGCCTCGACGACGTTCTCGGCGAAACCGCGGTAGGCCTCGCCGACCTGCTTGGCCATCGAGTCGGGCCAGAGATGGAAATCGCCCGCGGCGAGCGCCGCGACGATCCCCTCGCCCACCAAGCTCGGCGGCTCGGCGATGTCGTGGAAGCCGGCGTTGTCGCCCATGTCGGTGTCGATCGGGCCGGGGTGGACGCTCAGCACCTGTGTGCCTTGCTCTTCGAGCAACCGGCGGAGCGCCTGCGTCACCGAGTACGAGGCCGCCTTGCTCGCGCAGTAGGTCGTGAAGGGCGGGAAGCTCATCAGCGACGCCACCGAGTTGAGCTGCACCAACGCCCCGCCGCCGTTCGCCTTGAGGACCGGTGCGAAAGCCTGCGCCACGCGCACCAGGCCGTAGACGTTCACCTCGAACTCAAAGGCGAGGTTCTCCAGGGCGTCCGCGTCGAGCGCGGTCGAGGTCTTCAGCACGCCGGCGTTGTTGACGACCACCTGCACGTCGCTCGCGGCCTCGGCCGCCGCGGTGATCGTCTCCGGCTTCGTCAGGTCGATCTCGACCGGCGTGACCCGCTCGCCATGCTCGGCGACGAGCGGCTCGGCCGACTCGACCGAGCGGACCGCCGCGTACACCTTCTTGGCGCCGTGCGCCAGCACGGCCTCGACGATCGCCTTGCCGATGCCGCGGTTGGCGCCGGTGACCAGCACGGTCTTTCCCTCGATGTCGTAACCCATTTCTGTTTCCTGTGTTGAGGTTGGCGGCGGCCGCGGGTGCCGAGGCCGCCGCTCGGGTCTGCCGCCTGGTGGTTTCGACTCCCGTTACGGGCGGCTGGCGGGGGTGGTTCTGGTGTCGTTGAAAATATATTCAATAAATAGGGCGGGGCCCCCTAATGACTCGTCCAATAGAGGGTTAGAGCGGTATTCGAATTGGTGTGGACGAGCGGGGAAGCGATTGGCGGCGTGGCGAGGAAGCCGAAGCAGGCAATGCGGTGCATTGTCGATGCAGGCTGACGAAGCCATGACGCCGATCGCGAGCCGAGCGTCTACACCTATGAGCAAACCGCTCTAAGAGGGGGCCAGCGATTGCCACGCACCATCGTCGAGCTCGACGGTCCCCTCGCCCTGCAGCTCGGCGGCCCGGTGGGCGATCCGCGCCTTCAGGCCGCGTTGGTCGAGGGTCAGCCGGGCGTCGTCGACCTGGGAAAGCAGTTCCAGGGCCCGGCCCGGCCGGCTGAGTTCGACCACGCAGATCTGCGCCAGCTTGAGCCGCAGCGCCGGGGCGTGCTCGGGGTCGAGCTCGATCAGCCGCGCCATGTACGGCGCCGAATCGCCCCAGTGCTTCTCGGCGTGCAGCCCGCGGACGAGGGCCCGCAGGTCGTCGACCCCGAGCTCCAGCCCTTGGCCGACCTCCTGCATCTTCCGGCAGAGCGTGAGCGCGGCGAGCGGGGCGCCGTTCTTCAGGTAGAGGCGCCACTGTTCGAGGGCGCCGGCGAGCTGGGCGTCGTCTTTCTTCTTCTTGCGTTTGTCGAGCGCCTTGAGTTTCTTTTGCACCTGCTTGGGGTCGTTCTCGTCGACACGGTTCTGGTAGTGGAACAGGTCCCAGCCCTCGCAGTCGACCAGCTTCCAGTGGAGCATCGCCACGCCGATCGGGAAGCCAACCGCCGCCCCGGCCAGGTGCAGCAGGCTCGACGCGGCGCCGGCGCCCCCAAGCATGGCGAGCAGCATGTCGAGGCCGACGTAGAACGCCGCGACCATGGCCACCGGAACCTCGAAGGTTCCCACGATGAAACGGAAGTAGAACCAGAAGAAGTAGAAGAAGCTGATCTCATTGGCGGGCGCCCAAACGATGGCGATCGCCATGACGCCGTAGATCGCCGAAGAGGCCCCCAGCGATCCCGTGCCAACGGCGCCAAAGGGGAGCATCACCAGCTGTTCGATCGCCCCCTCGATGATGCAGATGCCAAGGTACAGCGACAGGAACTTCCACCAGCCGAGCTTGCCCTCGACGATCAGACCGAACACCCAAAGGAAGGCCATGTTGTACAACAGGTGGCCGGGGCCGGCATGGCTGAAGTGGGCGCCGACCCACTGGGCCGGGTGCAGCCCGTCGCCGTACATCAGCACCCACGGGCCGGCGGGCGTTAGCTCACCGGTGACCATGCCGACGAAGACCGCCACGTTCGCCACGATCAGCCCCACCGTGGCGTACGGCCAGTGGTAGATCGGGGCGTCGGCGCTGCAAGGGAAGAACATGGGACGATTTCCGAAAGGTTGGGCCGGAGAGTCAGTCGCCTGGCAGGACCTGGATCTCCACCTTGCGGAAGTCGATCTCGGCGCCCTCGGCCTGCAGGGCGAGGTAGCCGGAGGTGATCGGCCGGCCCGCGACGAACTCCTCGGGAGCGTAATGCGCGACGACACCGCCGCCGATCTCCGGCCGCTCGTACTCGAGCGCCTTCTCGCCGTTCACGAAGTGGGTGAAATGGTTGCCGACCACTAGCGCCTCGCACCGCACCCAATCGCTGGGGGCGAAGGTCGGCCCGGTTGAGGGGAGGATGTGCCGCTTGTCGCGCTGGCCCTCGTACCAAACGTGCGTGCCGGGGGTGCAAACGTTGCCTGTGGCCCGCGGCTCGCCGTCGCCCAGGCCGGCCAGGAATTGCAATTCGACCGAGATCGGCCAATCTTGGTCTTTGAGAATCTTTCGCGGGCTTTGGGCGTGGAGCATCACCCCGCTGTTGAGCCGCGCGTAGTCGGGCGCCGAGCGGAAGAGCGGCTCGCCGACGAACCGGTACTCGACCGCCAGCCGGTAGTTTTCGAACGGCTCGTCGTAAAAAAGATGCCCGAACCGGCCGCCGAAATCGCCCTCGTCGTAGCGGTCGTACCGGACCTTGATCAGCCCCCCTTCCACGCGGAACGTGTCGCGGTAATTGTCGCCCAACTCGTGGTGGGAGAGCTTCACCAGCCAGCCGTCGAGATCCTCGCCGTTGAAAAGCTGCCGCCAGGGGGGCGACCCGGCGGCGGTAGGCTCGGCGTGCACGGCCGGAGCGGCGGCCGCCAGCAGCCACGCCATCGCCAGCACGGTTCTTCGGCGCAGTTTATTCACGGCGTGTTTCCCCCCTAGATGAGTCGGCCGGAAGCCCGGCCGTGGCTCGCGGTCGCCGCGCCGCCAAGCAGCGTCGTCGTCGACCGAGAGTGATTGTAGGACGGCCGCGGGGCCGCCAGCAACCATTTCACGCCACGCCGGAGCTCTCCCCAATCGAACTGAGCTGTGGGAGGCGTCTCCGACGCCGAAAACGCTGTTTCAGCCCGGAGACCCCACCCACAGTGACCCCTCACATAACAGGAATTAGACGCTTCC
Source organism: Pseudobythopirellula maris (assembly GCF_007859945.1). Taxonomy (GTDB): domain Bacteria; phylum Planctomycetota; class Planctomycetia; order Pirellulales; family Lacipirellulaceae; genus Pseudobythopirellula; species Pseudobythopirellula maris. Next base: position 338,214 of record NZ_SJPQ01000002.1, on the reverse strand, counting down.
CACGACTTGGCCCGCTCGGGCGCCGCTGCCGAATAGGCTCGGATGGCGTGACCCCGCCGCCGCGCCTAAAATCAAGTGAACCCAACCCACTCGACCCCCGTCTTTCACTCCATGTCCGAATCCCGCGTCCCCTCCGATTCTCCTGAAAATGGGCCCTTCCAGGTCCAGGTCGCCCAACGCGTCACGCGGCTGCCGCCGTACCTGTTCGGCCGCATCAACAAGATGATCTACGACAAGCGCGTCGCCGGCGACGACGTCATCGAGCTCGGCATGGGCAACCCGAGCGACCCGCCCCAAGAGGTCGTGATCGAGAAGCTCGTCGAGGCGGCCCGCAACCCGGGCAACCACCGCTACAGCAAGTCGAACGGCATCGCCAACCTGCGGCGTGAGGTCGGCGCCAAGTATTTTAAGAAGTACGGCGTGCGGCTCGACCCCGAGAGCGAAGTGATCACCTGCCTCGGCTCGAAAGAGGGCTTCAGCCACATGTGCCTGGCGCTGATGGGCCCCGGCGACACGGCGATCGTACCGGCGCCCTATTTCCCGGTGCACGTTTACGCCGTCGCGCTCGCCTCGGGCAACGTGATCTCGCTCGACGTGACCGACAGCGACAAGTTCCTGTCGGACATCGCCTACACCTGCGAGACGCTCTACCCCAAGCCCAAGCTGCTGATCCTCTGCTACCCCCACAACCCGTCGTCGGTGGTCGTGGAGCAGTCGTTCTTCGACGAGGTGGTGAAGCTCGCCAAGCGGTACAACCTGATGGTGATCAGCGACTTTGCGTACGCCGACGTGGCGTTCGACGGCTACCAGCCCCCCAGCTTCCTGGCGAGCGAGGGCGCCAAGGAGGTCGGCGTCGAGTTCACCACCATGAGCAAGGGCTACAACATGGCCGGCTGGCGGGTCGGTTTCTGCAGCGGCAACGCCGAGATGATCAACGCGCTCGCCACGATCAAGGGCTACTACGACTACGGCATGTTCCAGGCGATCCAGATCTCGGCGATCGTCGCCCTACGCGAGACCGAGGCCGCCGTCGAGGAGCAGAGCCGCGTCTACCAAGGCCGCCGCGACGCGCTGTGCGACGGCCTTGTGCGGATGGGCTGGGAAGACGCCCGCCCGAAGGCCGGCATGTTCGTCTGGCAGCCGGTGCCCGAGCCGTGGCGCAGCCGCATGAGCACGATGGACTTCGCGATGATGCTGCTCACCAAGGGCAACGTCGCGGTGAGCCCCGGCAGCGGCTTCGGCCCGGCCGGCGAGGGCTTCCTAAGGATGAGCCTCGTCGAAAACGAAGAACGCCTGCGGCAAGCGGTGCGGCAGATCAAGGCTTGCCTGAAAGACGCCGAGGCGGAGTACGCGGGCAAAGCGAGCGTGGGGGCAGCGGGGTAGGGTCCGCTGTGCGGACCGCAACGTGACGTTGCCATCGATATCTATGGCGTCGCTCCGCACAGCGGACCCTGCTGACCGCCACCCGTCGCTACATGCCGCGAATCCAGGCGCTCCCGCCGCGTTCCTGCTGATCAACCCATGGCGGCTTGTGCGCGCTCGCGCTGTTCCATCGGGAGCGTGGGAATAGCTTACTGATGCTGAGCGGTTGTGAGAGAAGTACGCACAGGCTCTCTATAAAAGCTGGCAGCCAAGAAAGCCCATATTGAAAGAAACGCAGTACTTGGTTCTGGCACTCCAGTGAACACGACGTGATCAAATATCATGCCGTCTCCGTCCTTGTCATTGGTAAATCGGATTGACGAGAACCCCGTATCGCTTCTGAAACCAAAGAATTGAACTACACCATCATCCATCTGTACTCCAGCAACACCCGATTCGCCACTAGAGGTGAGATAATTGATCGTACTCTCCACGTCCTTTAAATCAGTTCCAAACTCAAAAACAAGTTCTTCAAAGACAAATGTCACAGATGTCGCAAAAGTCGCCAACAAGTACCGCTGCCCCTCTGTGGGGCCTACTTCTGTAGTCGTACTGCCGGGTACGAAGCCAACAATGTCAAGCACGCCGAAAGGTCTTTCTCCCTCGTAGGCAACCGAAACAATCCCCAAATCAAGCATGGCTGATCCGCTTGTCTCGAAGAGAGTCGCGCCCTCGAAACCCTCAATCATCAATGGACCACTGGCTGCTTCAAACATTATACGATCAGTGAAGACTGTTGCACCGAACACAGGGCCCCAGGATAGCACTACCATTACGAAGGGCAAAAGAAATCGCTTTGGGTACTCTGCATATAGACGAAACATCTCGCGTTCGCGTGACTCTTTCTTTGCTAGATGAACCACGAGAATCCTCCTTGCAGAAGTGTCATAAAAAACAAAAAGACATATATGTGATATTTGAGATTTTAGAGAACGAAGGCAGGACGAAATTAAAGTACATGTATTAAAGGTAATTGTCAATACCAAGAAGCCATAAGGCTCAGCGACGGCTGGCGGCCTGAACTTATGTGCCACCCGCGTGTTGCCAGTGTGATGTACCGCTAGAGGTGTCCCCACTTCGCCGGGTGCCCGGGGTCGTAGCGGAGCGGAGCCCCCGGGGAATCACCAACGCGGTCCCCACTTGCTGAAAGCTGGGGGCTACGCCTTCGGCTCCGACCCCAGCCACCCCACCGCGGGGGCTCAGCCCGGCGGCGTGCATCGCTGGCGACTAGGGCGCACCACGTCCCACGCCAGGCCGACGCGCTCCAGTCCGTAGATCAGGCTGTGCCGTGACGAGGATTCCGCCTCATTACATCTCGGCCCCGCGAGGCCCATATCTCAGCGAGGCAAGCTCGACCGAGTAGGATACGGCGAGCATACGCCTGACCTACCAGATTCACTTGGGGAATAATAAGCCGTCTAGAGGGCGAATGGTCAGGGAGTGCTTGATTTCTAGGTCATGCGTCCCATCATTCATAACTCAGTTCTTCCCAAGTGCGTCTCATGAACCGGACCCTTTCGTGTCGCCCCGCCCTTGTCGTGTCAACGTGCGTTATTGACCTGCTGATGGTCGCCCACTGTTCCTCGGCCCGTGGGGCCGTGGGTGATTGGTTGCACGCATACCAGTCCCCCTTTCCTAGGGCGCTAGCCGGTCGAGCGATTCCGATCGCCCTCGACGACAACGTCGCGCTGGTAGGCGCCCATTTCGATCGATCTACTTCCGGCGTTACGGTTCTTAACGCCAGCAATGGCGCAGTCAAAGGCTCGTTTTTCACTCCCACGTTTCCTGACGACTTGGCGCTCGACGGGGAGTGGTCGCTAGCCGTCAGCAACGGGCTGCGGGTCTACCGTGATTTCGAATACTCCTACACATGGGATCCGCTCGGCCCCGGCGGAGCACCGACGAATTTTGGCGAAATCGCGATCGACGGAACACACGCGGCTGCAGTGATCGACGACTCGGTGTGGTTCTACGACCTTCAGACGCGACAGACGCTCGCCAGCTTTGGCGCCGAGGCGATGGCGGGCGTCTCCTCCGCCGCTGCGTCGGTCCACGTCTCGGTGGATCTTTGGGATGGCCTGGCTGTTGTTGGTGTCGGCTCGTTCTACGGCAATGGCAGCGTGCCAGGGAAGGCGTATGTGGTCGATGCGACAACCGGCGAGTTGCTGCGGGAGCTGACCAGTGAGAGCGACCCGCCGACCAGCCAGTACGCCCATTCCGTCGCCATCTCCGAAGGGAGGGTCTTGGTAGGGGACCCCACGTATTCGGGAAGCCTCAGCTCCGCCGGTGCGGCTTACTTGTTCGATCTCGACAGCGGCGAGCAGATCGTTCGGCTTGATCTCGAGGACCCCGCCGTGGGGGAAAGCCTGGGAGGGGCAGTCGACCTCGACGGGACCGCAGCGGTCATCGGGGCCTCTCGCCACGGCACGCCACATGTCGGTTCGGGGGCGGTGTATTTCTACGACATCGAATCACCCAACAGTCTCGTCCGACACGAGAAGAGCGTGACCGGGATCCGCGTGTACAATGGCAGCCGCGTGGCGGTCAGTGGAGATGTCGCCGCCTCCGCACCTAATGTTTTGTACGGCTACTCGAACTTTTTCTCCACGGTGCCGGAGCCCTCTTCGAGTTACCTCGCAGCGGTCGTCGTCGCCTGGGGGGCGAAGCTTAGACGTCGCAGGGCTTAAAGTCCGGAGGTCAGGCAGTGCCCACAAGTGTTCGGCGTGCCGCCTCCCTGGTCAACGCATCCGCTGTGCCGAACACTTGTGGGCTATGACTGAAGACGCGGGGGCTCAGCCCAAGAGGCGAACCGGTCGGCCTCTTGTCGCTTCGCGACTCCGGCAACGACGCATTCTCATGGGCACTCTAGGCGTGCCGATCCGCTCGCCGCTACCGGGGTTAGAGCGGTTTGCTCATTGGTGTAGACGCTCGGCTCGCGACCCCTGAGCGGTTTGGCATCCGATATGCACCCTTGGAAGGACGTCTCACGCGACGCACCATCCAACAGGGGGATTCCATGGCGACAGCACAACCCGCCGTTGCTCAATCGGTCAACATGAGCGCCCTGAGGGCCTATCTGCTTGACCATCTTGCAGGCGGCGAATCCGCCATCCGGACGCTCGAGGACTTCCGCCGGCACGAGGGACGCTGCGCTGTCAGCCAGTTGGCCGAGCGGCTCGTCTCCGACATCCAGGCCGACCGCGACGTGCTGCGGCGGCTGCTGCGCGAAGCGGGGGGGAGCAACAACCCGCTGCGGCGGCTGTTCTCTTGGCTGGGGGCGAAGCTTGGCGGGCTGAAGTTCTGGCGCCGGTTCTCGGGCGAGTTGGGCCCATTCGAAGGCGCCGAGATACTCTCGCTCGGCATCCTGGGAAAGCGAGCCTTGTGGGTGGCCCTGCGGCAGCTGCAGGCGGAGGCCGGGCTGTTCCCCGACGAAGACTTCGGCGCTCTGATCTCTAAGGCCGAAGAGCAGTACCAGATCGTGGAAGACAAACGCATCGAAATGATCAGGCAGGCCTTCCTCTGATCTTGGCCGATGAGTCGCGGCGGCTGCGTCCCCCAGCCACTCGGTCCGTCTGCCGCGATCTCGCAAAGCTTCCCTGCAATACGACCACGCTGCCTCTTCGTACGCGTTGCGTATTATCTAGCAGGCGTGCCCCAACTGCTGCGGGGTTGCGCACGACACTTTCAAGCGGCGGAGCGTTCAGCGACAATTAAGTCTAGGCGTCGGATCGGCTTTCCTCCTGCGGCAGGCGTGTTCCTCCTCTCGACGCACGACTCCCTTCCGAGCAACCCATCCCTCCAGACGCGTATGATCTCTCTGCCGGTCCGTCGTCTCGTAGCGCAGCCGTCCGCCTCTGCTTACAGCAACCCTGCTCGTGCGCCACGCAGCCGTGAGAATGGCGCCGCCTGCCGCGCCTTGTTGTTGGCCGCGCTGCTGGTGCTCGGCGGCGGCTTGGCGGCCGAGGCTCAGATCGCGTTGCCGGTCGCCAACGGCGACTTCGAGTTCGGCTCGGCGGGCGACTCGCCCCCGAGCGGTTGGACCAACACCGAGAACTTCTTCTGGATTGGCGACAGCAGCTTCAGCGGCGCCGATCCGAGCGGCGGGTACAGCGGCTCGAAGTTCGTTTCGGCGAGCTGGCAGTACGGCGGCCTGCCCGACTCCGGCTCACTGTCGGGCGGCGCCGCCAACAGCGCCTCGATGTATCAAGACATCGACCTTACGCCCTACGCCGCCCAGCTCGGCGGGGGCGACCAATACCTGGGTCTCTCGTACGCGTATTACGACAGCGACCCGCTCGACCTCGGCTTGATCTCTTACGACTACCTCGACTCGGGCGGCGCGACGATTGGCCCCGGCTACGCGGCCGACACCAGCGCGGGGGGCGGCTGGTCGTACGTGAGCGGCATGTCCAACGAGCCGGTGCCCAGCAACGCGGCGACCCTGCGGATCGTGCTCGGCGCCGAGCAGAACGGCGGCGGCACGGCCCGCAACATCGCGTTCGACGCGATCAGCGCGAGCCTCGTGCCCGAGCCGGTCGAGACCGGCCGCACCCTTCCGATCGGGTTCGCCACGGTCGGCGACGGCGTCACCGGCGGCGCCGCGGGCCCGCTGGTCACCGCCACCACGGCCGAGGAGTTCCGCAGCTACGCCACGCAGTCGGGGCCGCTCAATATCAACGTCGTCGGCGCCCTGAATGTCGGCGGCGTCTCGGTCGCGTCGAACAAGACGATCCTCGGCGTCGGCGAGAGCGCCGGGCTGGTCGGCAGCCTGCAGCTCTCGGGGGTGAGCAACGTGATCGTGAAGAACCTCGAGCTCTCCAACCCCTCGGGCGTAGGCGAGGGAGACGTCCTCACGTTGCGCGGCTCCACGAACGTTTGGATCGACCACAACGACATCTTCAACTCGACCGACGGACTGCTCGACATCATCCGCGAGTCGGACAACGTGACCGTGTCGTGGAACGAGTTCTACTACACCGACGAGTTCGCCTCGAACGTGAACCGGGGGCACCGCTACGCGATGCTCATCGGCAACGGCGACGGCGCCACCGAGGACGCCGACAACCTGCACGTCACGCTGCACCACAACCACTGGGGCGACAACGTGCACGAGCGCATGCCGCGCGTTCGCTACGGCGACATCCACGCCTTCAACGAGTTCTACAACTCCCAAGGCAACAACTACGTGATCCGCTCGGCGATCGGCGCCGAGGTGCTGGTCGAGAACAGCGTGTTCGAGAACGTAAACACGCCTTACGAGAAGCAGCAGGGCGGTCAGGTCGAGGCCGTCGGCAACCTGCTGCGGGGCGCGTCGGGCGCCGCCCAGGGGGGCGACGACGTCTTCACGCCCCCTTACGCCTACACGCCCGACGATGCGTCGGAGGTGAAGGTGCTGGTGCTGACCCGCGCCGGAGCGGGCGCCGCCCTGCCCGGCGACTTCAACGACGACGGCGTGGTCGACGCGGCCGACTTCACCGTGTGGCGCGACAACCTCGGCGCCCCCGCCGTGTTGACCCTGGCCAACGAGGTCGACGGCGGCCTGGTCGGCGACGCCCAGTACCAGACCTGGGTGAACAACTTCGGCGCCGAGCGCGAGATCGACCTGCGATCCCTGGCGAGCGTGCCCGAGCCGCTGAGCGGGACGCTGCTGCTGGTGTGGTGCCTGCTCGCCGCCCGCCCGCGGCGTGTGGTATGAAACGCCGGCCGGCCCAATCGAGGGGGAGGGCGACTTGTCTGGCGGCGTGCTGCTCAGCCGCACGAGCAAGCTTGGCGTTGAGTGATTATCATGACGGGCACGTCTTGTGACTCGTCCGCCACCTCAACAAAGCGCCCCCTGATGCCCTCTCCCCTCGTTGCGCGTGTCGTGCTTGCGTTCTCAATCGTGCTCCTCGGCGCCGCGACCGGCTTGGCCGAAGTGGCCGTCGCCACGCCCGACGGCTTCGCCACGCAAGGCGACGGCGTGACCGGCGGCGGCGACGCCGAGCCGGTCACCGTTTCGAGCGCGGCCGAGTTGCAGAAGGCGGTCGCGGGCGACTCGCCCGCGGTGGTTGTTGTGGAAGGCAAGATCGCGATCGACGGCGTCGACATCGGCGCGAACAAGACCCTCATCGGCGCGGGCCCCGACGCCGCGCTGGCGGGCGGGACGCTCCGCATCGGCTCGAACAACGTCATCGTGCAGAACCTCACGGTCGGCCCGGTGCGCGGCGACGCGATCGAGATCTCCGGCGCCAAGAACGTGCTCGTCACCAAGTGCGACCTGCACGACAGCAGCGACGAGCTCTGCTCGATCGTGCGTCAGTCGGACTTTGTGACCGTCTCGTGGTGCAAGTTCTACTTCGACGACACGCACAGCCACGCCTTCGGCGGCCTGATCGGCAACCGCGACGACCGCACATCGGACCGCGGCAAGCTGCACGTCACGATGCACCACAACTGGTACGCCCAAGGCGTACGCGGCCGGATGCCGCGGGTCCGTTACGGCAGCGTGCATATTTACAACAACTACTACGGCTGCCCGGACAGCCTGTACTGCATCGGCACAGGCTTCGAGTGCCACGTGCGGGTGGAGAACTCTTGCTTCGACGGCGTGAAGACCCCGTGGCGTGACCAGCGGGTCGGCGCCACCGAGAGCGGCGGCGAGATCGGCTGGGACAACCTGCTGTTTGAAGGCAGCGAGCAGCCGACCTACATCGAGAACTCCTACCCGGTGTTCGACCCGCCGTACTCTTACCACATGGAGGGGGTCGATGAGGTCAAGGCGGTGGTGACCGACCCGGAGCACGGCGCGGGCAACCGCGCGTCGCGTTAGAGGGTTACGGACTCGCCGGTCGATTATGACTAGCGGGGCCGAGCGGTGTCATTGGCGCCAGCCCGCCCTAACGGGCCGGGGCTCCTGCCCCCCGGCCAAAACCGCCCGCCCATAAAAAATCCGCCCCCACCGCCCCGCCATCACGCACCGCTACACAGCTCTAAACCACCCCCATGCAACGGCTTACAACAAAATCATAAACGGCCAAGAATCGCTGCTGCGCGCGCGGCCAAAAGCGATTGTCGAAATTAGGTAAAACGCCTGCTACAAAGATAATTGGGCGCCGCAGGGTGGGCATTTTTCGCGGCGCCGCTGCGATCTTCCGACCACCGCACCCGACAGCACGCCGCCCGCTGCGTTGATCACGCCGTTTGCCACGGCGGATCGCGTGCGAGCTTTTTCTGGCGACCAAGCGGCGGAGCAATCTGAAAAACTATTGGCCACCCGCCTGATTCTGAGCAGCGCGAGCTAAGGCTTCTTGGTGGTCTCGGTGATCGACTCGGTCGGGCCCCCATCGAGCGGCGCCCCCAGTTCGATCGCCGGCTCTTCGCCGCGCAGCACGCGGTCGACCCAAGTCGCGAACGGCGCCGGCTCGCCGTCGAAGTAGCGGGCGAAGTCGCGGCCCGGGCAGCTGGTCTGGCCGCCGGCCACCTTGCCGTGCGTGCTGATCGCCGAGAGCGGCAGCTCGTGCTCGGCCAGCAGCCACGCCACGAGCCGCACGGCCGACTCGACCTGCGCGGGGCTCGGCCGCTGCTCCTCGAAGTTGCCCATCAGCTCGACGCCGACGTGGCCGGCGAGGTCGTACTTGGTGTTCGACTCCGGCTCGTAGTCGAGCGACCGGCCTTCGAAGATGCGGCCGTCCGGGGCGACGAGGAAGTGGTACGGCAGGTCGGGCCAGAAGGTGTTGCGCGGGGGCTGCTCGATCTGCGGCCGCCGCTTGCCCCACGACTGCATGTTGCGGATGAAGGCGACCGGGTCGCGGTCCTTGGTCCACAGCACTCCGGCGTGGTGTAGCGTGACGTAGGTGGGCGTGTGCCGGCGGTCGTCGGCGATCGGGGCGGGGTCGGAGCCCCACTCCGCGGCCGTGACGAACTTGGGCGGCCGCGCGACAGCGGCCCGCGCTTCGGACGCAGCGGCGGGCTCGGTGGCGTAAGCTACCGTGGCGTTCAACGTGCTCAGCGAGGAGATGGCGAGCAGCAGACCGGCGAGGGCGGCCGTGGGGTGGAGGTGTTTCATACCTCCAATCTACCCCGCCGCGCAGCGAGCGGCACTACGGCGGTGCGCCGGCGAATCACGCCTTTTCACGACAAGCGGGCGCCGCCACTCAGCGACTTGCGGGGCGGCGTTGGTGGCGCGGCCGCACCACGTCCCACGCCAGGCCGAGGCGTTCCCACAGCAGGATCACGAGCCAGATCAGGTCGATCTCCCACCAGCGGCGCCAGTTCGAGGCGCTCGACTGGTCGGCGTGGTGGTTGTTGTGCCACCCCTCGCCGCTGCTCACGAGCGCGACGAACCAGTTGTTGCGGCTGTTCTCGTCGGTGTCGTAGGTGCGGTAGCCGAACAGGTGGGTCAGCGAGTTGACGCTCCAAGTGATGTGCCAGACCAACACGGTCCTCAGCAGCACGGCCCACACCACCAGGCTGGCGCCGAGCTGCAGGCCGCCCATCGCCGTTCCTGCAACCAAGTAGCCCAGACCCAAGCCGATTAAGAAGTGCGCCAGCAGGTGGATCGCATAGACCCACATGGCGTTCATGCCGCGCTGCAGCCACATGTAGAACGGGTCGCGGAGCACGTCGCGTGCGTAACGGTCGTAGACCCCCAGGCTGTGCACCGCGGGGTTCTTCACGAGCAGCCAGCCGATGTGGCTCCAAAAGAAACTCACCAGCGGGCTGTGCGGGTCGGGCTGCTCGTCCGAGTCGCGGTGGTGCAGGCGGTGGGCGGCCACCCAGCTGGCGGGCGCGTCTTCGAGGCAGCAGATCGCCGTCACCACGCAGGTCCGTTCGAGCCACAGCGGGCAGCGGAAGCTGCGGTGCGTGAGCAGCCGGTGGTATCCGATGTTGATGCCCAGGCCGCCGTAGACGTAGGCGCCCGCCAAACACAACACCAAGCCGGTCCAGCTGAACAGCCAAGGCACGAACGCCAGCAGCGCCAGCGCGTGGATCGCGACGATCGGAACGGCGTAGCGCCAAGCGATCTGGTGCGATGCGGCGGCCGGACGGGCCAGCGCCGCCGGAGAGGTCGCCGGCGGCGGGAGCAGATCCACGGGGATCGCAGTCGCCGCCAGCCTGTCCGCGGCGCCGCGGACGGTGTTGATCGAACCGGCCAAGGTCGCTCCCTCAATGGGGCGCCACGCGACGAAGATTGGTGCGCGGCGCCCGCCTAGTTGCCTCCATGCCCGGTTACAGCCGGGGCGTGTCTCTCCATTTCTAGAACCGCGAATGCCGGCGGGCAAGAGCTCGAATCTTTTCTGCGGCTAGAAATGCGGATCACTTGCTTCGGCGGCGGCCTGCTGGTCGCAGCGCGACCAGTCCCTGCTATTCGGCCGAAGCGAGCTTTGCTTGCTTGCCGGAGGTCTTCGCCGAGGCGGTGCGGCCACGGGCGGCGTCGAGCTCCTGACGCTGGCCCCACACGTAGAGAAACAGGCCGATCACGGTGCCCACTCCCGCTGAGCTGAGCACCGCGGCCGGGCTTTGGGTGAAGCTAGAGTTCTCCACCGCCGCCTGGGTGGCTAGCACCAGCCCCACGAGGCTCACGACCAGGCCCACCAAGTCGCTGACGATCTCTGCGGGGCTAAAGCCCATGCGGCTCATCACCACCAGTTTGCCGAGCGTCAACTGCAGCACGAAGCTCACCACGCCGGCCGCCATCGCCGCGAAGGCGAGCCAGTAGAACGTGGGGAAGGCGAACGACTCGGCCACGGCGTAGATCGGCTGTAGCAGACCGGCGGTCAGCTCCTGCGCCCGGGGGTCGCCGTCGACCGCGCGGAGCGCCGCGCCCGCCGTGTCGCGGGCGCTCTGGAGCGTCCGTTCGGCTTGCTCGCCCACGCCGGGCGCGGTTGCTGCGGGGTCCGGGGTCTCGCCGGGCGTCTGTGCGAGGACGGGGCCGCCCACCAGAAGCAAGAGCGTGCATGCGGTCGCCGCCAATGAGCGGCCACGGGCAATCGTCGACATAGTTCCACCTGTTCGATCGAAGGGATAGTGAGTGATTGGTTCGTGTAGCTGAAGGGGATTCGCCGCGGCTGAACGAATCTTGCCCCCCAATGGCCGTATCGGGTCTCACCCGGCTCAGCAGCGGCGGTTCTCCAGTAATTTCTGGAAGCATCCGCTCGCAGAGTTTTTGGCGGCTGAACGGGACGGCGTTCTGAAAAAGCCGCGTAACTCGCAGCGAGCGGCCGACCTTTCCTCAGCGGGGCGCGTAGGGTTTGAGTGAGCTGCTGCGCCCCCCGTTCCCCCACTTCGACCGACGCCATGAACCGTCGCAAATTCGCCTTCTGGATCGGCGCCGGCCTGTTCGGCTTGGCCGAGCGGTTGCGGGCCGATTCGCTCGACACGCTGGCCGCCGCGGCGATGCGTGCGACCGAACCGACGGCCGCTCCGCCGCCCGCCGCCGGGGCGGCCGAGGCGTTGGCCACCGGTGTCGATGGGGCCGAGCACTGGACCGCCGCGTCGAACAAGACCTGGGGCTGGTTCGTCCGTGAGACCCGCGTCGACGACGAGTGGAAGGTGACGGGCATCACCCGCCCGCGGAAGAAATCGACCGGCGAGCCGTTCCTCGAAGCCGAGGGCTACCTCGACGACGAGCTCGCGCCCGAGGGGCTGCGCCTCGGCGATTCGCCCGCCATGCCGGGAGACTACACGCACGACAGCGACTACACACGCGATAGCGCCGGGGCGTACGGCGGGCCCGCCGAGGAGACGCCCGACGAGACGATCGATGACGACGGCCCCGAGCCCGATCCGGGTCACCCCCACCCGACACGCAAGGCGCGCGAAGGGCGGCCGCCGAGTCGCTGGCTGCGCAGCCTGGAGGCGGGCGAGTTGGCTTACTGGCTCGGGCTGGTCGAGTTGCCCGAGGCGGGCGTGAGCGGCATGACCTATTGGGAGCACCTCACCCGCGACCACGGCTTCTCGCCCGCCAAGATCGAGGGGCTCACCAAGCCGCAACTCGCCAGCCTCCACGCCGCGGCGCACTACGGCTACTGACGGGCCGACCGAACAGCTCGGCTGGCCAACCCACGCGCCTAGTGCGAATCGCACGGATGCGTAGCGTGTGTGGCGGTGTGATTCGACGTCGATATGGCGAAAACAACGCTACGGCTAGCGGTAGTGCGATCTAGTGCGTCCTAGCCCGCCTCGTCGGCCGAAGGGCCGTACATCCCCGGCACGGGCAAGTCGTTCAGGCGGAGGTACACACAAAGGTGCCCGCGGTGATGGATCGTGTGGTTCAACACCCAGGTGCGGAGGACGCCCGACTTGGGCATCTCGATGTAGATCTCGTCGTTTGAGATCAGTCGCCAGGTCTTCGCGTATTCGGCGTCGTCCGTCTTGGCGATCCGCTCTGCCGCCGACGACACGTTGGCGTCGAACAACGCCAGGATCTCTTCGATCGATCCCAGCTTGGGCGGCTGGTAAGGGGTGGGGCCATCGGGGTTCACGTCCCAGGAGTTTTGGGTCAGCGTGCCGTCGACCCAGCCGGGGATCTCGGCCAAGTGGTTGGCGACCCAGCCGATGGTGTTCGACTTCTCGTGAGCCTTCCAGTCGAGTTTGTCGTTGGGGATACGCTCGAGCGCCTTGCGGGTGGCTGCCATCTCTTGCTCGAACTCGGGAAGAAAGGTCTCGGCGAACGGCATCGAAGGACTCCGATAGAGGGCGGGGGGCAACGGCTGCGAAGAGTGTACAAGAGAACACCAGTCGGTCAACCCCGCCGGCGCATAAAAAAACGCCGTGGCAAAAGCCACGGCGTCGGGTGTGTTGGGGCCGCTTCCCGGAGGAGGGGAAGCCATCGCATGGGCTGCGGCGTTTACTCCTCAGCGGGCGGTTTCTTGCAATCTTCGAGCGTGCCGCCGGGCAGCTTGTTCTCGGCCATCAGCTCGGCGTACGTCGGCGAGCCCTCGTGCGTGGGGTCGCTCGGGAGGGCCATCACCTCGGTAAGCACGGCGAGGATCTTGTCGGTGTCTTTGCGGTCGGCCTTGCCGAGCTTGCCGACCAAGTGCTGGCCGAACGGGTTGTGGTGCTTCTTGCTCTTGCCTTGGTGGCAGTTGAAGCACTTGGCCTTCTTGATGTCTTTGGCGAGCTGGGGGTCGGCGTCCGATCCGGCGTACTCCTTGAAATAGACTTTCTGGAAGTCCGGGAAGGCGTGGGCCGGGGCGGCCAGCAGGCAGGCGGCCAGGGCGAGGATCAGCGACAGCGAGAGGGTGCGCATCGGGTGGTCTCTGTTCGGGTAAATGCGTGTCGGCCTGGGAGCGCTCGGTGAGCCCCCGCAGCGGTACGCGGCGCCCCGGTGATCGGTTCGCCGCAAGCCGCAGGAATCGAGGGCCCTAGTGGGGACGACAGGAATCGAACCTGCACTCCCGAAGGAACTGGAACCTAAATCCAGCGCGTCTGCCAATTCCGCCACGTCCCCTAAGGCTCGGCAATTATAGCTCGTGGTGGGCGGCGTGTCAGGCCGTTTCGGGGGCGGGGGGAACCGCCAAGACGCCAAGGACGCCAAGACGCGCCACGCGGGCCGCGTGCCGGTCTCGCTTGGGAGGTAGGGCTGCGGGACATTAGCGCTGTGGGAGGCGTCTCTGACGCCGATACCGGTATGCCCGCCGATTTAGCAAGCGGCGCGTTATCGGCGTCGGAGACGCCTCCCACAACAATCAACCGCCACCAAAATGAGCTCACAGCAAGCCAGGATTTTCGGCTCCGCTTGGCGTCCATGGCGACTTGGCGGTTTCTCTTACACGTACACCCGGCGGTTGTAGACGTACCACTCGATCAACAGCACGACCAAGGCCGCCAGCAGCAGCGGGCGCCAAATTTCTTGCCGAGCGGGGGTCGAGCCGGCTTGGGCGGCCACGTCGATGTTGCCGATGCGGATGGCGGCCGTGCGGGCGTCTTGCTCGTCGCCGGCGGTGGCGGCCCGCAAACGGACGTCGCTCTCGGCCTGGTCGAACAGGTTCACCGCGAAGCGCTGGCTGAGGCGATCGCCCCCCGCGGCCTCGCCCTCGTCGATGGTGTAGACGCCCGGGTCGGCCGTGTTGTGGACGATGTACGGCTCGTCGCCGGTGCGGGTGAGCTGCTCGGTGCGGCCGTTGGGGGCGATGAGGGTCGCCGCTTCGGCGCGACCAAGCGGCCGCAGCTCGACCGGTTCGCCGGGTTGGGGACGCTCGGCCGTGAGGCTCGCCTGCGCCACGAAGTACTCCACCGCGTTCAGCCAGAAGGTGGGGAAGCTGTGGCGGTTGATCCAGTCGGTGTTCTTCTGCGTGCGGCCATCGGACTCGACCAGGATCGGGAAGCCGAGCACCAAGTCTTCGTAGCCGCCGCGCGGCGCGATCGCGGCGACCGATCCGGAGGCCGAGTCGATCAGCGACGAGCCGCCGCTCGGCGGGTCGAGCTTGAGGCTCTCGACGACGTCGAAGTTGCCGAGCTCGATGTGCGCCAGCAGCGGGTGGGTGCGGCTCCAGTCGATCAGCTGGGGCCAGTCGACCGTGGCCGGTTCGCCCGGTTCGTCTTGCTCGTCGCCGTCGCCGTCGCTGCGCCACGCGGGGCCCGGCGGCAGGGCGCCGAGGTAAATCGTGCTGGCGCGAGGCGACGCCTCGGGCGCGCAGCGGTCGAAGATCACCAGGTCGTAGGCGCCCGCCTCGGCGTCGCGCTGGTACTCGGCTTCTTGCAAGAAATCGGGCTTGGTGACTCGCACGCCCCCCAGCCGGTCGACGCGCGTGCTTGCCAGAGCGGTCTCGACCGCCACGTTGCCGGGCGTCACCAGCAGCACCGCGCCGGGGCGGGCGTCGTTGATCGCGGCGTAGGCGGTGTTGTCGACCGCCAAGCGGTCGCCGACCGAGGCGAGCGTTTCTTGGTCGAACTGCGCGGTGAGCCCGCCGGCGGCCGCCTCGCCGAGGGGGAAGACCACGCCCGCCGTGGCGCCCGCCGCCACCGCCACCCGTTTGGCGTCGACCAGCGAGCCGTCGCGGCGGATCTCGACGACCGCCTCGGCGGCCGCGTCCGAAAGGTTGGCCACCTGCACGAACGCCTGCAACTGGGTCCGCAGCAGCTCGTCGCGACGGGTCTGGAAGGCCGTGATCGCGAGGTTCGCGGTGCCCGGCTCGCCGATCGGCACGTAAACCGGCTCGAGGTTGCCGAGGGCGAAGTCTTTGACGTCGGAGAACCGCCCGTCGCTGAAGATGAACAGCGTGGCGGCGATCGGGTCGACCACGTCGACCTCGGGGGCGCCCTCTTGGATGGTCATCTGGGCGGGGTTCGCCAGCCCGTCGGCCAGCTCGAGCGCGCCCAAGAGGTCGGTCGACTCGGCGGTGGCCGCGATCGACTCGAGCCGCTGGTGGAGCAGGCGCCCGTTGTCGGTGAACTCCTGCACGACGCGCGCGTCGCCGCCGAAGCTGATGATCATGGCCGTCATGCCGCTGCGCATCTGGTCGATGAGCCCAGCGACTTGCACTTTGGCGGCGTCGAGCCTGGGCGACTCGCCGTCGTCGCCGGCGTCGGTCGTTGTCATGCTGGCCGAGTTGTCGACCAGGAAGATGAGCCGCTGCCCGCTGAGCTCGGCCCCCCGCCACCCGGGGCGGAGCAGGGCGAGGATCGCTAACGCCACGAGCAGCAGCTGCAACAAGAGCAGCAAGCTCTTGCGCATGCGCTGCCAGAGGCTGTTGACCCGGAGGTCCTCGATCGCCTTGGTCCAGAGGTAAGTGCTTGGCACCACGACCGGAACGCGTTTGAGCTTGAGGAAGTAGAGCGCAAGGATCGCCGGCGGGATGGCGAGCATCGCCGCCCATTGCCAGGGGCCGAGCGTGTTGCGGAAGAGTTCGTTCATGCGTTTTGTTCCCTCCCCCTGGTGGGGAGGGCTAGGGAGGGGGGAGTCCGGGCGCCAGGGGCATCCCCCCTCCCCCAGCCCCTCCCCACCAGGGGGAGGGGGGATTCGGCTACCGCACCAGCCCGCGCCGACGCAGGTAGCTCGTCATCATCTCGCTGACAGGCGTCTCGTTGCTCGCCAGCACGTAGTTCATGCCGCGCTTGGAGCAGAAATCTTGGACGCCGCCGGTGAAGGCGTCGAGCGTTCGTTTGTATCTCGCCAAGAGCGGGGCGCTGACGGTGATCTCCGCCGTGTCGTCGTCCTCGCAGTCGACCAGCCTCAGGTCGCCCGTGACGCCGGGGTCGATTTCTTCCTGGCTGAGGAGCTGCAGGACGTACACGTCGACCCGTTGGGCCACCAGGTAACGCAGCGCCGCCTCGTAGCCCGACTTGTCCATCAGGTCCGAGATGAGCACCACCACACCGCGGCCCGAATTGCGGAGGCAGAACTTTCGGACGCCTTCGGCGAGCGAGACGTTCTCGTCGGCCTCGACGCCGTCGAGGAAGTCGAGCATTCGCGGCACGCTCTTGCGCCCCCGGAGCACGGGCGAGCGGCGCCCGCCGAGGGTCTCGATCCTCAGGCGGTCGCCCTTGATCGTGGAGACGTAGCCCAACGCGGCCGCGAGTCGTTTGGCGTAGTCGAGTTTGGTCGGCTCGCCGAACGCCATCGAGGGGCTCGCGTCGATGAGCGTGTAGAAGTGGAGGTCTTCCTCCTCGAGGAACAGCTTGACGATCAGCTTGTCGAGCCGGGCGTAGAGGTTCCAGTCGAGGGTCCGCAGGTCGTCGCCCGAGACGTAGTTGCGGTAGTCGGCGAACTCGACGCTCTGCCCCTTGCGCGCCGAACGCCGCTCGCCCTTCATGCGGCCGCGGAATACCTTGCGCGTGACCAGCTCCAGCCGCGCGAGCTGGCGCATCAACTCGGGGGGGAGCAGTTCGTTGGCTGGGGGAGTGCTAACCAAGAGAAGCTAACCACAAAGGAACAAAGGAACGACGTTATGCAGCTAGAAATGGTTTACCATGAAACACCCATCATATCACACGTCGTTCCTTCGTTCCGTCGTGGTTGAATTCTAACTGTCTACCGAAGCCAGCATCGCTTCGTAGCGGCGTTGGCACTCTTCTTGCGTCACGTCCTCGATGTGGGTGGCCATCGACCATTCGTGGCCGAACGGGTCGGCGACCTTCGCCATGCGGTCGCCCCAGAACATGTCGACCGGCTCCATCCGAGATTCGCAGCCGGCGGCGATCGCCTGGGCGTACAGTGTTTCGCAGTCCTCGACGTACAGCAGCATCGAGATGCTCGGCAACTGCTCGCCCTGAGGCCAGGCGATCTCTTTGCCTGGCATCGACGGGCCGATCATTACTAGTGAGTCGCCAATCTTGGTTTCGGCGTGGTCGACCGAGCCGCCGGGGCCGTTGAGGCGCATCTGCTCCTCGGCGCCAAAGGCCTTGGCGTAAAACGCGAGCGCCGCGGCGGTGTCCTTGACCACGAGGTAAGGGGTGACCGTGGAGTAGCCGGCGGGGATCTTGTCGACGGGCATGACGGATTCCTCTTGTAAGTACAGGCTTGCAAGCAGCCGTGGCTCTGCGGCCACAACCGGGCGATCAGCAATCGCGGGGAGCACTGTACAAAAGATCACTCGGCGATGCAATAAAGTTGGTGCGAGGTACGCAGGAAAATCTTTCCGTCCAGCACCACCGGCGTGGCGAAGCCGCCGTCGGCCAGATCGTTCACGGCGACCGGCTTAAACTCGTCGGCCGCCTTGATCACGTGTGTTTTGCCCGACTCGTCGGTCAGGTAGATGCTGTCGCCCACCATGATCGGCGAGGCGCTGAAGCCGCCCCCGAGGCGTTTGACCCAGACCGTGTCGCCGCTCTCGGTGTCGTAACAGGTGGCCACGCCGTCGTCGCTCACGGTGTAGAGACGCTGCCCTTGGACGAGCATCGTCGGCACGTAGCAAACGGCCTTTGTTTTGCGCCACGCGATGTGCGAATCGGTCACGTCGCCCGAGCCGTCGGCGCGGATGGCCAGCAAGTTCTTCTGGGGCCAGCCGCCCGACGAGTAAACCTTTTGCGAGTCGAAGGCCACGGTGTTGGCGGCCGAGAGGCTCGGCCCGTCGACGCGCCACAGCATCTCGCCGCTGGTGGGGTCGTAGCTGACGGTCTCGTCGCAGCCGGGGATGACGAGCTGCTCACGCCCGGCGATCGTGGCCACCACGCCGCAGCCGAAGCTCGCGTTGTCGCGGCGGCCGGTGCGCCACACTTCTTCTCCGGTCGCCTGATCGAAGGCCGCGACAAAAGCCCCGGCGTTCTCGCTGTCGCCCGACACAATCACCGTCGAACCGTACAGGATGGGCGAGGGGGCGTACCCGTGCTTGGTGGTGAAGGGGCCCGCCTTCTTCTGCCAGAGGATCTCGCCATCGAGGCCAACGGCCGAGAGGTAGACCCCCTCGCCGCCGCCATCGATCGACGCGTCGCCGTCGACCATGTGGAGGGCGAACACACGGCCCCCTGCGCAGGCCGGCGTGGCCGAGGCGTGGGAGTTCTTCGAGTGGATGTGCATGAACCCACCGCTGTGCAGCAGGGTGTTCCAGCCCTCGGCGCCGGTGGCGCGATCGAAAGAGAGCAGCCGCATCTCCTCGGCGCCTTCCACAGCGGTGGAGATGAAGATCTGATCGCCGACGACGCAGGGCGTCGCGTGGCCGCGGCCCGGCACGTCGACTTTCCACGCGATGTTCGAATCGGGGCCCCACTCGGTCGGCGCCGAGGGGCTGCTCGCCACGCCGTTGAGCTGGGCCGAACGCCACCAAGGGCGGTCGCCCGGCGAGGCATTGGGCCCGGCGGACGCGACTGCCGCCGTGGCCGAGGCCAGCGACTGAGCGTGGGAGGTTGCGGTCGCCGCGGTGATGGCCACCACCAGCAGCAGCAGACAGGCCGTACGCTTGGGTAGAGATATCGTCATTGAGAAGAACTCCTCGGCGGTTCCGTCGATCATCCGAAGCAGCGGGCCATATGGTACCCCTTTTGGGGAGTGAATGCGACAAAACTCGGCGCCGCTTGCCGCGCGCCCGGGGCGGGGGATAAGTTGGGGCGACTGGAGCAGCGCCGGCCGATCGGCCGGCGCCTAGTGCGCTCCCACCGCTACGCGAATCCCCCCACGAAGAGGCGCTGCCGATGGATGGCTGGACCGAATTCATTGCCCTCGTTTTGCTCTGGCTGGCGACGGCGTGGGCGTTTTGAGCCGCGCGCCGCGCGTGGCGCCGCTGGCGGCGCTCGCCAATTGCTTTGCCGTTTACGTGATCTACCACACGTTGCGGCCGCGGCTCGAAGATGGGCTGCTGCGGGCCTCGCTGCCGAGCTTGCTGCTGCCGATCGCCATGGTCGCCACGGTCGACCTGACGCCGCAGATCCGGTTCCGGTCCGCCAAGAGCCGGGCGATGATTCTCACGGCGATGACCGCGGCCGCCGCGCTGTGGTTCGAGGCGGTCGTCCCCCAGCTCACCAACTCGTCCACGGGCGACTGGCGCGACGCGGCGGCGATGATGGCGGGGCTTGTGATTGGGCTCTTGGTGCTGAGGCCTAAGGCTGCGCCGGTGGACTGAGGGGCGGGGCGTCGTCCGGCGTGGCCGGTTCGCTCTCAGCGGCGCCGTTCGGACCGTCCTGCGGCCGGCTGAGCCGCAGGATCAGACGGTCTTCAACGACCTCGATGCTCTCGAACTTGCTCAACGTTTCGGCGACATCGGGGTCTTCGAGAATGTCTTCGGCCATGTTCTCTTGGGATAAGGCGTCGATGAATTGCTCCGGCAGCGGCTCGCCCTTCACCGAGCCGCCGGCGAGCTTCACCACGGGCACGCCGTCTTTGTAGCCAAGTTCGAGCGACACCGTGGCGTTGAGGAAGCGGCCGGCGCCCAACGGCATTTCGTCGAGCGGTATGCTGATGTCGCCCGACACTTGGCCGTCTTCGATGCGGATAAAGACCCGTCCCCGCAGGTCGTCGTTGCTGGCGATCAGGGCGTTGAGCTCGTCGGCCGAGAAGGAGATCTCACCGTTATCCACAGCGGCGGGGTCTTCGCCGGCGGGGTCTGCTTCGGCCGGCGCGCCGTCATCCGCGTCTTCCTCGCCGTCGGCGTCCACCGCCCGTATGAGTCGATCGAACCGGGATTGCAACTCGGCGATCTGCTCGTCCGAGGCGTTGGAGATCGGTATCTCGGCGGGCTCGGTGGCGGTGTATTTATCGATCTGGCCGGTGAGGAAGTAGTAACCCGCCACGCCGGCGACGATCACCACAACCACCACCAACGCGGCGCCGATCGCAGCGAACAAGCAGCCGTAGAAGAAACAGCCCTTCGGTTCTTTCTCGCTCTTGTAGACGGGCGGCGCCTGTTCGCCGTTGCCGTCGTTGTAAGCGTAGGGATTCTGCGAGGGCTGGCTCATTGTCTGTTTCTTGATGGTGGGTGAAGAGGCAATGAAGGGCGTAGCAAGCCGCACCGGGGGGGCGCGGGCGGCCCCGGTTCTTATAGGCTATCGCTGCGATACTTCAAACGCTTCGCGCAATTATATCGGCGTCGCCGAGCATTGGTCTCACGGCACATGCCCAGCGAGACACGCTGGTATTATTGCGATCTCGCCCGCCGCACGCGATCATACCCCCTTTTTGGGCCGGGGGACCTTCGCCTTTTTTTTGCCGCCGACGCCTTTGCGACGGCCTTTCTTGCCGCCCTGCTTGAGCTGTTCCTCCACGGCGCGCAGGCTCTGGCCGATCGACTCGCGCATCTTCTCGATGCGGTCCCTGAGGATCGCGGCGCGCTCGAACTCCATGCCGTCGGCCGCCTCGTACATCTCCTTCTCGAGCTCGTTGATGTACTCCTCGGTGACGTAGCGGGTCTCGTCGTCGCGGCCCACGGCGGCGTTGGCGGCGGCGTGGGCGGCCGCCTCGCCCTCGATGCCCATGCGGATCGCCTTCTTGATCGTCTCGGGCGTGATGCCGTGCTCCTTGTTGTACTCCTCCTGCAACTTGCGGCGGCGCTGGGTCTCGTCCATCGCCCGCTGCATGCTCTTGGTCACCTTGTCGGCGTAGAGGATCACCTTGGCGTTCACGTTGCGCGCGGCGCGGCCGATGGTCTGCATCAGCGAGGTCTCGCTTCTGAGGAACCCCTCTTTGTCGGCGTCGAGGATCGCCACGAGCGAAACCTCCGGAAGGTCGAGCCCCTCACGCAGCAGGTTCACGCCGATGAGCGCCTCGAACTTGCCGAGCCGCAGGTCGCGGAGCAGCTCGACCCGCTCGAACGCGTCGAGGTCCGAGTGGAGCCACTTGCACATCACGCCCTTCTCGGTGAGGAACGCGGCGAGGTCTTCCGAGAGCCGTTTGGTGAGCGCCGTCACCAGCACCCGCTCGCCGGCGGCGGCCCGCTCGCGGATCTGCTCCAGCAGGTGGGGCACCTGCCCGCGGGCGGGGCTCAGTTCGATCACCGGGTCGAGCAACCCCGTGGGACGGACGATCTGCTCGACGACCTCGCCGCCGGTCTGCTCGAGCTCGTAGGCCGCCGGCGTGGCCGAGACGTACACGCACTGCCCCATCCGCTCGCGCCACTCGTCGAACTTGAGCGGGCGGTTGTCCAGGGCGCTCGGCAAGCGGAAGCCGTGCTCCACGAGCGTCGTTTTGCGCGCCCGGTCGCCGTTGTACATCGCCCCGATCTGCGAGACCGTGGCGTGGCTCTCGTCGACGAACAGCAAGAAGTCTTTGGGGAAGAAGTCGAACAGCGTGTTGGGCGGCTCGCCGGGCGGCTTGCCGGAGAGCGGCGCGCTGTAGTTCTCGATCCCCGGGCAGTAGCCCATCTCGAGCATCATCTCCAGGTCGTAGCGGGTGCGGGCCGAGAGACGCTGCGCCTCGAGCATCTTCCCCTCTTTCTTGAACAGCTCGAGCCGCCCGGAGAGCTCCTTGCGGATACCGTCGACCGCCTTCTCGATCCGCTCCTCCGGCAGCACGAAGTGCTTGGCCGGGTAGATGTAGATCTCCTCGAGGCTGTCGATCACCTGGCCGGAGACCGGGTGGATGATCGAGAGCTTCTCGACCTCGTCGCCCCAGAACTCGATGCGGTAGCAGAACTCTTCGTAGGCGGGCCACACCTCGACCGAGTCGCCGCGCACGCGGAACTTGCCGCGGTCGGGGTCGGTGTCGTTGCGTTCGTACTGCACGTCGATGAGCTTGGAGAGGATCTCGTCGCGGTCGACCGTGTCGCCGACCCTCAGGCCGACCATCATCGCCTTGTAGTCCTCGGGCGAGCCCAAGCCGTAGATGCACGACACGCTCGCCACGACGATCACGTCGCGCCGGCTAACCAGGCTGCTGGTCGTCGCGAGCCGCATGCGGTCGATCTCTTCGTTTATGGAGGCGTCCTTCTCGATGTAGATGTCGCGCTGCGGGATGTAGGCTTCGGGCTGGTAGTAGTCGTAGTAGCTAACGAAGTAGCTCACCGCGTTGTTGGGGAAGAACTCCTTGAACTCGCTGTAGAGCTGGGCCGCCAGCGTTTTGTTGTGCGAGAGCACAAGCGCAGGCCGCTGCAGCTGCTGGATGACATTGGCCATCGTGTAGGTCTTGCCCGACCCGGTGACGCCCATCAGCACCTGCTCCTTGCGGCCGTCTTTCAGACCGCCCACGAGCTGCTTGATGGCGGCCGGCTGATCGCCGGCGGGCTGGAATTCGCTTTCGAGCTGGAACTTGGGCATGACGTGGCGGGCGTCTTGGGGGAAGCGGCGGAGGGCGGTGCGGGGCAACCCCCCATTAGAACCCAACCCCACGCGGCGGTCGACGCCGCAAGCCGCGGCGCCAAGCGCCCATGGTGCGAGCCGATCGCGGTGGACAAAAATAGCTGGAAAGCGATCTGCCCGGGCCGCGGGCAGAAATCCTTTGACCGCGACGCCAAGAAGCGCGCTCAGTGTATGCAGCGGGGCGTCTTAGAATGAGGGGCTCTTCCTTCCGCACGCAATCGGGCCGGCGATAAGACCCCCTGCGGCGCCCAATTATCTTTGTAGCGGCTGCTTCACCTAAGCTCGACAATCGCTATTGAGCCAAACGCGTAGTAGCGGTTCTGGGGCGCGACGATAATGTCGTAGGTCGTGCGCAAAGAACGACTTGCGCCAAAAAATCGCCGGCGCCGAATCGTTGTAAGTCGCGCAAGGGATTCTTTGGCCGTGCGATTGAGTGCGGCGGCGCCACGCACGATCCAGGGACCGCCCACGCCCACGCAGAGGATCTGATTGACACGCCGCCGCCCCGACCATAAACTAACCAACTAGTTAATTAACCTAATGGGATATTAAGTGGGCGACCAACTCAGCCAAACCTTCGCGGCCCTGGCCGACCCGACGCGGCGGGCCATGCTCGCGCGCCTCGCCGAGGGGCGGGCCAACGTGTCGGAGCTGGCCGAGCCGTTCCTTGACCGCATGAGCCTGCCGGCCGTCACCAAGCACGTGCAAGTGCTCGAGCGGGCCGGGCTGGTCGTCAAGACACGCGAGGCCCAGCGGCGCCCCTGCGAGCTCAACCCCGAGGCCTTCGAGCGGATCGACGCTTGGATGGCGATCTACCGCGCGCAGATGGAGGAGAGCCTCGACCGGCTTGACGCCTATTTGAAGAGCAAGCAGGGCTCGAAGAACAAACGGGGTCCCAAGTCTGTCGAAGCCCCGTCGTCGATGCCGAAGCCGGCAAAGAAAAAGAAGAAGACCCAACCCAAGAGAGAACAAGATGGTCGCAAGAAGTAAGCCGAACGAGATCCGCATCACCCGCGAGTACGACGCGCCGGTGGCCATGGTGTGGGATGCTTGGGCCGACCCGGAGCAGGTGGCCCAGTGGTGGGGGCCGCGCGGGTTCACGATCACCACGCACAGCAAAGAACTCCGCGTGGGGGGCGTGTGGCGTTACACGATGCACGGCCCGGACGGCACGGACTGGCCGAACACGACGGTCTACCACGAGGTCGTGGAGCACGAGAAGCTCGTCTACGACCACGGCGGCTCCGAAGACCGGCCGCCGCTGTTCCGGGTGACGGTGCTGTTTGTTGAACGCGATGGCAAGACGTTGATGGATATGACGATGGCGCTCCCCACGCCCGAGGAGGCCGAGGCCACGCGTGTGATGATCAAGGAGAAGGGCGGCAATGGGACCTGGGACCGGTTGGCGGAGTACCTGGCGGATCGGAAGGGCGTGTCGAGCTTCGTCATCAACCGCAGCTTCGACGCGCCGCGGGACGCGGTCTTCGCGATGTGGATCGACCCCGAGCATTTCGCGAATTGGCTCCCACCCAACGGTTGCGAGATGGAATTCCTGCGGTCCGATGTCCGCGAAGGGGGCGAGTCGTTCTACCGGTGGATCAGTGTGCAGCAAGACTTTTCGATCTACGTGCGTCTCGAATACCACACGATCGACGTTCCCAACCGGTTGGTTTACGTCCAGCGGCTCTGCGACGAGAACGGCCGCCCGGCCAAGCACCCTATCCTGCACGACTTCCCCGAGGCGATGCTCACCACAGTGGATCTTAAAGAAGAAGGCCCTAACGCGACGCGTGTGACCCTCACGTGGGCGCCGCAGGGAGAGGCGACGGCCGAAGAAGTGCAGGCGTTCCTCGACACGCGGTCGAGCATGACGCAGGGGTGGACCGGTTCGTTCGACAAGCTAGAGGGGGTGCTGCTTAGCACCCGGTCGGAGACCGTGGGCTGAATGGGACCGGGGGATAGATCGGAGCGGGGCTCAAAGTGAGCGGCGGTGGGCCAAGGTAAGGTATCGGCCAATAGGAGATGCTTACGTGATTCATCCACGTGGCCGCCGATGTCGGACGGCCGATTCCTCACCGCCAGCCACTTGCTCGCCGCCGGCGATCGGCAGCAGGTAACGCCGCATCCCCTCCAGCGTTCGTGGCCCGATGCCGTTGACCCGGTCGAGCTCTTCGATCGAACGGAACGGGCCTTCGCGGTCGCGGCTCGCGACGATCCGCCGGGCGAGAACCGGCCCGATGGCCGGCAGCTGCGCCAGCTCGGGCCACTCGGCGCGGTTCACGTCGACGAGGAATTCGTAGTCGAGCGGCGCCGCGCGGTCGATCTCGACGAGCCCCTCGCGTCCGCCGTGCGCCGACCACCAGGCCGCCATGCCCGCCAGGGCGACAGCCGTCAGCACGGCGATCGTTAGCTGGTCGGCGCGGCGGATGAGCGGCTCGGGCATGGGGCGGTGCAAAGAATTAAGCGCGGATGCACGCGGATCGAACCGATCGACGCGGACAGAGATCATTCTAGCCACGCACATCCCTGAAATCCGCGTTTATCCGCGTGCCGTTCTTCGGCGAGCAAAAAAGAGACTGCCTCCCAAGGCGAGCAGTGAGAACGCCCCCGGCTCGGGGGCCGAGAGGCCCGGCGCCGGCAGTGTCTGGCCGAAATGATTGACCCACACGGTGTAGTCGCCCGGGCCGATGAGGCCGTCGCCATCGCCGTCGGCGCCTTCGTACGCGTTCGCAACCGCCGTGTCGCGTGTGTCGCGCCACACTGTGAAGTCGGCCGCGTCGACGACGCCGTTGCCGTTGTAGTCGCCCGGCAGCGCGGGCGAGGGCGTCGATAAGTCGGTGATCGCGAGCTGATAGAACTGCACGATGTCGATTTCCGACGAGCTGTTCGTGTTGTCCTCGGCCCACACCCGCGCGTAGTACTCGCCCGGTTCGCTGATCGAGATCCCGGTGAGCGACTCCGCTTCGCCGGAGCCCGCCGCCACGCTCTCGGCGATCGGCGACCCGCCCCCGGGGCCGTAGAACGCCAGACGCAGGTCGCTCGTTTCACGGGTGTTGAACGGCTGTCCCGTTTGATCGAACTCGGCGCCGAGCGGCGTCGCTACCAGGTTGAGCGTCGTGGCCGCCGCGACGGTGAACGCGAAGTAGTCGTCGTCGAACTGATTGGCGATGCTGACGAAGTCGGTTTCCGACTCGTCGACCGCCACGCCGTCGCCGTCGAGCCCCACGGCGAGTGTGGCGCCGGCGGTGAGCGCGCCGAGCGGGGTGGCGGTGGAGGTCGACCCGTTGCCGCCCCCCTTCTCGAGGGCGTCGCCGTAGAACCAGTGGACGCCGCGCAGGTCGTCGTGTTGGGGCCCATCGAAGTCGACGTTGATCGAGGGCTCCATCAAGAAATCGTCGCCGAATGATGAGCTGTGTTCGAGCCCGAGGCCGTGGCCCGCCTCGTGCATGATGACATTGCGCAGCAGCCGGTGGTCGTTCTCAGCGGTGGTGAACAGCGAAGGGTCGCCGGTGTCGATCACCATGTCGGCGTTATTGGGGAAGTAATTGTAGGCGAGCACATCGCCATCCTCGTTGCTGACGCCATCGAGGAACGCGCCGCCGATCCGCACGTCGCCGCGCAAGCCCGGGAAGCCCGACAGGAAGCCGAGCCTTGAGGTCAGCCCGTCGTCGTTCGCTTCGTACGTGTAAGTCACGCCCGTCAGCTCGCTCCAGCGGGAGAACGAACGGTCGAAGTATTCGAACCAAGGGCGGGTCATCAAGTCGGCGCCGCTCATGCCGGCGCCCGCCTCGACGTCGAACAGCGTGTCGAGGGTTGCGATCAGATTGCTGTTCTTCGAGCCGTACCCGTCGTCCGGGATGAGAGTGCCGTCCGGCACGAGGCTCCAGGTGAGCGAGATCGCCTCTCCGCTGTCGCCCGCCGAACCGCTTGAGGTCGAGGTCCAGCGGTCGCCGGGGACGAACGCGTGAGCCCCACCAGACGCAGAGGCGGCGAGCAGCGTCGCGGCGATGGTCAGCGAGCGGACGCGGCGGTACGGCGGCATGGGCGTCGCTCGTTGGTTCAGAGACGGTGGAAGCGCGGCTCGGCGCTGATCGAGCAAGATGGACACGGGGGGCAAACCGAGTCTAACTGAGTCCTCCCTCACGATGCGACTCTAGGCGTGTTGGGCTCGCCGTCGACCCAAAAAAACGCCAGAAACTGCTAGCAGCGTGAGCGCCGAGGGTTCGGGGACCGAATGGCTTGCCGACGGCAACGCCTGGCCGAAGTGGTCGACCCACACCGTGTAGTCGCCCGCGCCAACGACTCCGTCGCCGTCGCCGTCGGCGCCCGAGTAGGGGGAGACCGACGAGTCGCGTGTGTCACGCCACACGGTGAAGTCGGCGCTATCGACGAAGCCGTCGCCGTTGTAATCGCCCGGCAGGGCGGGGGCCGTCGCCTCGCTTGTGAGCCTCAGCCCGTAAAGCTGAGCGCCGTCGATCTCGCTGTGATGGTTGGTGAGGTCAAAGCCGCGGACCCGCACGAAGTAGTCGCCGGCCTGGGTGAGCTCGTAGCCCAAGAGCGACTCGGCCGCGCCGGTCGGCGCCGATTTCGCCTCGGCCAGCACGAGCGATCCGCCCAACGCGATCAGTGACAGCTCCAGGTTGCTTGCCGCACGCGAGTCGACCGTTTCGCCCCCCATGTCGAAGACCCCGCCCAGCGGCGTCAGCACGAGGTCGATCGTCGTGGGCGCCTCGACTGAGAACGTGTAGTAGTCGTAGTCGTACTGGTTCGACACACTCACGAAGTCGGTCGCGTTGGCGTCGATCGTGAGCGGGTTCTCGCCCGCCCCGTAGCCGATCTCCAGCACGCCGCCCGGCGCCAGGGCGCCAAGCGAGGCGGAAGTCGACACGGTGTTGTTGCCCAGGCCGCCGAAGGTTTTCTCCAGCCGGTCGCCGTACAGGGCGTGGACGCCGAGCAGGTCGTCGTGCTGCGGGCCGTCGAACTGGACGCTGAGCGTCGCATCGAGCAAGAAGGCGGCGTCCTCGGAGCTGACGTGTTCGAGCCCGAGCCCGTGGCCGATCTCGTGCATCAAGAGGTTGCGGAACTGGCGGTGGTCGATTGCCGCGTAGGTGAAGAGCGATTCCTCTTCGGAGTCGAGCACCATGTCGCTGTGGTTCGGGAAATAGCTGTAGCCAAACAGGCCGTTCTCGCCATCGATCGTCGCGCCGCCGATGCGGATGTCGCCGCGCACGCCGATCTGGCCCGACGGCGACCCCGAGGAACCGATCGCGCCGCCGTCGTCGTTCGACTCGTAGTGGAACGTGAGCCCCGAAAGCTCCTCCCAGCGATCGAACGATTGCTGGAAGATCGGGAACCACGGCCTGGTGGTCAGGTCGCCCGTGGGCGACGTGACATCGAAGTAGTCGTCGAGCTTCGCGATCAGATCGCTCGGCCCTTGGCCGCCGATGATCGTGCCGTTGGGGACGAGGCTCCAGCGGACTGCCGCCGGGTCGCCCCATTCGCCTGTGGAACCGTGCGATGTGGTGGTCCAGCGACTCGCGGCCTCGTACGCCTCGGCCGCGGCGCCAGCGGCGACCACCGCCAACGCGGCGACAAGCAGCAAGGCGCCGCGCCGGTAGGGCGAGCGTCGTGGCGGCCACGCGGTGTTGCGGGGGCCGCTTCGGCTGGTTGACTCGGGTTGGCTCAAGGGTCGTTGCAAGTGATGTCTTTGGATCGGTGGCCCCTGCCCGTCGCCCTGTATTTCAAGAGGCAGGCCGCTTTGCCCGGGGGGAAGACCGGCACCATCCATCTTAGACAGTCCGAGCGAGAAGGGCCCCGGCCCGGGCTGGGGAGCGGCAGGCCGAGAGGGCCGCAACAGACGGTTCGGCCGGCTAGCAGGGGTTATTCCGGCCGGTCGCAAGCCGCGGGCGAGCGGACGCTCGACAGCGAGCCGCCCGCCCCTAAAATGACGGCTCGCCGCCGCGACGCCCCCTGCCGGGCCGCGGCGCCGGCGGCGCCCCGCCAAAAACTGCAAACAGGCCCCCACCCGGGCCTCCCACCTCCTAACTTTCGCAATCCAGGTTTCGCTATGAGCACGATCGTCGACATCCACGCCCGCCAGATCCTCGACAGCCGCGGCAACCCCACGGTCGAGGTCGATGTGACGCTCGCCGACGGATCGACCGGCACAGCCGCCGTTCCCAGCGGCGCCAGCACCGGCGCCCACGAGGCCAACGAGCTGCGCGACGGCGACAAGGACGTGTACCTCGGCAAGGGCGTGCTGAAGGCCGTCGACAACGTCAACGAGGTGCTCGCCGACGAGCTGATCGGCATGGACGGCTTGGACCAGATCGGCCTCGACACCCGCATGATCGATCTGGACGGCACGCCGAACAAGTCGAAGCTCGGCGCCAACGCCATCCTCGGCGTGTCGCTCGCCACGGCCCACGCGGCGGCCAAGTACACCGACCTGCCGCTGTTTCGCTACCTCGGCGGCTCGAACGCCCGGCTGCTGCCGGCGCCGATGATGAACATCCTCAACGGCGGCGAGCACGCCGACAACTCGGTCGACATCCAAGAGTTCATGGTGATGCCGCTCGGCTTCGACAACTTCAGCGAAGCGCTCCGCTGCGGCTGCGAGATCTTCCACAGCCTCAAGAAGGTTCTCTCGGACAAGGGCCTGTCGACCAGCGTCGGCGACGAGGGGGGCTTCGCCCCGAACCTGGGCGCCAACGCCGAGGCGTTCGACATCATCCTCACCGCCATCGAGAAGGCGGGCTACAAGCCGGGCGAGCAGGTCTGGTTCGCCATGGACTGCGCCGCCTCGGAGTTCTTTGACTCCGACAAGAAGGTCTACAAGATCGACGGCAAAGAGCTCGACCCCACGGGCATGGTCGACCTGCTCGCCGGCTGGGCCGGCAAGTACCCGATCTGCTCGATCGAGGACGGCTGCGACGAGGACGACTGGGAGGGCTGGAAGATGCTCACCGACAAGATCGGCAAGACCTGCCAGCTCGTGGGCGACGACCTGTTCGTCACCAACGTCGAGCGGCTCGCCCGCGGCATCGATGAGGGGAT
Source organism: Pseudobythopirellula maris (assembly GCF_007859945.1). Taxonomy (GTDB): domain Bacteria; phylum Planctomycetota; class Planctomycetia; order Pirellulales; family Lacipirellulaceae; genus Pseudobythopirellula; species Pseudobythopirellula maris. The sequence goes on along the minus strand of NZ_SJPQ01000002.1, from coordinate 308,094 downwards.
CGGCAACAGCATCCTGATCAAGGTCAACCAGATCGGCTCGCTCACGGAGACGATCGACGCGATCCACATGGCCCACGGCGCCGGGTTCACGAGCGTCACGTCGCACCGCTCGGGCGAGACCGAGGACAGCACGATCGCCGACCTGGCGGTGGCGCTGCAGACGGGCCAGATCAAGACCGGCTCGGCGAGCCGCTCGGACCGCATGGCGAAGTACAACCAGCTGCTGCGGATCGAGGAGCAGCTGGGCGACTCGGCCCAATACGGCGGGCCGGCGTTTGCGGCGAAGCTGGGCTGATTTAAGAACCGCCAAGAACGCTAAGAACGCCAAGACGAAACGCCAAGGGGCGGCCGCGAGCGAAGCTCGTGGCCGCCTTTTTGGGTATGCTGGGATAATAGCTTTGTGGAATCGAATGGGACGAAGCATAAGCTTTGAATAACCTGCGCAAGTACGGCGTTTCCTTTGACGAGGACCGGTATCTTCGGCTGGGCCATGGTAAGAGTGATCGGATTCTCGTCGTGAGCCACACCGACCGTAATGAGCGCATCCGCCTAATCAGCGCCCGGCTTGCTACGCCTCGCGAACGCAAGGTTTATGAAAATGGATGAACCTACAAAGCCTATCGATGACCTACGCCCCGAGTACGATTTCGAGCGCATGCCCTCGCTCGGCCGGGGCAAGCACGCCGAGCGCTACCGGCAAGGTACCAATGTCGTGCTGCCCGACCCGGACGTGTACAAGGCGTTTCCCACGAGCGACGCCGTCAACGCTGCGCTGCGTGGCTTGATCGATAGGGGCATCGATACCAAGTAAGCCAAGCGACCAAGCTATGCGAGCGTGTCGCCCTGGGAGTAGGCCTAGCCTGCGCGGATGGCCTAGGCCACTAGCTTAGCGCTTGCTGGCGTGGTTCACGGTCATCGCATACCGCTATGCAACTTAGGCATCGAACCAAGCAAAACGGCCCCGGCGTCGCCATCCGGGGCCGTTCGTGGAGCATTCGAGCCAAGGTCTGCTCGTTAGCGATCAAGGGGGCTACGGAGCGTGGTGCTGGCCTCGGCTTGGGTACGCTCAATCGGCGAACAGCCCCGTGGCGTACCAGACGCCGTCGCCGCCGAGCTTGATGTCGTAGCCGTACGAACGGTGCGGCGCGCGGACGCCGTTCCAGTGGCCCGACGACTGGCGCCAGCTGGCGACGCAATCGACCACCGAGTCGATGAGCGTTTGGTTCGGCCAGCTCTCGGCGCACACTTCTTTGACGCTCCCCATGCCGACCTGGCCGCGGAGCCGCTGGAAGCGCGAGCTGAAGTTTTGGTGGCCCTGCTGACGCAGGCGCGCCTGGTAGGCGGCGTGCGCGCGGGCGCCCTCGACGAGCGCCGGGTGGAACTCGCCGCCGGTGCTTTGCGGCGCCTCGGGGTGGGTGCGCACCGCCCACACGAGCGACCGCTGCGAAAGCGTGCCCGCCGGCAGATCGAGGGCCGCCGCCAAGCCGTCGATGCTCCACCGGTAGTACTTGCCGCCCGTGAGCGGCAACGCCGTGACGGCGTGGCCGTAGAACGGAGCGTCCTTGTTCTCGAGGTCGATGATCACGACACCCGCGCCGCCGTGCAGCTCGCGGAACGCCGCGGAGTCGATCAGCCGTTGCGGTTGGCCCTCGCTGTCGAGCGTCGCGTCGAGCGGCAGTCGGCAGAGGACGAAGTCGTTCAACCGCTCGCCCATACGCGGCCGCGCGGCGACCGCGTTGTCGATCGCCTCGGCCCGGGTCGAGTCGCCCGTTGGCGTGAGGAACACGAGCAGCATCCGGCCGCTGTCGGCCGCATCGCGGTACGCCGTGTAGTAATCGTCGCCCCACACGGGAGCGGATTGCGCGGCGGCGGGGGCGGAGCGATTCGCCGCCAAGCAGGACGACGCGCCAACGGTGGCGATTCCGGTCACGATGAGTCCGGTGACGATGGCGGTCAATAAATACACAGAACGCTTCATGGGCTTCATGGCGAAGATCGGAGGGGTCCAGGAAGGGATCGACGCGGCAAGACGCGGTCGGATCGAGGGGGGCGGGTGGCGCCGAGCAGAGGGGGCGCCGAGAAAGACCCAAGACGCGGTAGGGGCGCTGGGTGGATTCAGTCTACGCCTCTCGCTACGACGGGCAACCTGGGGCGGCCCGCACGCTCAGCCTTCGGAATCGGCCAGAGCGGTCTGAACCGCGGCTTCCAGGGCGTCCCAGTCGAGCGGTTTGGCCAGATACTCGGTGCAGCCGGCCGCTAGACAGCGTTCGCGGTCGCCCACCATCGCGCCGGCCGTGAGCGCGATGATCGGCGTGGAGAATCCCTCGGAGCGCAAGATCTGGGCCGCCTCGTGCCCGCCGAGAATCGGCATCGTCATGTCTAACAAAATCGCGTCGTGCGGCTGGCCGGCGTCGCGAGCCGAGCGGGCCGCGTCGACCGCCGCCTGACCGTCTCCCACCACGTCGAGCCGCGTGGCGTGGGGCGTGAGGATCTTGCGCAGCAAGAACTGGATGCTCGGGGTGTCCTCGGCCACGAGGATCCGGCCGCGTCGTTGGGGCGAGTCGGCGCCGTTGGCGCGAGCGGCGCCCGCCTTGTCGCTCGACCCACCCTTAGGCGTGGCCTCGACGAGCGGCAGCCAGAAGGTGAACTCGGCGCCTTCGCCCAAGCGGCTGTTCAGGTCGAGCCGGCCGCCGAGCATCCGCGCCAGTCGGGCGGCGATGGTGAGCCCCAGGCCGGTGCCGCGGCTGGCGCCGTCGGGGCCGATCGCCGCGTCGGACTGGTGGAACGCCTCGAAGACGGCTTGCTGATGCTCCTCGGGGATGCCGGGCCCCGTGTCGCTAACACGGAGCCGCAGCCAACGCTGCTGTTCCGCATCGGGGTCCTGTTGGGGACCGTCGGATAGGCCTTCGGCGAGACCCTCCTCTGCGGCCGCCTCTTCCGCGCAGATCGAGACCGAGCCTTTCTCGGTGAACTTCACCGCGTTGGAGGCGAGGTTCAGCAGCACCTGCCGCACCCGCACCGGGTCGGTCCGCAGGCTGTGTGTCGCGTTGGGATCGACCTCGACCGATAGGGCGAGACCCTTCGCTTCGGCCTGTGGCTCGAGCAGCGAGTGGATGTCCTCGAACATCGCCCGCAGGTCGCAAGTCTTGCGGCGCAGGGTCATGCGTCCCGCTTCGATCTTTGACAGATCGAGCACGTCGTTCAGGATGCGCAGCAGCAGCTCGCCCTGCCGCTTGATCACCGTGGCGGTCTCGGTGGTCGTCTCGTCGGGCGATTCACGTACGAGCGACTCGGCGCAGCCGAGCATGGCCGTGAGCGGGGTGCGGATCTCGTGACTGGTGTTGGCGAGGAACCGCGACTTCGCCTCGCTGGCCGCCTCGGCCAGGCGCCGCGCCTCGGCCAACTCGCCCTCGCTTTGCTTGATAGCCGTGACGTCGTAGTTCACGCCCACCAACCGCCTCGGCTCGCCCGGCTCGACGATGAGCCGGCCGCGGCCGGCGATCCACTTCTCGACTCCTTGCGGCGTGGTGATGCGGAACGAGTGCTCGTAAGGAACGCCGTGGTCGATCGACTCACGCAGGGCCGCGTCGAGCTCCTCGTGGTCGTCGGCGTGGATGATGTCGAAGAACGCGGAGATGTCGAGCTCTTGGTTGCCGACTTCACCGACCGGATCGCCCGACAAGCCGGTCAGCTCGATCTCGGCCTCGTCGAGCACGATGCGGTTGGTCTCGAGGTTCCAGTCCCAGGCGCCCATGGCGCCGGCCGACAGCACGAGCTCGAGCCGCCCGGCCGTATCCTCAAGACGCTGCGTTCGGTCCCGCACCAACGACTCGAGCACCTCGGGGCTGCGCAGCGCGAGCAGTCGCGGCAGGCGAACCGCCAGCACCGCCACCGTGCCGAGCGAGGCGATCGCTGTGACCGATTTGGCGACCGCCGAGAGTCGGTAGACCGGCGTCCAGAAGATGATGGCTTCGATCAGGTGGACCGAGCCGCAGGCCAAGATAAACACCGCAAACAGCATCAGCAGCCGCGGCTCGGGGATCTGCTTGGTTTTGCGCAGCGCGAAAATCATCATCACCGGGATCGCCGTGTAGGCGACCGCCGTGGCGAGATCGGCGATGATGTGCATCCAGCCGAGCCAAGGCTCGTCTTGCCACGCCGTGCCACAGAACCAGCGCGCGGGAAACCCGTCGGTGTCGAACAAGAAGCTGAGCATGCCTGGCGCCGCGGGGTGATGAAGAACTACCCGAGGGCGTTCTCCTTATCTGATTCCTGGATTTTGCCCATAGGTGGGCCGCGACGGCAAGCGGACAGCGGTGACTCTTGGGATTTATTGAACTTCAGCGTGCGATTACCCGTTTGAATCGTTGCTATGGGAGCGGGAGCGTCTCTCGTGCTGGTCGCAATGCGACCAGCACGCCGCGCAGGATTGATTAAATTGCTGGTGAGAGCACCACTCAACTCAGCTATTCGAATCAACTACTCAAACCGTGTGCCGGAGTCACTGCTACCTCCCACGCAACCACGGTGCGAGAATTGCAGCGTTGACCGACGGGGCGCCGTTATCGGGAGCCTACGCTCGGGCGTTCGCGATCAATCATTAAGGAACCGCTCACGATGAGTTACTTCAAAACCAACGACGGCACGCAGATCTACTACAAGGACTGGGGCTCTGGGCCGGCGGTTGTGCTGTGCCATGGCTGGCCGCTCTCGTCCGACAGCTGGGGGTCGCAGATGATGCACCTGGCTTCGCAGGGTCTACGCTGCGTAGCGCACGACCGGCGTGGTCACGGGCGGTCCGATCAGCCGTGGGACGGCAACGAGATGGACACCTACGCCGACGACCTCGCCCGGTTGATCGAAACGCTCGATCTCCGCGAGGTCACACTGGTCGGCTTCTCGACCGGCGGCGGCGAGGTCGCTCGCTACATCGGCCGCCATGGCGCTGACCGTGTGGCCCGTGTGGCGCTCGTGTCGTCGGTCCCCCCGCTGATGCTCAAAACCGAGTCGAACCCCGAGGGCTCGCCGATCGATGTTTTCAACGAGCTGCGCGCCAACTCGCTCGCCGACCGTTCGCAGCTCTACTTAGACCTAGCGAGCGGGCCGTTCTACGGCTTCAATCGCTCCGGCGCCGAGGCCTCGCAGGGCGTCATCGACGCCTTCTGGCGCGAAGGCATGATGGCCGGGCACAAGAACGCCTACGACTGCATCAAGGCGTTCTCGGAAACCGACTTCACCGAGGACCTCAAGGGTTTTGACCTGCCGACGCTCGTCATCCACGGCGACGACGACCAGATCGTGCCGATCGAAGCCGCGGGCAAGGCGTCGGCCGAATTGGTCGAAGGGGCGCGGCTGGTCGTGTACGAAGGGGCGCCGCACGGGGTGACGGTCACTCACCGCGAGCGGTTGAACGAAGACCTGCTGGAGTTTGCTCGTTCGTAAGCGGCAGGCTTTTTGGAGCAGATGCGATAGATGCGTCGGCGCACAAAAAAACCGTCCGCGGCCGTAAAGGCCGCGGACGGTTTTTCGTTGTGCCAACTTATACGGCGTCTCGCCTAGGCTTGAAGGCCGAGAGTGGGACCCCGCGTTGGGCTCTTTCAATCAGACGGGCGTCACGTTCTCAGCCCGCGGACCCTTGGGGCCCTGACCGGGGTTGTACGTCACCTGCTGACCCTCACGCAGATCGTCAAAGGCGGCGCCCTCAACGTTCGAGTGATGGAAGAACAGGTCCTTGTCGCCACCAATGCTGATGAACCCAAAACCCTTGTCCGTGATCCGCTTAATCGTGCCTTCAGCCATTACTATGTCTCAACTACCTAAAAACGAAGAAGGAGACGGTTCCCGGTCCGACAGGGCCCGGCCGCCTCGCATGCGCAAGACGACAATCTACTCCCATACGCTCCCCAGCGGTGCAATATTCCCTCGGGAATCTCGGAATCGCCTGAAAAGGTCGGCGCCGGCGCCATCTCAGTGCTCCCAGCCGCACTTGGCTTCTCCGTAGCGGCCTCTGAGAAAGGGCTTTTTCATCCGCCTCCCGATATGCCGACGCCCCGATTTTGTTCTCACGGAAACCAAGCCGGCCATCGGCTGAGCCGCGTGCCTGCCGCTCGCTCAGCGAGTGGCGAGCGATAGCGTGGAACCCTCGCTGCGATCGGGCTTGTTAAATGAGTCGGCAAATTAGGGCGTAAATGAACTCTCGACCAGCGTTGGAGTTGTGCGAGCTGAGTCAGGCATAGGTTTTGCCTAGATCGCTGCTAGAGCGGTTTGCTCATTGGTGCAGACGCTCGGCTCGCGATCGGCGTCATGGCTTCGTCAGCCTGCATCGACAATGCACCGCATTGCCTGCTTCGGCTTCCTCGCCACGCCGCCAATCGCTTCCCCGCTCGTCCACACCAATTCGAAAACCGCTCTAGGCGTTGCCGTCATCGCCCCCGCCAGCGTGGGGAGGGGCCGCGCCTCTTCGAGACCGTACTTCAAGCCTTATCAGGAGCATGGAAATGGGACTCTTCACTAGCAGGCAATTCGACACACTCAATGAACTGTTCTTGGTCCAGTTGGAAGACCTGTACGACGCCGAGCACCGGCTCACCAAGGCGCTGCCCAAGATGGCCGACGCGGCCGACTCTGCGGAATTGAAAGAGGCGTTCCGAAGCCATCTGCAAGAGACCGAGGGCCACGTGCGCAGGCTCGAGCAGATCTTCTCGCTGCTCGACATGGAGCCCGAACGCGACTCGTGCGACGCGATGAAGGGGCTCATCAGTGAGGGCGATGATTTTGTCAGCGCCAAAGGCGACCCGGCCGTCCTCGACGCGGCGCTGATTGCCTCGGCCCAACGGGTGGAGCACTACGAGATGGCGGGCTACGGCACGGCCCGCGCGTTGGCCAATCAACTCGGCATGCAGCGGGCGGCAGATCTGCTGCAGGAGACCCTGGACGAAGAGGGGGCCGCCGATAAGAAGCTCACTCGCATTGCGGAATCGTACGCCAACGTCGCCTCGCCTCAGGCTTAGATGCGATGGCCGAGGCGCTGTTGCAGCAGTGCGACCGGCGAGGCCGCGGCCTCGCCGGTCGCTCGGGAGCGGTTTGGCTAGGTCTTCAAGCTAAAACAATCAACGACCGCCGATGAACAACTCAGCAGGGCCCGCAAGGGTGGAGCAAGCCGACGATACAGGCTCGGCCTCGTTGCACGACCGACAGGAGCTGATGGTCAGCTTGTTCGGAACGCTGGGCAACGCGATGTTCCTCGTGGGTAGCGTTTGCTTCTTGAGCGCGGCCACGAAACACGCCGGCGTTTGGCTGTTTATCGTTGGATCGTGCTTGCTGCTGTTCCACAGCGTGCCGGAAATCGTGGCGAAGGCCCGTCGTTTATCGACGCACGCGGTGAAAATCCATCACGGCGCCACGCGGCGCAGCACCCATTCGCCCTCTTCGAGCGTGTAGCGCAGACGGTCGTGGAGCCTGCCGACGCGGCCTTGCCAGAACTCGAACATCGTCGGAGCCACGCGGTAGCCACCCCAGGTGTCGGGCAGCGGGATCTCGACGTCTTTGTGCTCGCGCTCGGCGGCGGCGTACTTCTCTTCCAACGCTTGGCGACTCTCAATCACGCTCGACTGATCCGACACAATCGCTCCCAGCTGGCTCTCCCGCGGACGCGAATGGAAGTAGGCGGACGAAAGCTCGCGGTCGGTCTTGGTCACCACGCCCTCGGCGCGCACTTGGCGCTCGATGTGGGGCCAAAAGAAATTGAGCGCGGCGCGGGGGTTCTCCGCCAGCTCGCTGCCTTTCTGGGAAGAGTAGTTGGTGTAGAAGACAAACCCCTCCGTGTCGAAGCCCTTGAGCAAGACCTGCCGCGACGAAACCGCCCCCTCGTTCGACGCGGTCGAGAGGGTCATCGCGTTCACCTCGAACCAGTCGCCCGGCTTCTGATCGGACGCCTCGATGATCCATTGCTCGAACTGCGCAAAGGGGCTTGCGTCGCAGTCGGCCTCGTTGAGTCCGTGGAGCATGTAATTCTTACGCATCTCGGCGAACGACATCTTTGGTTCCCTTAGGTCATGCTGGCGATCTTGCTGACATCCTCTTGCTTGCCCACCACGAGCAGCACCTGGTCGGCGGAGAGGGTGTATTGCCCGCCGGGAAACATCTCCAGCTTGCCGGAGAGCGCGTCCTTGACGCCCACGACCCAGATGTTGAACTTCTTGCGCAGGTCGAGGTCCTGGAGCGTCTTGCCCGAGTAGGTGTCGGGCATCGCGATCTCGAGAAAGCTGTACTCCGGGTCGATCGGCAAGAAGTCGATCACGTTCGGCCAGGTCATGCGGTCGGCCAACTGGCGGGCGATCTCGGTCTCGGGGAAGATCACCCGGTCGACGCCCAGGCACTTGAGGATGCGGGCGTGCTCCTGGGTGACGCCCTTGACGATCACCTGGCGGGCGCCGAGCTCCTTGGCGTGCAGCGTGGCCAAGAGCGACTGGGTGATGTCTTCGCCCATGCTGATGAACACCGCGTGGGCCGAGTCGACCGGCAGGTGGGCGATCGAGTCGCGGTCCCGGGCGTCGCCGATCACCGCCTCGTAGAGCACGTCCTTGAGCGCCTCGACACTCTCCTTGTTCGAATCCATGCCGGTCACCCGGCAGCTGTTCTGCGAGAGCCGTGTGGCGAGCGCCCCGCCGAACGAACCGAGCCCGATGACGACGAATTGCTTGGTTTCAGCCATGAAAGTGGGGTCGGAGGTGAGAGGTCGGAGGTCAGGGGAAGGCGAGCCGGAATCTCCTGCTCTGCTTTCTATCTTCTACGGTTCTTCGAGGGCGTCAGCCCACCAGCGGCTCCTCGTTGGGGTACTCGATCGGCTCGCTCCGCTGGCCGTACGACAGGGCGGCGAAGGTGGAGATCGGGCCCAACCGGCCGAGCAGCATCAGCACGACGACGATCAGCAGGCTCACGTCGCTCAGCGTGTTGGTGAGCCCGGTGCTCAGCCCCACGGTGCCCAGCGCCGAGATGATCTCGAACAGCGCCTCCAAGAACAACCCCTTGCTGCTGAGGTGGCCCGCGCCCGATTGCTCGATCACCAAGATCGTGGTGAGCGCGAGGCCAGCCACGGCGGCGAACAGCATCGCCGTGGCGATCGCCCGCTCGACGGCGTGCGGCGGGATCGTGCGGCGGTAGAGGTTTACCCTGGGGAATCCGCGGAACGTGGACCACGCCCGCATGGCGATGATCGCGGCGGTGGTCACCTTGAACCCGCCCGCCGTGGAGCACGGCCCGCCGCCGATCGACATCAGCACGATCGAGATGAACAACATCGCGTTGGTCATCTGTGGGATCTCGACGCTGTTGAAGCCGGCGGTGCGGCAGTTGATCGAGTGCGACATCGCGACGTTGAGCTTCGACATCAGCGAGGCGTCGCTGATCGCGCCGTCCCACTCCAGCACCAAGAAGCTGGCGAAACCAAACAGCAGCAACGCGGCGGTGCCGAGCAGCATGATCTTGGTGTGCATCTGGAGCAGCTTCCAGTAGTTCTGGCGGAGGCTGTGGCGGTGGCGCCACAGGTCGTTGAACACGGGGAAGCCGAGCCCGCCGACGACGATCAGCAGGCCAATGGTCAATGTCACGATCGGGTCGCCGGCGAACGGCACGAGGCTGTCGTCGTTGAGCGAGAAGCCCGCGTTGCAGAAGGCCGAGACCGAGTGGAACAGCGCGTGCCACAGCGCCTCGCCACGCGTGGCCCAGAGCCCGAGCTCCTGGTAGTGGTCGAACCGCAGCAGCGAGTGGCTTGCGAGGACCAGGAAGCCGAGCGCCTCGCAGCCGAGGGTCATCGCGATGACCTTCCAAAGGATCCGCCTGAGGTCGTTGTCGCCGCTGGCGCCGAGGGTCTCGGCCACGACCTGCCGCTGGCGGATGCTGCCCCGCTTGTTGAACTGCACGACGATAAAAGTCGTGACCGTCATGATGCCGATCCCGCCCAGCTGGATCAGGGCCAGGATGATCCCCTGGCCGAGCATCGAGAAATCGCCGCTCGTCGATCGGACCGTCAGGCCGGTGACACACGCCGCGCTGGTGGCGGTGAACAACGCCTCGAGCAGCGAGATCGGCGCCTCCGAATCCCCCGCACAGCTAGGGATGAAATAGAGGGTCAGGAACCCAATGACGATCAGCGCCGCGTACCAAGAGAGCGACGCGCGAGCCGGGTACTGATTGATCGAGCCAGCAAACTGTGGCATGAGGGGCGCCAAACGGGGCCGGTACGGAAAAACGCCGCCGCGTGATCGCCCTGTGATCTCTCAACCCGTAAGGGCGTGTGCGACGGCGTCGGTGCCAGTGACGCCATTCTATGCTTGCGGCAAGCGACCAACAGGGGCGGCCCGCGGGAGTGCAGGGATTCTTGCCCGCGTCGGGGCCCGTGACCATCGGAGGCTCGACTACCCGTGGGCCACTGGCTCGCCTAGAATCGTGGCGTGAGTAGCATAGCGTCCGCGGTCGGCCAGGAGCCCGCCGCGCGGCTGGGGCGGCTGGCCGCCCAACTTGGCGTACAGGATGACTTCGCCCGCGTCGCGGCGAGCCTCGAGGCGGGCCACAGCGGCACGCTCGGCGGAGTCTGGGGGGCTTCGCGCGCCCTCGTCGCGGCGGCCTTGGCCGGCCGGCGAACCGAAGCGGACGGCCCGGTGGTGGTCGTCCTGCCGCACGACGGCGACGTGGCGGCCTTCTCGTCCGACCTGGAATTGTTCACCCGCGACCGCGTGGCGCCCTTCCCGGCGTGGCAGGCCGACGCCAGCGAGAGGGTGGCCCACGACGAGGCCCACGGCTCTCGGCTCCGCACGCTCAAACGCCTGGCCGCCGGCGGGACGGACGGTCCGCGGTTGGTCGTGGCGAGCATCCAGGCGCTGCTGCAGCCCGTGCCTGCGCGCGACACGCTCGCCGAAGGGACCCGCCGGCTAGCGGTCGGCGCCGAACTCGACACCGAGGAGCTTTCTCGTTGGCTGGTGGACCACGGCTGCCACCGCACCACGGCCGTAGAGTTGCCGGGAGAGTTCGCCCTGCGGGGCGGCATCCTCGATCTTTACGCCCCGGACGCCGAGCACCCTGCCCGCCTCGAGCTGTTTGGCGACGAGATCGAATCGATCCGCGAGTTCGATGTCGCCACCCAGCGCAGCTTGGGCTCGGTCGATTGGGTCGACGTGACGATGCTCGACCCCGCGGCGCCGAGCCGGGCGCACTTCACGGCTTACGCGCCGAGCGGCGCGTGGTTCCTGATGGTCGAGCCCTCCGACCTGCAGGAGGAGGGGCGCTACTTCCACGAGCGTTCCAGCCGGCCGGGCGAGTTGCACAGCGTGCGGACCACGCTCGCAGAGATCTACAAGTACCCGAGCGTGACGGCCGCCGGCGTGCCGGCCGGCTCGCTCGAAGAAACGGGGCACCTCGGGTTCGAGTCGGTCGAGCGTTTCAGCGGCGACGCGAACCGAGTGCGCGACGAGCTCGACGCGATCGGCGGCGGTCAGGAGGCCGTGGTCGTGTGCCCGACCGAGGCCGAGATCGAGCGGCTCACCGAATTGCTGGGCTCCACGACGATGGCGAAGGAGGGGCGGCTGCGGCTGGAGATCGGCCAGCTCAGCCAAGGCTTCCGACTGGTGGGCGCCGAGCCGGTGGTCGTGATGAGCAGCGCCGAGCTGTTCAACCGCCACGACGTGGCCCGCGGCAAAGCCCGCATGGTGGCGGGGCGTGCGATCGACACGTTCCTCGAGCTCCGCGAGGGCGACCTCGTGGTCCACGTCTCGCACGGCATCGGCCGCTACCGCGGCATGAAGCTCGTCGAGAAGGAGGGCCGCGCTTACGAGCACCTTGAGATCGAGTACGACGGCGGCACGCGGATATACGTGCCCGCCTCACGCATCGAGCTGGTGCAGAAGTACGTGGGCGGCAAGAAGCTCAAGCCCGCGCTGGCGAAGATCGGCGGCGCCAGTTGGCAGCGGCAGAAGCGGGCCGCGTACGAGGCGGTGGCCGACCTGGCCTCCGACATGCTCGAGATCCAGGCCCGACGCGACGCCCGGCCCGGCATCCGCTACCCGGCCGACACCGAGTGGCAGCGCGAGTTCGACGCGTCGTTCCCCTACGACGCCACGCCCGATCAGGTCGAGGCGATCGCGGCGATCAAGGCCGACATGCAGCAGACCAAGCCGATGGACCGCCTGTTGTGCGGCGACGTCGGGTTCGGCAAGACCGAGGTCGCCATGCGCGCGGCTTTCAAGGCGATCGACGCCGGCTACCAGGTCGCGGTGCTCGCCCCCACCACGGTGCTCGCCGAGCAGCACCGCCGCACGTTCACCGAGCGGATGGCCGAGTTCCCGTTCGTGATCGAGGGGATCAGCCGCTTCAACACCAAGGGCGAGCAGAACAAGACCCTCAAGCGGACGGCGGGCGGCGCGGTCGACGTGCTCATCGGCACGCACCGGCTCGCCTCGGCCGACGTCGAGTTCCAGAACCTGGGGCTTGTCATCATCGACGAGGAGCAGCGGTTCGGGGTCGCGGTGAAGGAGCGTCTCAAGGCGTTGCGGGCGATGGTCGACGTGCTGACGATGACCGCCACGCCGATCCCCCGCACGCTGCACATGGCGCTCTTGGGCGTGCGGAGCATCTCGAACCTCGAGACCCCGCCGGCCGACCGGTTGGCGGTCGAGACACGCGTCACGCGGTTCAACGCCGAGATGGTGCGCCACGCCCTGCTGCGCGAGCTCAGCCGCGACGGGCAGGCGTACTTCGTCCACAACCGCGTGCACGACATCCAGGCGGTCGCCACGAGGCTGCGCGAGATCGTGCCCGAGGCGCGCGTCGAGGTGGGGCACGCTCAGATGACCGGCGGCGAGCTCGAGGAGGTCATGACACGCTTCGTGCGTCACGAGTGCGACGTGTTGCTGGCCACCACGATCATCGAGTCGGGTCTCGACATCGCCAACGCCAACACGATGATCATCGACGACGCCGAGCGCTACGGCCTGGCCGACCTGCACCAGCTGCGGGGCAGGGTGGGTCGCTCCGGGAGGCGCTCCTACTGCTACCTGCTGGTGGACGAGAACAAGCACCTCAACCCCGAGGCGGCCCGCCGGCTGCGGGCGATCGAGGAGTTCAGCCAGCTCGGCGCCGGCTTTGCTTTGTCGATGCGCGACCTCGAGATCCGCGGCGCCGGGGCCCTCTTGGGGTCGCAGCAGAGCGGGCACATCGCCACGGTCGGCTACGAGATGTACTGCACGATGCTCGAGAAGGCGGTCAGGGAGCTCAAGAGCCTGCCCGCGCGGGACTCGGTCGAGGTGAACGTCGACCTGCCGGTGGTCGCCCACCTGCCGGGCGATTACGTCGGCGACCAGCGTGACAAGATCGACCTCTATCGGCGCCTGGCCCGCACCGCCACCGAGGCGGAGGTCGACGACTTCACCGCGGAGCTGGCCGACCGCTTCGGCCCCCCGCCGGAGCCGGCGCTCACGCTCGTCGAGATGGCTCGCCTGCGCGTCTGGGCGCACGGCTGGGGCGTTCACACCCTGCGGCGCGAGGACGACTACCTGGTGCTCGGCTACTCGTCCCGCGACAAGCTAGCACGGCTGGTGGCCTCGACCGACGGCGCGCTGCGCGTGGCCGACGCCACCGAGGCGTACCTGCCGCTCGGCACGCTAGCCCAAGAGTCCGACGGCCCGCTGCGGGCGGCGAAATCGCTCTTGCGGCCGGTGTCGGAGGCCCCCTAGACTCCCGCCGCTCGGCACTTTGCCCCGTCCCCAACGAGAAGTCGCTTTGCGCGCCCTGCACCGCATTTCCGCCCCGCTGGTTTTCACCACGATCGCTTTGTTCGCCGCCGCTTTCGCGCCGGCGGCCCGCGCCAACGAGGCCCAGCCGATCGAGGAGTGCGAGATCGTCGCCAAGGTGAACGACCAGGTCATCCTGGCGGGCGAGTTGATGTGGGAGGTCAACTTGCAGATCGAGCAACGGCTGGCGACCATGCCGCCCGAGATGCGGTCGCAGGTCCCACCGGCTGAGATGGAAATGGTCAAGCGGATGCTGATGCAGCAGAGCCTGATGGCCATGCTCGACCTCAAGCTGTTTTACTCCGACTTCCGTCGCAAGGCGCCCAAGGCCGACCTCGCCGCGATCCATCGCAGCATGGAGTCGACTTTCTACAAGAACGAGGCCCCGGTCCTGATGGAGCGTGTGGGGGTCGACGACATCAGCCAGTTGGAAGAGCGTCTGAACGAACTCGGGACAACTCTCGCCGAGCGGAAGGCCGACTTTTTCCAGAAGATGATCGCCCGCAGTTGGCTGCAAGAGAACATCGACTACAACAAAGAAGTCACGCACGACGACATGCTCGCCTACTACGCCGAGCACCAGGAAGAGTACGCCGTGCCGAATCGCGCGCGGTGGGAGGAGCTGGCGGTCCACTTCGATCGTTTCCAAACGAAAGGCGACGCCTGGCGGGCGATCGCCACACTCGGCAACGTGGCGCATCAGGCGTCGGTTTCGGCCGGCGCGGGCCCCGCGTTCACCGAGATCGCCAAGAGCTCGTCGCACGGCTTTAGCGCCGCCGACGGGGGAGGCCACGACTGGACCACCCAAGGCGCGCTGGCCAGCGAGGCGATCGATCGCGCCTTGTTCGAGCTGCCGGTCGGCCAGATGAGCCCCATTCTCGAGAGCCCGCAAGGGTTTCACATCGTGCGAGTCATCGAGCGCCAAGAGGCGGGGCACACCCCCTTCCGGGAGGTGCAGTCCGATATCCGCACGAAGATCCGCAGCGAACGCTTCGACAAAGTGATCAACAGCAAGGTCGCCAAAATGAAGGAATCGGCCCGGATCTGGACCGTCTTCACCGGCGACCTGAAACGCCCCGAGGTGGCTCAGGCCGAAGCGCCCGCGCAGCGCTAGATCGCACCGCCTGTAGCGGTTGCGTGTGTGGTTTTTTCGCAATGGAGCCGTTTTGTGTCGCTGCGAAATGGGGATGCTATTGCGACGGGCTCTTCTATAGCCGTGTGACTGCCTGGACTCGAGGGCAAGTTGGCCCGTTTAGGCCTTCACGCGAATAGTGGTCTCTTGGCGGTCTGAGAACTATCATCGCTGTATAGACAGTCGGCTGGCAATTCCAGCCGCTTTTGTACACGCTTTGATAACACAGGCGCCATGAGCGGCTCATCCCCCTCGACGAATCCCCCTCAAGGTGACGCAGCGGGCAACGCTAGCGCCATAGCTAAGCAGCGCTTTGACGTCGCGTTTGCGAGTGAGCTTCTTGAATCGGGCACGGTCAACGACCATCAACTCGCTTCGGTCATCCGAAACTGGTCGATCCACGGATCGACGCCCCTAGCCGAGCACTTGGTCGGCGCCGAGAAGCTTTCCTCGGAGCGGGCCGAAGATATTAAACGCCGGGCGGCGAAACGCATCAGCGACTCCGATACGGCGCGAGCCGCCACCAACACCAAGCTCAGCGCCGGCAGCTCCCTCATCGAGGCGCTCGAGCAGTACGACAAAGGGGGCCGCGTTGCGCGGCTGCTCAGGGTGGGCGTTGGGGTCGGCATAGGCGAGAGCAGCGTGCGTCGCGCCGAGGGCCGCTACGAACTCCTCCGCAAGCTCGGCCAGGGGGGCCTCGGCCGCGTGTGGCTTGCGCGTGATCAGATGCTCGACCGCGTGGTTGCCCTGAAGGAGCTTTCCGACGACGACTGCCCCTCGCCCGAATTGGTCGACCGCTTCCGTCGCGAGGCGGAGATCACCGGTCGGCTCGAGCACCCGGGCATCGTGCCGATCCACCAGATGGGCAGCGACAAGGAGACCGGCGCGGCTTTCTACACGATGCGGTTCTTGGGCAAGAAGACGCTCCAGGACGAGATCCTTGAGCACCACCACCGCCGTGAAGAGGGCGTCGAAAGCCCTCTGCGGCTGAGGCATTTGCTGCGCGATCTGATAAGCATCTGCAACGCGGTGGGTCACGCCCACGCCCACAAAGTGGTGCACCGCGACTTGAAGCCCGACAACGTGGTGATCGACAGCTTCGACCAAGTGATCGTCATCGATTGGGGGCTGGCCAAGGTGCTCGACGATCTGGCGCCCGAGCGGGTCTCCGATTCGGGGGGGGCTTACGGGCTCGGCTTGCAGACCCGCGAGGGGCAACTGCTCGGCACACTTCTGTACATGTCGCCCGAGCAGGCGGCGGGGCGGATCGACGACATCGACGAGCGGACCGACATCTACGGGTTGGGCGGCATCCTGTTCAGCATCCTGACCGGCTGCTCGCCGCACGAGTTGCTGCACGCCGAGATGCTCGATTCGGGCCGCGGTGAGCGCGACATCGTGACCAAGATCGCCGCGGGGCCGAGCCCCACGGTCGAGGCGTTCACGCCCGATGTCGACAAGGCACTCGCCGCCATTTGCGCCAAGGCGATGGCCTGGCGTCCTCACACGCGGTACGAATCGGCGACCGCCCTGGCGGAAGACCTGCAGCTCTGGCTTTCGGGTGAACCGGTGTCGGCGTACACCGAGCCCCCGAGGGCCCAGTTGCGACGCTGGTTCGGCCGCCGGCCGTATCTCAGCAGGTTGCTGACGGCGGCGGCTGCGGTGCTCTTTGCGGCCGCTATGTCGTCGGCCTTCGTGATGAGGCAGGCGCAATCGGCCGATCGGCAACGGGTGTTCGATCGCATGCGAGGCGACGCCCATGAGATCGAGCTGAAGCTGCACGCCGAGACCACCGACCTGGGCAAAAACACCCGTTTCATCGCGAGCTTGCCGCCGATCCAGGGCCTGATCAAGGCGCAAGCCAATCCTGCCAAAGACAATCCCGTGGTCTGGCGCGAAAGGCTCGAGACGATCTACTCGGGGATGCTGCGGGCCAACCCCGACTATCTGTCGGTCGCCTATTACGCCTCCCAACCTGTTGAGGGCGGCGAGGCCCGCCTCCCAGCCGTTCGCTTCCGAGAGTTGGCCCGTGTCGAACGCAGCGTGAACGACAGGTCCCTGATCGTCGTCGCGCCGGCGATAAGCTTGGACGTAGTGAATTCCCCTTTCCTCATGCACGCCGCTCAGCTGGCGCCGGGCGAGGTGGCCAGCATTGTCCGGCAGACCGCTGCCGACGCCCGGTATCGCCAGTGGCGCCTGGAGTCTGGGCTGATGGTCTACGACGAGGCGACGGGCGCCCCGTTCGGCGTCGTGACGGTTGCCGCGGACATCTCGGGGCAATTGAGAGAGATCCTCGCAGGGCTCCGCAGCGTTGTCGGCGAGGTTTATGTCGGCACGGGCGACGGCGACATATGGCTCATGGCGGACAGCGAGCGCGGGCCCGGCGTGTGGCGTGAGGGAGAAAGCCTGGTCGACATCGAAAGCCGCGCGCAGCAAGCCCTCGAGTCCGAACTGCTGCCCGCCGAGGCGACCGACGGCGAGACGTTCTTCGTCCGCAAATTCAAGATAGGCATCAACGACTTGAAGGCGAGCGTGCTTGTGCGTCTCACGCCGTAGGCGTGAGTCTCAGCCGTTTGCTTCGGTTTCTTCGCCGGCCTCAGACGCTTCCCCCGCCGCCTCGGCGAAGGGCCGCCGCTCGCCCGTGCTGTGATCGTGCAGCATCGGCTCACGGACCTGCTCGCCGTGCGGCGCCTTGAGCTCGCGGACCCAGATATTGCGGAACCGCACCGGGTTGCCGTGGTCCTGCAGGCTGATCGGGCCCTTCGGGCTCGCGTCGCTGTACGACGGGGGCGTGTGCCAAGCCGTGGCGCCCGCCAGCTCGAAGTGGTTCACGACGAGCACGCCGTTGTGCACCACCGTCACGACCGCCGGGTCGACTACCTGCCCCGCCTCGAGCTTGGGCGCGGTCCAGAAGATGTCGTAAGTGTTCCACTCGCCCGGCTTACGCATCGCGTTCGCCATCGGCGGGGTCTGCTTGTAAACCGCTCCCGCCTGGCCGTCGGGGTAGGTGCTGTTGTCGTAGGAATCGAGCACCTGCACTTCGTAGACGCCCATCAGGAACACGCCGCTGTTGCCACGGCCTTGTCCCTTGCCCCTGATCTTGGTGGGCGCCGACCATTCCAGGTGCAACTGGAGATCGCCGAAGTGCTGTTTCGTGGTGACGGCGCCGTCGGCCGCGCTGACCACACCGTCTTTGATTGGCCAGTTCTCACCGTTTTCCCAAGCGGACATGTCCTCGCCGCCAAACAGCACAATAGCGTCAGACGGTGGGTCGTTGTCGGTCGCGCCGGGCTCGACGACCGGAGGCGTGTCCCATTCGATGCCGGGCAGGTATTCCGTGCTCTGGGCAAAAGCAGGAGAGCTAAGTAAGCAAGCCACGGCGGGTAGCAGGTGGTACGTCAGATGGCGCATGGCGGAAGTCCGGTATTGGGTCTTGGAGGAGATTGCGGGATAAGGCTCGTGGCGGCCCGCAGGGGGCGGCGCGAACGAACCGTGAGAAGCCCCCGTAGTTTACCAACCGGGCCGCCCGCTGTGGCGGCTTCCTGCGGCTAAATTTAATGGGCGGCGACTCTCTCCCCCACACCCGGTCTTGCCGTAGTCGCAGGGCCTTGAGAGTGAGACGCCACCCCGCCAATCTCACAAACTATCTCGACGGGCTCGCCCGTCCCGCCCCGCTGCCTTAACCTAAGCGTTGCTCAGCATTTCCTGTGAGGCGAGAACCCTCGCCCGGCTTCGACCCCTGCGTTGCGTGAGCCGCCTCACTTATCGCACGATATTCCCCCACCGGATCCTCCCATGACTTTGCGACCCCTTCGCCCTCTGCTCACGCACGCCCTCGCACTGGGAGCCATCGCGATCGCGCCGCTAGCCGTGGCTCAAGACTCGCCCGACCCGCTCGAGTTGCTCCGCGCTTCGGCGGAGCATGTCGCTGGGTTGGAGGCCGCATCGGTTGACTTCGAAACCGAGGTGGCGGTCGTCATGGGCGAGGAGAACAACGGCGAAAAATCGGTCTACCGCTACAAGAAGCAGGGACCGGCGAAGTTTGTCTTCGAGCCGACCGAGGGAGACCAAGGCGTGTTTCTCCGCAGCGACGGGGAGAAGACTCTTACCTGGATCCCCGAGCTGAACCGTTACACCCTCAAGTCGGTCGGCGAGGGCGAGGAGGACGACAGCCAGACTTCCCAAGGGATCGGCGCGTTCGTTCGCTCGCCGCTCAGCCGCAGCCTGGGCAACGGGCTGGGGGGCATGGCGTTGAGCCTCCTCGATCGCATGGCGATCGAAGACCTGATCATGTCGAGCGTTTCGGACGGCTACCTCGGCGTCGAGCAAGTCGAAGGCGTCGACTGCCACCACATGCGTTTCACAACCGGCGGCCAGCTCACCTGGGAGGCGTGGATCGCCACGGGCGACGCGCCGCTGCCGATGCGCATCGTGCCCGATATGTCGGACGTGGTCGCGGGCCATCCCGCCTCGCAGCAGTACGACGACTTCTCGTTCACGCTCACGTTCCGTTACCGCGACTGGCGGCCCGATTTCAAGCCGACCGAGGCGGCGTTCGCGATCGTCGAGCCCGAGGGCGCCGAGCGGATCAATTCGTTCTTCGAACGACCCGAGGAGCCGCCGCACGCGCTATTGGGCAAGAAGGCCCCGCAGGTCGAGTTGCCCAACCTCAACGGCGAGGTCGTCAACATCGCCCAGCACGTAGGCGAAGACGTCGTGGTGCTCGACTTTTGGGCCACTTGGTGCCCCCCCTGCGTGGCGGCGTTGCCCAAGATCACCGCGGTGACCGAGACGCTGGCCGACCGCGGCGTGGCGTTCTACGCCGTGAGCCTCGACGCCGAGACCGACGGCATCCCGGAGTTCCTTGAGAACCTCGGCATCGCACCGACCGTGCTGCACGACGCCGGCGACGGCGTGGCCGAGGCGTTCCTTGTCGAGGGCATCCCCACCACCGTGATCATCGGCAAGGATGGCTCCGTGCAAGTGGTGCACGTCGGCCTCGGGCCCGACCTGGAGGCCCAGCTCACCGGCGAGCTCGAATCGTTGATCGCGGGCGAAGACCTCGCCAGGGCGGAGCTCGACAAGTGGGCCGAGAAGCACCCGAACCGAGACGCCGAGTAGCGCGACCCAACCGCCGTGATCAGCCGGCGAGGCGTTTCACGCCGATCTCGACCGTCGGCGCCGAGTCGTCGACCGCGTCGTGGATCGGACGGATCGTTGCGCCGGGCGGCGTGCGCCGTTCGCGGACAAAGCCGCGTGTGCCGCCGCGTAAGAAGGGCTCGAACTCCGAGGCGGGGCCGATGGGGTACATCTCGGCGAGCCGCTCCATCCGCTCCTCGTGCGAGAGCCCGCTGCGGTAGAGCAGCTGGTAGGCTTGCTTGATCAGCATCGCCTCGTCGCGCTCGATTCCCGCACGGCGGATGCCGATGCGGTTGAGCCCGACGACCAGCCCACTCGAGCCGTCGATCATTACGAACGGGGGCACGTCTTGGATGATGCGGGCCATGCCGCCGATCATCGCCACGCGTCCGACCCGGCAGAACTGGTGCACCGCAACGCCGCCGCCGAGACAGGCCCGTTGGCCGACCTCGACGTGGCCGGCGAGCATCACGTTGTTGGTGAGGATCGCCCCGTCTTCGACCTGGCAGTCGTGGGCCACGTGGGCGCCGACCATCATCAGGCAGCCGTCGCCGATCCGGGTGACCGCCCCTTCGTGCATCGCGCGGTGGACCGTGACGTTCTCGCGCAGTTGGTTGCGGTCGCCGATAACAACGTTCCCCACGACCGCCGGCGCCGCCAAGTGCTGCGGCATGCCGCCCACCACGGCGCCCTCGCCGATCATGTTTTCGGCGCCGAGCGTGACGCCCGTTTTGATCGTGGCCCTTGCGGCCAGTCGGCAGCGGTCGCCCACCCGGGCTCCGGCCTCGACTACGCTGAACGGTCCAATCGAAACGTCGGTCCCGAGCTCGGCTCGCGGGTCGACCAAGGCGAGGGGGTGGATGCTCACGGCGCGCGGGTTCCTGCGGTTCCGGCCCGTCGGTCGCCCGCCTGCGGTGGCGTGGTCCTTGCCCGGGCCTGGTGATGACGGGCGCTGCCGTCGAATGCTTTCATCGGCGGGGCCCGAGCGACCGGCTTAGCCGAACGCGCCGATTTTGACCGTTCTGCGGGGCGTGCGGGCCGAGCGTTGGGCGACCTTGCGGATTAGGGGGGCCGGTGCAAGCGAGCGGCCGTGGCGATAGAATGTGGGCTGTTCGCCCCGTGTGCTAGCACGTGGGCCCTCGCCCTACAGTCGTCCCTGTTCACAAGAAGACCCGCCGTGTCCGATCCCTCCGCTCTGTACGACGAAGCCGACAAGCTCAAGGCCTCTGGCGACCTGGAGGGCGCCGCCGCCAAACTGACCGAAGCGCTCGCGGCGGACGAGGATTACTCACTCGCCCACGCCGCGCTAGCGGTGGTGCTCCAGAAGCGGGGCATGCACGAAGAGGCGATCGCTCACGCCCGTCGGGTCACCGAGATCGAGCCGAACGACCCGTTCAGCTACACCGCCCTGAGCGTCACCTACCAGCGGGCCTACGCCGGCACGAACGACCACTCCTACATTGGGCTGGCCGAAGAGGCGATGGACAGGAGCCGGCAGATCGAGGCGGGGCAGTAAGGACTGGCGCGCCTCACGCCCGCATGCGGCGGGTGATCAGGCCGAACGGAGCGGCTTGCGCAACTTCGCTTGCAGCCAGTGCTGCTAGCGGATCGAGACGCTGATGCTCACGCTCACGGCTCGCCCCGAAGCCGTTCCCACGCCCCGAGCAGCAGGCTCGCGGCGTGGTCGATCTCGGCCTCGTCGTTGTGCCATCCGACCGACAGGCGGACCGTGCCGAGCGCCGCGTGCTCGTCGGCGCCAATCGCCCGCAGGGCGGGCGAGAGCGTGATCTTGCCGCCGGTCCGCACGGCGCACGGCGCCGCGCACAGCTCAGGTGTGGCCCGCAGCAGCTCCTGAGCCACGACCCCGGGCAGGCTCACGCACAACGTGTTCGGCAGCCGCTCGGCCGCCTCGCCCCACACCGTGAGCCGCTCGCCGGCGCCCTCGCGGAGCTTGCTGAGCAGCCGGTCACGGAGCGCGGCGAGCCGCGACGAAGACTCGGCGAGGCTCGCCTCGACCAAGTCGGCGGCGACGCCGAAGCCGACGATCGCCGCCACGTCGGGCGTGCCCGCGCTGAGCGTCACGCCGTTGTTGTAGGCCCGCCCCACGGGCGCCCCGCTGCGGACGTAGAGCGCGCCCACGCCTTTGGGGCCGTACGCCTTGTGGGCGGTCAGCGACAGGTAAGTGACTCCCAGGTCGTCGACTCGCAACGGTATCTTGCCGAACGTCTGCGCCGCGTCCGTGTGCAGGCGCACGCCGTGGTGCGTGCATTCCTCGGCGAACTCGGCGATCGGCTGGATCGTGCCCAACTCGTTGTTGGCGTGGACGACCGAGAGCAGAGAACCCGGCCGAGACATGGCGAGCGCAGCCCGCATGTCGTTGAGATCGACGAGGCCGTCGGCCGTGCAGCCGATCAAGGGCTCGTTTTGACCGCCCACCACGTCGCGCACGCAGGCGTGGTCGAGCGTGGTGGTCATCGCCCATCCCGGCTCGTCGGCGATCGAATCGGGGACGACGCCGCGCGTGATCGCGTGGCGACAGCTCTGCGACGCGCTCGCCGTGAAGTAGACCTCGTCGACCCCGGCGCCGATCGCGCGGGCGACGCGCCAACGGGCGTCGTCGATCGCCTGCGCCGCGGCCGCGCCCAGGGCGTGGTCGCTGTTGGGGTTGCCGTACTGGCCGGCGAGCAGCGGCAGCATCGCCTCTTGCACCTGAGGGGCAAGGGGCGTGGTGGCGTTGTGATCGAGGTAAATGCTGCGCAAGAAGCGTCGAGAAACGGTGGTGAGTGAGCTGGAAAAAACAGGGCCGCCCCTGCGGGCGGCCCTGTTGGTAGTCTAGCTTGCGGCGCGGGGGGCGATCAGCCCTTGGCGACGACGCGCTTTTGCACGTCGGTCTCGAGCACGCCGAACGCCTGCTCGTGACGCTGCACCGAGAGGTGCAAGGCCTGCAACATCCGCTTGGCGGTGTAGTAGTTTGTCACGATCCGCTGCTTCACTTGCACCGGCTCGGTCGGCACGCCGTAGGGCTGCGAGTTCAGGCCGAAATCCAGGATCAGCTCTTCCGGCGTGCCGGTCACGCGGCAGAAGTTCGCGTAAGTGCAGATCGCGTCGGCGTCTTGCACTTCAACGCGGGGACGCTGAACGGCGGCCTCGGGGGTGGCGGCGCCTTCTTCAGCGGCTTGGGGCTTGTCTTCGGTTGATTCGGCCACTTCGCGTTCCTCGTGTCAAATGTCGGTAGGGGAGAAGGGGGACGTTGGCGTTGCCCGTCGTCGAGCCGCCGCCACGCCTGATGCACCACATTCTAGCCGTCGGTTGCGGCTTTGAGAACCAAACCCCCGGCTGCCTCTCCGGTTTATTCAACCGGGGCGACCGGTTGGGGTGACTCGCAGGATCACGCTTATCGCGTCGGTCCGAGGGGTCGTGTATTCGGCCGCTTTACGCAGGTCGTAGCCTTTGAGCAGCCCGTAATGACGCGCCTCGCCGCGCTCGTCGGCCCACGAACGGCCCTTCACCAGCAGCAGCCGATCGAACGCCTCGCGCTGGGGACGGAGCCACGTCATGAACTTCTTGAGCGACGCCACGCCGCGGGCGGTGAGAGTATTAAATCGGTGGTGCTCGAGCACTTGCTCCACACGCGACGCGTGAACCTGGCAGTTAATGCCCAGCTCTTCCACCATCGCCTGCAGCGCCCCCGCCTTTTTCGTGACCGAGTCGCAAAGCTGCACCTGCAGGTCGGGCCGCACGATCGCCACCACCATGCCCGGCACCCCGCCCCCCGAGCCGATGTCGAGCACCCGGTCGTTCTGGTCGATCAACTTGGCGAGTTCCAGGGAGTCGACCACGTCGCGCGAAGCAAACTTGTCGAACGTCGTGTGACGGGTGAGGTTCATCCGCCCGTTCCATTCCCACAGCAGCGCTCGATAGGCGTCGAGCCGCTCGACGGTCTCGGCGGGCAGATCGAGGTCGAATTTCGCGAGCGCCGCGGCCAGATCGGGCGAATCGGGCTCGGGCGTGTCGGGAGTGGAAGGGGTGTCGTCGGACAACTTAGCGGCTCGCGGCGGGTGACGGTTGGGCGGATCTAGCAGTATCCTGCAAAGCCCTAGCGTAGAGTAGCCCCGACCGGGCTGGGGCGGGGTAGAAGAAGAACAGGACGCGGATCGCCGCGGATTCAGCGGATTAACGCGGATACGCGCTTGTTGTGGGAGGCGTCTCCGACGCCGATATCGCGCCGCATGCCGGATTGGCTGGCGCACCGCCATCGGCGTCGGAGACGCCTCCCACAACCACACAACTACAACCTCGATAGCAGGCCAGTTTGCTCCTCCAGCTTTCTTCAACTGATCCGCATCCTCTCGATCCGCTAAATCCGCGTCCCATTCGTCACAAGAAATGTTTGGCCTCCTGAACCTCAACAAACACGCCGGCGCCACCTCGCGCGACGTCGTGAACCGTGTGCTGCGTATTGTCCACCCTCTGAAGGTCGGCCACGCCGGCACGCTCGACCCGCTGGCGACCGGGGTGCTGGTCGTTTGCATCGGCTCGGCGACCAAACTGATCGAGCACGTGCAGCGGATGCCCAAGAGCTACCGCGGGAGCTTCTTGCTCGGTCGCCGCAGCGCGAGCGACGACACTGAACAAGAAGTCGAGTTGCTGGCCGACGCCCCCGAGCCGTCGCGCGCAGAAGTCGAAGCGGCTTTGCCGGCGCTGACGGGCGAGATCCAGCAGCGTCCGCCGGCTTACTCCGCGATCAACGTCGGCGGCCGCAAGGCGTACGACCTGGCCCGCAGCGGCGCGCCCCCCGAGTTGCCGCCCCGGCCGGTGACGGTCTACTCGCTCACGGTGGTCGCCTACGACTACCCCGAGCTGGTGCTCGACATCGAGTGCGGCAGCGGCACTTATGTGCGCGCGATCGGCCGCGACTTGGCCGCGTCGCTCGGCACGGCGGCCGTGATGAGCGCGCTGGAGCGGACCGCCATCGGGCCGTTCAAGGTCGAGGAGGCGGTCGCGCCGAAGTCGCTCACCGCCGAGAACCTGCCGGGCCACCTGCTGCCGGCCGCGCTCGCCACAAGCGCCCTGCCGAGGCTCGACGCCACGCCGGCCGACATCGAGGAGCTCCGCCACGGCCGCTTCATCGAGCGGGCGGGCTACAAGGCGAAAGACGAGATCGCCGTGTACGACCCCAGCGGCGCGCTGTTCGCGCTCGCGAAGAAACGCCCCAGCGGCAAGCTGCAACCGGTGCGGGTGTTCGCTTAGATTGCTTTACGCTCAGAGCGTGTAAGCGAGGCCAAAGAAAACCTCGGACGCTTGGCCAACGCCCGCCTTGGCGCTGTAGCCGAAATAAGGCGGCGTGAGCTGCACCCCACCGGCCGCGTCGTAAACCGGTCCGGCCACATACCACCGGCACAACGCGTCGATCCGCCAGTGGGGCGACAAGCGGTAACTCGACGCCAGTCGCGTCTCAACGTGCCAAGCGAAATGCTCTTCGCTGGCGTCGAAAGTAGAATTCGTGCTGCGAGCCGACGCCGAGCGATTCAAGGCGCCGGGGATCGCCTCCTCGCCGAATACCCCGTTTTGTTTGAGTCGGGCCCGTCCGTAGCCGGCGAGTCCGAGCACGGTCGCCTCGAACCGGAGACGCTCGCTTTCGGCCACGGCCCCGAGTCCCAGCTGGGGGCCGAAGATGTCGTGGTCATTAAACTGACCTACGTAAGTGCTTCCCAAGAATGAGCCGGCGCCAGCAATCTCGAAATCGTTCGACACCCTTACCATGCGCAACCCGTAGGAGGCGTAGGTGGAGGTCTTGAAGCGGTTGACCCATTTCGTTCTTGCGCCGCTCAGGTCCCACGAGTTGGCGCCCCGCACCTCGTCGCCCGCTTGCAGCAAGAAGCTGGGGGCGAATCCGTCGGCCCGCCAACCGCTCCGCTGGCTGTTCACGTCCGCCTCGGCCGACAGCACGCGCTGCTTCATCAACTCGAAGCTCGATTCTCCTAAGAACTCCTCCGTCTTGGTGTTGCCGAAGTAAATATTGAACTGATTCAAGTCGCCGAAGTCCGTTAATATTGCGTTAACTTCATCCGGACTGATGGAGCCATCGCCATCGATATCGGCAAGAACTCGAACGACGCCCGGGTTTCCGCCGCCGTGAAAATCAAATGAACTCACCGTGGAGCTCCCCGGAACTAGCGAGGCCTCACTCACATCCTCTCCACCGCGCAACACGCCGTAGCCGCTGCGGACGAAACGCCGAAACCCCACCGAGCCCGAGGGCCTGGCCCACCGGGAGAGGTTGAGCTCGACACCGAGCGGCGCGGTCCATTCGGCGGGGCTGGCGCTAGCCGTTTCGGCTGTCGACTGCGCCGCCGTGGCGGGGGCGAGACTGCTCAGCTCGAATGCTTCGATCCGCCCGGCCATCGCCGGGAGCAGAAACTCGTTCTGCTCGGCGCGAGCGGAATCGGGCGCCCAGCATACAGCAAGACCGCAGGTGGCGATCAGCGTGAGCGACTTGACTGGCTTCGTGAGCAAGGCGCCCCTACCTGACATTTATCTGTCGATTCGATCAAAGCGTGTAAGCGAGGCCGAGAAAGACCTCAGACGCCTGGCCGACGCCCGCCTTGGCGTTGTAGCCGAAGTAAGGCACGCTGAAGATTGTCCCCCCGGCGGCGTCGTAAACGGGCCCGGCAAGGTACCAGCGGTACAGCGCGTCGATACGCCAACCGGGCGTGATCGTGTAACTTGACGACAGTCTCGTCTCAAAGTGCCAAGCGAAGTGCTCTTCGGTCGCATCGTAGGTAGAATTCGTGGTTCTAGCCGACGCCGAGCGATTCAAGGCGCCGGGGATCGCCTCCGCGCCGAATACCCCGTTTTGTTTGAGTCGGGCCCGTCCGTAGCCGGCGAGTCCGAGCACGGTCGCCTCGAACCGGAGACGCTCGCTTTCGGCCACGGCCCCGAGTCCCAGCTGGGGGCCGAAGATGTCGTGGTCGTTGAATTGACCGATGTACGTCCTTCCGAGGATCGAACCGCTCGCATCGAACTCGAAATCGCTTGACAAGCGAACCATGCGGAGGCCGCACGAAGCGTAGGTGGAGGTTTGGAAACTCTCCCACCATTTCTCACAGGCTTCACTTGCTGGCAACGAGGCTTCGCCGCGCACCTCCTCACCCGCTTGGAGCATAAACCGGCTTGCGAAGGCATCGATGCGCCAGCCACTATTGGGGCCGTTGATGCCTGATTCCTCCGAAAAGTAAAATTGCTTCGCTAGCTCAAAACTCAATTCTGACAACGCCTCGTGGTAGAGAACGTTGTCATAAAAGACATTGAACTCGTGCAGATCGCCAAAGTCACTAGAGAAGCTGTGCGAACTACTTGTGGGCGCCGGGTTGGTCAAGGAAGTGCTAAGGTTGTTGTCAAGCGAAACGGCTTTTGCCATGCCGAATCCGCTGCGGGCGAAGCGTCGAAAGTTCGGTGAATCCGAGGGCTTGGTCCATTCGGACAGGTTGAGCTCGACACCGAGCGGCGCGGTCCATCGGGCGGGGCTGGCGCTAGCCGTTTCGGCTGTCGACTGCGCCGCCGTGGCGGGGGCGAGACTGCTCAGCTCGAATGCTTCGATCCGCCCGGCCATCGCCGGGAGCAGAAACTCGTTCTGCTCGGCGCGGCACACAGCGCCAAACGCCAGGAAGGCGCCGGCTAGGCAGAGCGTTCTGAGGGAGATTGGTGATCGCACGGCGGTCTTGTAGCAAACGCCCCGTGCTGGGGGGATAGCAACTGCGGCCTGCCGCCTTGGCGCTTTGGTGAGCCTGTTGCGACGCCTGTAGCGACTGCGACGGTCGGCGAGCGGCGCCGCCCTGTGCGTGTGCTAGCGGCGCCCGCTTCGCGGCTCACCCCGCGGGCCCCGGCCGGTCGATCCCACCGGATAGCGGCGTGCTGCGCGGCCGTGCGGTGCTGCGCGCTCCCCCCTGTCCTCCCTCCCCACAGCCCATGTTCGAACAGCGCAGCCCGAAGGTCGATCTGCTCGCCCTGGCCCTGGGGGCGCTGGGCGTGTTCCTCGTGATCGCGCTGGTGAGCTACGACCGGACCGACCCGCCGAGCAACCTGGTGTGGCCCCCCACCGGCGTGGTGCACAACGCCTGCGGCGTGGCGGGCGCCCACGCGGCTCATGCCCTGCTGCACACACTGGGGGTCGGGGCGCACTACGCCGTCGGGTCGCTGCTGGTGGTCGTGACGCTCATGCTCACCGGCCGGCCGATCAACCAGCCGATCGTGCGGGCCATCGGCTGGGCCTTGTCGCTGGTGGCCGTGGCGACGCTCGCCACGATGGCCGCCCCCGGCTGGTCGCCCGGGCCGATCGTCGGCGCCGGCGGCGTGGTCGGCGCGATGGGCCGCGCGTGGCTCGAGACGAACTTCGCCGCGGCGGGGGCCTACCTGTTCACTTTCTGCGTGCTGCTGGCCGGGTTGCTGCTGTCGACCGACTACTTCGTGTTCAGCGCGGCGGCCACGGCGACGGCCGTCTCCGGCAAGACGCTGGTCACCGCCGGCCGTCTGGGCGCCACGGCCACCAAGCGGCTCGTCGGCAAGAAGCGGCTCACCGACCTCGACACCCCGCCAAGCGGCAAGAATTCACCCAAAGCGAAACCCGAAGAGGAACTCGCCGACGACGAGGAGTGGGAGGAGGAAGACGCCGAGGAAGAAGCCGAAGACGGCGAGGAGTGGGAGTACGAAGAGGAGGACGCCGAGGGCGAGGAAGAAGACGAAGAGCCCGAGCTGCAAGTCAAAACCCCCGCCAAACAGGCCGCCGAAGAGCCGGCGACGGAAGAAGCACCGGCGGCGGAGCCCACCGCCGCGGGGCTCGGCAAACGGCTCGTCTCGGCGCTGCGCGGCAAGGGCGCGGCCGAGGCCGACGCTGCCGAAGGCGAGGCCAATGATCCCGCCGAAACGGCCCTCACGCCGATCAAGAAGCCGAAGCCCAAGAGCGAGCGCGACGAGATCATCGACAAGCTCGACGCGGCCGACCAGCAGGCGGAGTTCGATTCGGACTACGAGTTGCCGCCCGTTGACTTGCTGCTGCCCGGCGAAGAGGCGAGCTACGACGCCCAGGAGAAGGAGATCCGCCGCAAGGCGAAGGTGCTGGAGAAGACGTTCCTCGACTTCGGCTTCAACGTCAAAGTGGTCGAGGTCGAGACCGGCCCGGTGATCGCCCAGTACGAGGTCGAGCTCGAGGCGGGCCTGCGGCTCTCGAAGATCACCGGCCTGGCCGACGACCTGGCGATTGCGCTGCGGGCGCCGAGCGTGCGCATCGTGGCGCCGATCCCCGGCAAGAACACGGTCGGCATCGAGGTGCCCAACGAGAACCGCCAGCTCGTGCGCCTGCGCGAGGTGATCGAAGAGACCGACGGCCGCGCCAAGCGGATGAAGATCCCGATCTACTTGGGCAAGGACGTCTCCGGCAACCCGATGGTCGTCGACCTGGCGGCCCTGCCACACCTCTTGATCGCCGGCCGCACGGGCACGGGTAAGAGCGTCTGTCTGAACTCGATCATCCTGTCGATCTTGATGAGC
Organism: Pseudobythopirellula maris; assembly: GCF_007859945.1. Taxonomy (GTDB): domain Bacteria; phylum Planctomycetota; class Planctomycetia; order Pirellulales; family Lacipirellulaceae; genus Pseudobythopirellula; species Pseudobythopirellula maris. Next base: position 278,496 of record NZ_SJPQ01000002.1, on the reverse strand, counting down.
CGCGGGCCCGACGAGGTGCGCATGCTGATGATCGATCCGAAGATGGTCGAGCTCAGCGGCTACCGCAAGTTGCCGCACCTGATGCACCCGGTCGTGACGGACATGAAGAAGGCCGAGGCGATCCTCTCCTGGGCCGTCGACAAGATGGAGGAGCGTTACCAGCTGCTCGCCCGCGCCGGGGTGCGGCACGTGAGCGTTTACAACCAGCTGAGCGAGGCCGAGCTGCGCGACCGCCTCGAGCCCGAGGATGGCGCCGAGTGGACCGACGCCGAGTGGTCGCTCGTGCCCAAGCAGCTGCCGTTCATCGTCATCGTTGCCGACGAGATGGCCGACCTGATGATGACCGCCGGCAAGGACGTGGAGGCCCACATCATCCGCCTCGCGCAAAAGAGCCGCGCGGTCGGCATCCACCTGATCCTCGCCACGCAGAAGCCGACGGTCGACGTGATCACCGGCCTGATCAAGTCGAACCTGCCCGCGCGGATCGCTTTCCAGGTCGCCAGCCGCACCGACAGCCGGGTGGTGCTCGACGAGATGGGCGCCGACAAGCTGTTGGGCAACGGCGACATGCTGTTCCTCTCGCCCGGCACGAGCATGCTGCTCCGCGGGCAGGGGACGTACCTCTCCGACGATGAGATCACCAAGGTGGTCGACTTCGTCGGCACCGACGACCAGCAGTTCGCCGCCGAGCTGATGCAGCTCAAGACCAAGGAGGAGCAGGAGCAGGTCGAGGCGGGCGACAAGCCGGGCCTCAAGAACCGCGACGACCTGTACGAGGCCGCCGTCGACGTGGTGGTGCGCGAGGGCCGCGGCAGCGTCTCGCTGCTGCAGCGCTGCCTGGGGATCGGCTACGGCCGTGCGGCCCGGCTGATCGACTTCATGGCCGAGGACGGCATCGTCGGCGAGTACAACGGCTCGCAAGCGCGTGAGATCCTCATCAGCGTCGAGGAGTGGGAGCAGATGTCGGGCGCCGCCGACGGCGAGCCGTCGGCCGGGCCGGCCGAGGCGTCGCCCACCGTGCCGATTGTCCCCGCCGCTGCGCCGGCGGTTTCCTTGGCGAAACTGGCTGCCGAAGAAGCCGCCGTAGAGGAAGACGAAGAGGAAGAAGAGCAAGACGACGCGGACGCCGAGCAAGAGCTGGCCGACGACGAGGAGTGGGAGTACGAAGAGGAGGACGAGGCCGAAGAGGATGAGGAGGAGGCCAAGGCCGGCGACGCCGAGGCCGATGAGGAGCTGGGAGAAGACGAGGAATGGGAATACGAAGAAGAGGGCGAGGCCGAAGAGGAGGACGCCGAGGAAGACGAGGCTGAAGAAGACGGCGAACTGGCCGACGACGAGGAGTGGGAGTACGAGGAGGAGGACGCTGAGGACGAGGTCATCGAGCACCGGGCCGAGAGCGCCTGAGCGTTTGCTTGCCGCCTGGCCTCGCGGCGGCCTACAATAGAACTCAACCTTTTTCCCCACACACGCTGCCGACGCCGCCATGGAGTGGTCCCAAATCCTCGCCGACCCGTCGCTCCGCGACCTGCCGTACAAGATCGAGACCAACGGGTACGGCCAGATCGTGATGAGCCCCGCTTCCAACTCGCACGGCGACCGACAAGTGGCGATCGCCACCTTGCTCGGCCGGCTGTTGCCTGAGGGCCGAGCGATGGTTGAGTGCTCGATCGGCACCCCGTCGGGGGTCAAAGTGCCGGACGTGGCGTGGCGCAGCCGGGCGTTCCTCGACGCCCACACCGGCGAGGACCCTTACAGCCGGGCGCCCGAGGTCTGCGTCGAGGTGCTCTCGCCGTCGAACACGACGCAAGAGATCGACGAGAAACGACGGCTCTATTTCGAGGCGGGCGCCTTGGAGGTGTGGCTCTGCTCGGCGGACGGCGAGATGGCGTATTACGGCCCGGCGGGTCGACTCGAAAGATCGGGCCTGGCGCCCGACGCCCCGGCATCGATCACGCTCGATTGAGCCCCCGGCCAAACGCCACGCCCTTATAACCGGCGCCGCCCGACTTTTTGGCTTCCGCCATGGCGGTCAGCTATGCTTGAGGGAGACATTCGCACTCCCATTTAGCAACCCGCCGACCGGAGGCCCGCCATGCACCGCGCCCTCACCTTGTTTATCCTCGCCGCCACGGCCGTTCCCGCTGTGCTGGCCCAGACCCCGACCCTCGCCCCCCAAAGCGCCGACGCCCCGCCCGCCGCGGTCGAGACGATGCCGCCCCCCGTCCCGACACCGGCTTACGCCGCCGGGGCGCCGATGGCGGCGCCGGCCATCGAGTGCTGCCCGATCCGCGTGGCCGATTACCGCACGCACCGCTCGGCCAAGCGGCTCTACCGCTGCCAGGAGTCGGTCGACCTGACCCTGTGCGTCGACAACCCGGCCGACTGCTGCCGCCAGTACTTCGCCGTGCCGGTTTGCGTGCCGTGCTGCTGCGTCGGCGAGCCGCGGGTGTGCGACACGCGTGTCGGCCTGCTCGGCCGGGGCTACGTGACCTACGCCTGGGATTGCGGTTTCACGGCGACAGTCGCCTTTCGGCCCCTGCACCAGGACGTGATCGTCTCGTACCGGGCCGATTGAGGGCGCCACGCCCGGGCCGATTGACCCGAACCCTGGGGGCAATTAGGCTCTCCTTGCTGGTAGTTCCTTTAAAGAGAGCCTTCTGGCGGGGCCTCCTAGGACCGGTAGGTCCTAGGCTATCGCCCGATTGCTGAAAACCCCTGACGACTACGACCCGAACGCTACGACCCGAACGCTATGACCCGACGCGTAATTATTATCCCGATTCCCCACGCACGGCGGTCTTAGGGCGGTTCGACCTTTCACGGTACAATCCAAAGCCCCGAGGCCCGAAGGCCTCGGGGCTTTTTTTGTTGCTTGGGGAGGTGAGAGGTCGGAGGTCAGAGAACGCCTGGAGGAAACCGTACGATGAGCGAACAACCGAAGATTCGTAGTCACCGCGATCTGAACGTATGGCAACGCGGGATGGAATTGGCCGAGCGTGTGTACGCGTTGACAAGCCGATTTCCTAAGGAGGAGATGTACGGGCTCACCTCGCAGTTGAGACGCGCGTCGGCTTCGGTTCCGGCCAACATCGCGGAAGGGAACGGGCGTGACTCGACGAAGGAATACCTTCGGTTCCTGTCGATTGCGGTTGGATCGCTAGCCGAAGTCGAGACTTTCCTCGAGCTGGCACGCCGCCTCAACTACTGCCCTCAGCCCACTCTCGCCCCCCTGACCGAAGTCCTCGAAGAAGAACGCCGCATGCTCCGAGGGCTGCAACGCTCCCTCCGAGCAAAGCTCGATCAATCACTCTGACCTCCGACCTCTCACCTCCCACCTCTCGATGCACATCGAAATCTACGACACGACCCTCCGCGACGGCGCCCAAGGCGAAGGCGTCAACTTCTCGCTCGAGGACAAAGTCCTCATCGCCCGGCGGCTCGATGCGATGGGCTTCGACTACGTCGAGGGGGGCTACCCGCTGTCGAACCCCAAGGACGCCGAGTTCTTCCAGCGGCTCGTCGCCGAGCCGCTGAAGAACGCCAAGACGTGCGCGTTCGGCATGACCCGCCGCAAGGGGATCGCCGCGGCCGACGACCCCGGCATGAAGGCGCTCATCGAGAGCCAGGCGCCGGTCGTCACGATCGTCGGCAAGACGAGCGAGTTCCACGTGCGCGAGGTGCTGCAGGTCTCGCTCGAAGAGAACCTGGCGATGATCGGCGACACGATCGCCTATCTCGTCTCTGAGGGCCGCGAGGTGATCTACGACGCAGAGCACTTCTTCGATGGGTGGAAGCTCAACCCCGAGTACGCCGCCAAGACGATCCAAGCGGCCGCCGACGCGGGCGCCATCCGCGTGGTGATGTGCGACACGAACGGCGGCTCGCTGCCCGAGGAGGTCGCCGAGCTGACCCGGGCGGCCGCGGCCGCGGTCGAGGTTCCTCTCGGCATCCACACGCACAACGACTGCGAGCTGGCCGTGGCCAACGCATTGGCGTCGGTCGACGCCGGGGCCACCCACGTGCAGGGCACGATCAACGGCCTCGGCGAGCGTTGCGGCAACGCCGACCTGATCTCCGTGGTCGCGAACCTGGCGCTGAAGAAAAAGAAGGGTTACAAGATGCTCGGCGGCGGCGATTCGCAAGCCGACGCCCTGGAGCACCTCACCGAGCTCTCGGGCTACGTGTACGAGATCGCCAACATGCTGCGGCGCGGCGCCCAGGCGTTCGTCGGGCCCAGCGCGTTCGCCCACAAGGGGGGCATGCACGTGCACGCCATCAACCGCGTGGCCGAGAGCTACGAGCACATCCCGCCCGAGAGCGTCGGCAACGCCCGCCGCATCTTGGTGAGCGAGCTTTCGGGCCGGTCGAACATCATCGCAATGACCACGAAGCTCAATCTTCAAGAAGATAAGGCGCTGATGGACGCCGTGCTCAAGGAGGTCGTCGACCGCGAGAACGAGGGCTACCAATACGAGGCGGCCGAGGCGTCGTTCGCGCTGCTGGTGCGCAAGCTGGCCCGCGCCTTCACGCCACACTTTGAGCTCGTCAAATACCACGTCACCACCGAGAGCCGCGGCGGCAGCCCGCTCACCGAAGCGACCGTCAAACTGCTGGTGCACGACCCCGAGGGGGAAGACACCGTCGAGCATCGCGTGGCCGAGGGCGACGGCCCGGTCAACGCCCTGGACGGCGCCCTCCGCAAAGCGCTCAAGGGCCGCTTCCCCCAGCTCGCCGAGATGCAGCTGGTCGACTACAAGGTGCGGGTGATCAACAGCGAGGCGGCCACGGCGGCCAGCGTGCGCGTGGTGATCGAGTCGCGCGACGCCGACGGCGAGACCTGGGGCACGGTCGGAGTCGACGAGAACGTGATCCAGGCGAGCTGGCAGGCGCTGGTCGACTCGATCGAGTACAAGCTGTGCAAGGAAGAGGGGGCGGGGGGCGGGGGTCAGGGGTGAGGGGCGCAGGGGGCGAGCCGCAAACGCCAGCGCCCGAGGAAGGAATCACGCAAAGGCGCGAAGACGCAAAGAAAAAAGACGGTTGAATCGCACTGAGGTCTTTCATGAGCAAGTCACGCTGGCGAGCACCGTTGATCGCACTCGCGATCGTGGCGTCTTTTGTCTTGCTTGCAGAGATGGTTCTCGGTGGCCGGGGCCGGATGACTTCCGCCGTGTCTCCTGACGGCCGCTACCGTATCACGCTCGACGAGGGATCTAATTTCATTGACCGCAACTTTGATTTGCTGATCTGGGACCGCCAAACGTCATCGGAAACCCGTTTCCAGTACCTGCACGATCAATCGCCGCTGATCAAGCGCGAGCACTTTGTGTGGTCGCCCGATTCGAGAATGGCCGCCTTGGTGGGAGATCGCTACTTCACGATTCCCGAAGCGGAGCTGCCCTCGGGGGATTTGATCTGTTTGGTGTACGACGTTCAGGAAAATCTTCTATATGACAATTACGATCATGCCGAACCTAGCGCTGATCGCGTTCCAGCCGAGCGCGCCAAGGAGCTCTTCGGCAACGCCATCCTCGAACCCGCCCCGCCAATCGAATAGTCCCGTCCCTTTGCGCCTTCGCGCCTTTGCGTGAAACTATCCCATCAAGCGATCACGCCAAGACGCAACGCATCCTCGAAGAAGCCATGACCACGACCGCGATCCAAGACCTCCCCGCCCACTACGACCACCACGCCGCCCAGCGCAAGTGGTACGCCTTCTGGGAAGAGAAGGGCTACTTCCACCCCGACCCGAAGGTGGTGCTCGAAGGCAAGAAGAAGCCTTACTCGGTCGTGATCCCGCCGCCGAACGTGACCGGCGCCCTGCACCTGGGGCACGCGCTCAACAACACGCTGCAAGACATCCTCTGCCGCCGCAAGCGGATGCAGGGTTTCGAGGTGCTGTGGATGCCGGGCACCGACCACGCGGGGATCGCCACCCAGGCAGTGGTCGAGCGGCGGCTGCTCGCCGAGGAGGGCGTGTCACGCCACGACCTTGGACGTGAGGGCCTTGTCGATCGCATCTGGGAATGGAAAAAACAGTACGAGGAGCGGATCACCGGTCAGCTCAAGCAGTTGGGCGCCAGCTGCGACTGGCGGCGGCAGCGGTTCACGCTCGACGATCAATGCGCTAAAGCGGTGCGCGAGACCTTTTTCAAGCTCTTCGCCGACGACAAGGTCTACCGCGGCAAGCGGCTGGTGAACTGGGACACGTTCCTGCAGACCGCTGTCTCCGACGACGAGGTGTTTCACGAGGAAGTGAAGGGCCATTTCTGGCATTTTAAGTACCCGGTGATCGACCCCAAGGCGGGCGAGCCGAAGCACGTGACGATCGCCACGACACGGCCCGAGACGATGCTCGGCGACACGACTGTCGCCGTTCACCCCGACCCGGCCGCGCAGCTCGACAAGGTCGAGGCGGAGCTGAAGGAAAAACTGGCCGCCGCGCCGGCGAAGGAAAAACCGCCGATCGAGGCGCAGATCGAGGCGCTCGCCGATCGCCGCAAGACGCACCTGCCGCAACTTGAACAGTTGCGCGACATGGCCGCCCGCGGCGTGATGCTCGAACTGCCGCTCACAGGTCGCCAGATCCCCCTGATTGCCGACGAGTGGGCCAAACCCGAACTCGGCTCGGGCTGCGTGAAGATCACCCCCGCGCACGACGCGAACGACTACGAGGTTTGGCAACGCAATGAGTCGATCGGCGCCATCAACATCCTCAAGCCCGACGGCACGCTGGCCGACAGCGTCCCCGAAAAGTACCGCGGCCTGACGATGCCGCAGGCCCGCAAGGCGGTTGTTGCCGATCTTGAAGCGGCCGGCCTGCACGACCCGGAAACCGACCGCGAAGACCGGCTGATCGACCTCGCCCACTCCGACCGCTCAAAGACGGCGATCGAGCCGTATCTGGCTGACCAGTGGTTTATTCGAATGGGCGACCACTATCAGACTGACGACGGTTTGATATTCGGCCACGAAGGAGAACAAAGCGATTGGAATACGGAGGACCGTGTGCGGCTCGGGGCTTCACTTCGACCGGGGTTAGCTCAATCAGCTATCGAAGCAGTAACTTCGGAATCCGTTCGCATCTACCCGAAGCGGTACTCCAAGACTTACATCGATTGGCTAAGCGAAAAGCGCGACTGGCCGGTTGGACGTCAACTCTGGTGGGGTCACCGTATCCCCGTCTGGATGAAAGTTCTGACAAGCTACAAAGATGGAGATGAAGCCGCGAGTGAGGTTGTCGAATTGCTCACAGGCATCGACAAACGGCTTCGACTAGATGGAATTGATGATCTCGAATGGTCCTGTGCCTCCAGGTGGGACGCTGAGAAGTCTGCTCAACCAACCAGCATTTGTGTTCGTAGAGACGCTTCTGGATTCGCAGCAGAGCTAGAAAAAGAAGGCTTCGTTCAAGACGAAGAAGTCCTCGACACCTGGTTCTCCAGCGCCCTGTGGCCCTTCTCCACAATGGGCTGGCCCGAAGAGACGGAACTCCTCAAGGCGTTCTACCCCACGAGCTGCCTCGTCACGTCACGCGACATCATCACGCTGTGGGTCGCGCGGATGGTGCTGATGGGCGACTATTTGCTGGGGGAAGTTCCCTTCCCCGAGGTCTACATCCACCCGAAGATCTTGGACGGCTTCGGCGAGACGATGAGTAAGTCGAAGGGCAACGGCGTCGATCCCTTGGACGTGATCGATCAGTTCGGCGCTGATGCATTGAGGTTCGGCATCGCCTACCTCACGACCGAGACGCAAGACGTGCGGATGCCGGTCGAGTTCGTCTGCCCGCACTGTGGCGAGACGCTCGCCCAGACCAAGAAGAACCGCGTGCTGCCGCGGATCGATTGCCCCAAGTGCAGCGAGCCGTTCCGCACCCAATGGGCCGAGAAGGAAGAGGATCTCTCGCTCAAGCGCGGGCTGGTCACGAGCGAGCGGTTCGAGCTCGGCCGCAACTTCTGCAACAAGCTGTGGAACGCCTCGCGGTTCGCGCTCACCAACCTGGAGGGCTACAAGCCGGCCGCGATCGGCGCCGCCGACCTGAAGGTCGAAGACCGCTGGCTGCTGAGCCGGCTGGCGACGGTGACTGGCGAAGTTTCCACTTCGCTAGATGAATACCGCTTCGCCGACGCGGCGCGCACGCTGTACGACTTCGCTTGGAACGAGTTCTGCAGCTTCTATATCGAGATGACCAAGGCCCGGTTCGGAGTCGATGGCCCCGACAAGGCGGTCGCCCAGGGGGTGCTCGCGCACGGCCTCGACACGCTGCTGCGGTTGCTGCACCCGATGACGCCGTTCCTCACCGAGGAGGTTTGGAGCTTGATGGGCGAGGTCGTGCCGAAGCGCGGGCTGCCGGCCGCCGAGCGGGCGGGCGAGTCGGTCTGCATGGCCCCTTGGCCCGAGGTGAACGAGGCCGACCGCGACCCGGCGATCGAGCAGCAGTTCGCCGTGTTCCAGGCGGTGCTTGGCGCCGTGCGCGAGGTGCGGCAATCGCAAAACATATCGTTCAAGGAGCCGCTCGAATTTGCCGTGCGGTGCGACACGGCGACAGCAGATCGATTGACGCCGATGCAGCCCTACTTCCAGCAGATGGCCAAGGCGACAGCCGTGGAGCTGGGCCCCGAGGCCGAGGGCGCCCAGATCGTTTCGAGCAAGCCGGTCACCGGTTTCTCGTCAGCGATCGAGGTGCGGGTTGACGTGGCGGCCCACATCGATGTCGATGCCGAACGCAACCGATTGGAAAAGGAACGGGCGAACCTCGAAAAGTTCACCAAGAGCCTCGCCGGCAAGCTGTCGAACGAAAAATTCACGGCCAACGCCCCGGCCGAGGTGGTCGAGGCCGAGCGGACCAAGCTCACCGAGGCCGAGGCCCAGCTAGCGACCATCGCCGCGGCGCTCGGCAAGCTCGGCTGAGGGGCCGACGAATGGGACGCGGATGAACGCGGATCGAGCGGATCCACGCGGATCAAGGAACAGGAGAAGCTCTTCGAGTGGCCCACCGACCACGCTCGGCCGGGGCTGCTTTCCCTCCTTTTTTGATCCGTTTTAATCCGCTCGATCCGCGTTTATCCGCGTCCCATTCTTCTTCACGTTGGCTTGCTGCTTGGCGGACGAGTCGACGGTATACTGGATCTGTCTTCACCGTCCCTACGCAGGAGCCCCTCCGATGCCGGTCGCCATGGAGTTGTCGCGGATCATCATCAGCGAGATCAACGACCAGCAGGTGATCTACCTCAAGGAGCAGGAGGGCGAGCGGACTTTTCCGATCGTCATCGGCATCTTTGAGGCCACCAGCATCGACCGCCGCGTGAAGCACTTCGAGGCGCCGCGGCCGTTGACGCACGACCTGCTCGTGGGTGCGATCGAGGCCTTGGGCGGCGAGCTGCAAGACGTGGTGATCAGCGAGCTGCGCGAGCACACGTACTACGCCAAGCTCCGCGTGCGGCAGGAGGGCGAGCTGATTGAGATCGACGCCCGGCCTTCGGACGCGATCGCCGTGGCCGTCACCTGCGAGCCGTCGCTGCCGATCTTTGTCGCCGAAGACGTGCTGAACGACGTGATGCACGACGCGGAGTAAGAACTCCCCCCTCACCGTCTGGCAGGGGAATTAGCGACGTCGTCCGAAGACCGTCGGCGTGAGGGCAACGCTCGCCAGCAACAGCGTGGCCGGTTCGGGAACCGGCGGCACAAACTCGCCTGAGCCGAAGCTCACCCCAGCAGTCACACACCAGACCGAGACGGCGTTCCAGTCGCCAATCGTCTCGCCTGCCGGTAGGTCGATCTCGAACGGTCCCTCCGTGCCGTCGAAAGACGTCCCCTTGAGCTGGGGGCCGATCTCCAGGCCGTTGTTGTAGGCGACGCCGGAGTCCTCGGCGCCGAGGTAGAAGTAAACGACAATCCCCCCGCCATCGTAGGTGAAATCGTCGACGCGCAGCGTGTCGTCGTCGATCACGGTGAGCGAGCCAGAGACGTTGTGGAAGAGCCCGTCGAGTTCCGCCGTCCAGCCGGCCAGCGGCGCGGCGACGACCGGCGCCGCCACGGCCATCGTGAGGGCGAACGCCATCAGGATCAAAGCGTTTTTCATGTCGGTCTCGTGGCAAGAGGAAACGAGTCTCGGACCTCTTGGCCCCAATCATCTTAACCCCATCGGACGCGGGCGTCGAACAGGAGCGGCGCCGGCCTCGCGTCAGCCGATCACGTCGGCGAACGCCTTTTCCATCGCCTTGAGGCCGGCCGGGCCCTTGGCGCCCTCGACGACCACGCTCACCTGCACCTCGCTGGTGCTGATCAATTCGACGTTGATGCCGGCGTCGGTCAGGGCGCGGAACATGCGAGATCCGACGCCGGTGTGGCTGCGGATGCCGACGCCCGTGACGGTGAGGATCGCCACGCCGGGGTCGACGCTCGAAGCGCCGCCAAAGCGGGCAACGATCTCGGCGGCGACCTCGCCGGCGCGTTGAACGTCGGCCGCCGGGACGGTGAAGGCCACCGCCGTCTTGCCGTCGCGTCCCACGCTCTGGACGATCATGTCGACCACGATGCCGTGGGCGGCGACCGCCTCGAAGATGTCGGCCGCGATGCCGGGCGTGTCGGGCACGGCCGACAGGGTGACCAGCGCCTGCGAGTCGTCGAGCCCGCAGCCGTGGACCGTGAGGTCTTCCATCGCCGAGAGGCGGGCGACCACCGCGGCGGCGTCGGCGCCCTGGACCCGCTTGGCGGCGTGCAGGCAGTCGTCAAAGGTGGCCCGGCCCTCGGGCGCCTTGTCGAGCTCGAACTCGCCGTGCGCCACGCGCAGCGCCTCGGCGCCGCGGTCGCGGCCCACCAGGCAAGAGACCTTGATCGAGCTGGTGGTGATCGCCTGGATGTTGATGCCCGCCTCGGCCAGGGCGCGGAACATGCGATCGGCGACACCCGCCTGTGTGGCCATGCCGATGCCGACGACCGAGACCTTGCTCACGGTGTCGTCGTGCGAGACCGACTCGCAGCCGAGCGTTTCGGCCGCCTCGTGGACCGCGGCGAGCGCCCGCTTGAGATCGACTTCCAACACGGTGAAGGAGATGTCGGCCCGCCCGCCGTCGCCGGCGTTCTGCACGATCATGTCGACCGCGATGTTCTCTCCCGCCATCCGCTCGAACAGCGCAAGGCTCGAGCCGGGCCGGTCGGGCACGCCCGCCACGGTGATGCGGGCCTCGCTCTTGGTGAGCGCCGCGCCGCTCACGGGCCGCTCGGACGACTCGGTCAGCGGGCCGATGATCGTGCCGGGATCGTCGGTGAACACGCCGCTGTTGCGCACGTGGATCGGCACGCAGAATTTCTTGCCGAACTCGATCGAGCGGCTGTGCATCACCCCGGCTCCGAGGCTCGCCAGCTCGAGCATCTCGTCGTGCGACACGTGGCTCATCTTGCGGGCCGACGGCTCGACGCGCGGGTCGGTCGTGAACACTCCGTCCACGTCGGTGTAGATCTCGCACATGTCGGCGCCCAACACGGCCGCCAACGCGACGGCCGAGGTGTCGCTGCCGCCGCGGCCGAGCGTCGTGATGTTCAGGTCTTCGTCGACGCCTTGGAAGCCGGCGGCGATGACGATGTTGCCCTCGTTCAGCAGCCGCTGCATACGCTCGGTGCTGATCGACTGGATGCGGGCCTTGCCGTGCGAGCTGTCGGTCTTCACGCCGATCTGCCCGCCGGTGAGACTCACCGCCTTGCCGCCGAGGTCGTGGATCGCCATCGCCACCAAGGCGACCGAGACCTGCTCGCCGGTGGAGAGGAGCATGTCCATCTCGCGGGCGGCGGGCTCGTCGCACACCTGGCCGGCGAGGTCGACCAAGAGGTCGGTGTTCTTGCCCATGGCGCTCACAACCATGACCACCTGGGCGCCCTGCTGCTGGGCGCGGAGGGCGCGGCGGGCGGCGGCGCGGATCTTTTCGGCATCGGCGACGCTGGTGCCGCCGAACTTCTGGACTACGAGGGACATGCGGAGGGGGGAGGGATCAGGGCTCGGGGATCAGAGGCAGACGCCCCCGCGAACGGGTGGCGAACCCCCTATTGTACTTGCCCCGCCGCCTCGCGCTGAGGGCGCCCCGGAGCCGCCGGAGCGGTTTGCCAGCAGGCGACCCCTCAAGCGGATGAGCGACGCATGACCAGAAATCTCAACGACCCGGACAAAGAGTCCGGCAAGAGAGACATCGGCGAACCTCGTCAATTGTCCAAGAGATTGGGCGCACGGTCATCTTCCCAGCCCACCGCCCCTTTACGGGTTTAGCAGCATCTGCAGGGCGTCTTCGACGAAGCCCTCTCCGTGGACCAGCTCGCCGCCGAAATGGCCCACCAAGCCGACCAGACCGGCCAGGATCAGCAGGCCGAACTTCCAGACGAACGCCAGGCGGCGGCTGCCGGTGGCGCCGGCGAGGATCGACAAGAACGAGACAACCACGCCCAAGCCGGCCACGACCACACCCCCCCAGCGGTGGAGCGTGATGAGTTCATCCCAGTCAATCGACTTCCAGGCTTCGGCGTCGGACAGAATGAACTCCTCGCCCCAGCTGTACTCGGCGATCCACCAGCCGCTGGCCGCTGCGAGGATCGCGCCGAGCGTGCCGATGTGCAAACTGGCGATCGGGATCTGTTGGCCCCACGACGGCGCGAACCAACCGATCACGACGAACATAGCTCCAAAGACATAAAGCGCCACCGGCATGTGAACCGCCGCCGGGTGCAGCACCGCGATGAACGGCGGCAGCCGCTCGGCGAACGATGGGCCGTCGGGCTCGTCTTCGTCTTGCTCATCGTCGTCGGTGTCGGCCTCTTCCTCATTGATGACGGCTTCATCGGTTTCAGTTTCGCCGGTTGCACTATCGTCGGTTGCGACGGATGTTGCTTCGGCCTCCGGTTCCTCAGCGTCGGTGTCTTCGCCTGCGGGCTGCTCCGTGGCAGGCTCCTCGGCGATGGGCTCCTGAGTGGCTGGGTCTTGAGTGGCGGGCTCTTGGGCAGCGGAGTCGTCGGCTAAGGGTTCTTCAACGGCAGGCTCTTCGAACGGCGCCGGCTCCTGGGCCGCGGGAGGGTCTTGCAGGGGCGCCTCATCGGCTGCGGCGTCGAGCGGCGGTGTGGGAGCAGGGCCCGAAGTCTCTTGGGCCCAGGTCGAGGGCGCCGCGACGACGAAAGCCAGCAGCAGCAACAGCGCAAGGGCGGCGCGTGGCGCCGTGGGGGTGGGATCGTTCTTCATCATCTCGCTCGCCTGCCGCTTGAGGGGCTTTGTCCGACGCCGACCGGCGGCGTGTACCAGGCGTATGTTAACGCGCGGGCCGGCGCCGCCGCGACGCCGATCTCGCCACCCATCCGGGGGTGAAACGGGGGCCAGTCCCCGCCTCGACGCGCGTGGTAGAATGGAGGGTCCGCCCGAACCGACCCCCCTTGCTCGCGTCCCCTATGCCAAATTTATCGCTAAAATCGTTCCCTCCGGGCCTATTCGCTTTGGCGATCGCCTTCGCGTTGACCCTCGCCCCGGCGAACAACGCACTGGCCGCCTCGGCATCGAACGAGCAGGCCTCAGGCGAAGCAGCGAGCGCTTCCGACACGAGCGGCGCCGAAGCGAGCGATCGGCCTCCCGTGCTGGGCGACGGGCCGCTCGTGCTGCGGGACTATTGGGTCACCCCGTCGGTGGGCGACTACCGTCGCGGCCCGCTGCACCGCGACCCGATCGAGGCCCAACTCGCCCGCGGCGATTGGCCCGAGCCTGGCGCCAGCGGCGCGGAAGGCCGACCGGGCGAATGGCGACGGATCGAGACAGGACCCGAGGGCGAGATCGCCGGAGCCGACCTCATGGGGGGCTACGCCTTGGCGACGATCGAGTCGCCCGACGATCGGGTCGTGTTGCTCAAAGCGGCTCGCCACGCCGCCGTTTGTGTTGAGGGAGCGTGGCACGTGGGCGATCCGTACGCCCGCGGCGACGTCGACGTGCCGATTCGGCTCGCCGCCGGTCGCAACCGCTTGCTGTTCCACTTGGTGGGGGCGGGTTTCTCCGCGTCGCTCGAACCTGCTGGCAAGAACGCCACGCTCTGCGCCGCGGGCGCCGTTCTGCCCGATCTCGTTCGCGGCGAGACCCTCACCAACGGCATGGCGTCGCTCACGCTTGTGAACGCGAGCGACCAACGGCTCACCGACCTCGAGCTGCTGGCGACCGTGGTCGAGGACGCGAACGAAGCGCAAGGCGAGGCGACTTCCCCGGTGTCGCATCCCGTGCCGTCGCTCGAGTCGCTCGCGCGCACACCGGTGCGGCTACGGCTGCCGACGATCAAACCGGCCGAGGGCATGAGCGAGGTGCGAGTCCGGATCGACTTGGTCCAGGCCCGTGGCGCTCGGCAGGATGCCGACAACGACGACGCCGAGGCGTCCGCACGTGCGGTGCTCGCGACCGAAACGGTCGCTCTGCGCGTGGCGGGCGCCGGAGAGCCGATCGTGCGGACATTCGTCAGCGAACTCGATGACAGCCTGCAGCCTTACACGGTCGTGCCGCCCGCGGCGCCGATCGCCGAGGGCGAGCGGCCCGGTGTGGTCCTGGCGTTGCACGACGCCGGCCAGTCGAGCCACGCATTCGCCAAACTCTGCACGCCGAAGCCGTGGGCCTACACGGTCTGCCCGCAGGGCAGGGGGGACTACGGCTTCGACTGGGAAGATTGGGCCGCCGCCGACGCCCTCGAAGCGCTCGATCACTTCCTCGCCAATCACGAAACCGACGAGCGGCGGGTGAGCGTCGCCGGCCACGGCATGGGGGGGCACGGCGCCTGGCTCTTGGGTGTGACGCACCCCGGCCGGTTTGCGGCGGTGGCGCCATCGGCCGGCTGGGTCAGTTTTCGGACCTATGGCGGCGCGTCGTTGGGTGGCGACCCGTCGACGCCCATGCTCGACGCCCTCACCCGCGGGGTGGCGCCGGGCGAGGTCGATCGGTTGCTCACTAATTTGGAGCGAACGGCGGTGGCGGTGGTCCACGGCGCCGAGGACCGGGTCGTATCACCGGCCGAGAGCCGTTACTTGCGTGGCCGGCTGGGCGAGTTCCACCCGAATTTTCTTTACCACGAGCCGCCCGGCGTGGGTCACGACGCCGCCAGAACATGCGAACTGCCGGCGGCCGTCGACCTGATGCGGCGTGCTCGGCTCGACGCCGACCCCGACCAACTCGACTACACAACGCTCGACCCGGGCGCCGTTGGCGGAAGCGACTGGGCGCGGATCGAGTCGCAGGTCGAGGCCCTCACGCCGTCGCGCGTCGTGCTGCGTCGCGACCCGAAGGGTCGCAGCATCAGCGGCCGGACGACCAACGTCGCGCGGATGTCGCTCGACTTGAGCGGTCTGGAGGGCGACGGCCCGGTCCGCGTGCGGATCGATGGCAAGACGGTTCCGGTTCCCAAAACGCCCGGCTCGGGCCGATTGTGGCTCGCCCAGCAAGACGCCCGCGGCCTGCCGAGCCCCGGCGAGTGGCGGGTCTACCGACCGAATTCGCGGCTGAAGCACTCCGGACGCTCGGGCGGTTTTAAGTCGGTGTTCGACCACCGGCCGCTGCTGGTTTACGGCACCCGCGGCACGGCCGAGGAGAACCGTTGGGCCGAGGCCAAGGCTCGCTACGACGCCCAGCTGTTCGCCTACCGCGGAGCCGGCTCGCTGGAGGTGGCGCCCGACGTGCTTTTCAACCCGTACGGCGATCGCACTCGCAGCGTGGTGCTCTACGGCAACGCCGACACGAACGCCGCCTGGCGGCCGCTGTTGGGCGGCTCGCCGGTGCGGGTCGAGCGCGGCCGAGTCGACGTCGGCCCGCGGCCCGAAATGGGCGACGACCTCGCGGTGCTGATGGTCCGCCCCCGGCCGGGCAGCCGCAACGCGTGCGTTGCGGTCGTCGGCGGCACGGGCGTGGTCGGCATGCGGATGACGAACCGGCTGCGTTACTTCTGGTCAGGTGTCGCCTACCCCGACCTGATGATTTACGGACCCGAGACGCTGGTCGATGGCGTGGGCGACGTGCGGGCGGCCGGCCGTTTTTCGAACGACTGGAGTGTCGGCCCCGACATCGTCTGGCGCGACCTTGCCCTGTAGAATGTCGCAGTAGAACCTCGAAGAGCCCTTCCTGAAACACCTGAAGCCCCAGCTATGAAACGCGTTCTTGATGTCGGCAACTGCGACCCCGACCACCGGGCGATCACCTCGTTCCTCACCAGCAACTTCGATGTGACCGTCGACCGCGCGAGGCTGCCGGCCGACACGTTCGAGAAGCTCGCCGCGGGCGATTACCACCTAGTGGTGATCAATCGCAAGCTCGACGAAGATTACTCTGACGGCCTGGAGATCATCCGCCAGATGAAGGCCGACGAGCGTATGAGCGACGTTCCGGTGATGCTCGTCACGAATCTCGCCGAACACCAAGACGCCGCCGAGGCGGCCGGCGCGCTGCGCGGTTTTGGCAAGCTCGAGTACAACGACCCCTCGGCGGTCGAGCGCGTCGCGGCGGTGCTCGGCTAGCACGCCGTGTTAGCCGCCGGGAACTCTAGCCGCTGGGAAACTGCCGGCAGTACTCGTAGAGCGCCATGCAGGTCGCCGTCGCGGCGTTGTAGCTGTGCGGCAGGCCCCACACGGGGATCTCGACCGCCGCGTGCAGCAGCGGCAGAACGTCGTCGGAGAGCCCCTCGCGCTCGCTGCCGATGACCAGCGCGGTCTTGCGCTCGAAGCGGTACTCGTGCAGGTCGTGCGAATCGCTTGTCTGCTCGAGACCGACCAAGTGGTAGCCCTCCGTGCGGAGCTGCTTGAGGACCGGCGGCAGCGAACGCTTCACCTCGAGCGCGATCGTCTCGGCCGCGTCGCGGGCGATCTTCGGGTCGAGTTTCGCCCGGCCCGTGGCGATGATGCGTGTCACGCCGCAGCAGCCGGCGGCCCGCGCGATCCGCGACAGGTTCACAGCGCTGCGCATCGGCGAGCAGACGAGCAGCAGCTCCCGCGGCCGGTCGAGCGTGCGCGGCGGGCGGTGGCGGATGTGTTCTCGATCGGTCAAATGTTTTCTACAGAGAGCCCAGAGGAGACGGAGGAAGAAGCCGACGGGATCAACCGGATCGGCACGATTGGGAAAGCATCACAGCGGTGTTTGATTGCCGTCCATGCGGTCGATTCTGTCAATCCTGCTGAGCAACTTCTCGGTGTTCTCTGTGCTCTCGGTGGTGAGTCCCCCTCCTAGCGGCCGCCCGATTGCCTTATCCTCGCCGGTAGCTTTCCGCCCCCCACCCTGAATCCTGGCCCCTCCCGCCATGCCCAGCCGCCTGACGATGCTCGGCTTGCTGCTCGTAGCCCTGCTGGGCGGCGTGGCGCGGGTTGTGTCGCTCGGGCGTTTGCCGGCCGCCGATTTCACGTTCACCAACGAGACCGAAATCGAGTCGCTCGACCCCGCCGTGGTCACCGGCCAACCGGAGGGACGGGTCATCTGGTCGCTCTACGAGGGCCTCGTGCGGCAGAGCCCCAAGGACAACACCCCGCAGCCGGGCGTCGCCGAGCGGTGGGACGTGTCGGAGGACGGCCTCACCTACACGTTCCACCTGCGCGAAGACGCCAAGTGGTCCAACGGCGAGCCGATCACGGCCGACGACTTCGTTTACTCGATGCGGCGGTTCCTCGATCCTTTGACCGTGGCCGAGTACGCCTACCAGGCGTGGTACCTGAAGAACGGCCGCCGCTACAGCCAGGCCGCCCGCGGCGTGGAGGTGGGCGACTCCGTTGAGATCGAGCTGCACGAGCTCCCTGCCGGGGCGGCGCCCTTCGCCCGCGGTCGCGTGCTGCGCGGCGAGCTGGTGCGCATGGACATCGACGCGGGGGTCTCCGAAGCCGAAGCGGCCGACCCCGAGCGTTACACCGCGGTGCGGACATTCGTCGTCGACCTGGGCGGCGAGGAGCGGCGGTTCCGCGTCGGCGGCCAAGACGAGCGGGCGGCTGACGCCACGGTTTGCAAGCAATTGCTGCTCGACTTCGGCGAGGTAGGATTCCGCGCTCTGGACGACCGCACGGTCGAGACCGTGCTCGAGTCGCCCACGGCTTACTGGCTCGACCTGCTGGCGTTCTACCCGCTCTCGCCGGTGAACCGGGAGTGTCTCGAAACGCACGGCTCGCCCGACTGGATGGAGCCCGAGAACATCGTCACGAACGGCGCGTACCGGCTCAAGCTCCGCCGGTTGCGCGACCGTATTCGGTTGCAGAAGAACCCGCACTACTGGGACCGCGACAACGTGGCGATCGAAACGATCGACGCGCTGGCCGTCGAGTCGTACTTCACGGCGTTCAACCTGTACGCCACGGGCGAGGTCGATTGGGTCACGAAGGCCGAGCCGCTGATCGCCCGCGAGCTAAAGAACGCCGACCCGCCGCGCGACGACTACAACCCGGCGCCGATGCTGACCACGTATTTCTATATCGTCAACGTCCGCCGGCCGCCGTTGAGCGACGTGCGCGTTCGCAAGGCGCTGGCCATGGCGCTCGATCGCAGCGAGGTGATCGACACGGCCACGGCGGGCGAGACGCCGGCCCGCAGCCTCTGCCCCCCGGGGCTGGTGGGCTACGAGTCGCCGTTGTGCCCGGCGTACGATCCGGAGGAGGCCCGCCGCCTGCTGGCCGATGCCGGTTTTCCTGGCGGTGTGGGCTTCCCCAAGCTCGAGATCCACTACAACACGAACGAGGCCCATCAGACGATCGCCGAACTCGTTAGGAAGCAGTGGCAGAAGACGCTCGGCGTCGAAGTGTCGCTCCGCAACGAGGAGTGGGGCACGTACCTCTCGACCCAACGCCAAGGCCGCTACGACGTGAGCCGCCGCGCCTGGGGCGCCGACTACCCCGATCCGAACACGTTCCTCGACATGTTCGTCACCGGCGGCGAGAACAACAGCACCGGCTGGTCGAGCGAGGAGTACGATCGGCTGATCCGCGAGGCGGCCGTCGAGGTCGACGCCCAGGAGCGGCTCGCCATGCTGCACCGCGCCGAGGAGATCTTGGTCGACGAGCTGCCGCTGATCCCGTTTTATTTTTACGTGTCGCGGAATCTTGTGCGGCCGCACGTGCGGGGGTTCTGGAACAACGCGCAGGACCAGCACCCGCTCAGGGCGTTGTCGCTCGACCGCGCGGCGACGGGGCCGAATGAGTTTATGGCGCCTGATTTAGCAAGCGCAGCGAGCTTTAAGAATCCCCCTCCCCGGCAGGGGGAGGCCAATTCACTGATGCAACGGGGGGAGGGGGTTGAAGCGAGTACTCGCAACGCCCTTGATAACCCAACACAAGATGCTGTTCTTAAAACAGGAACCGAGTAATCGCCCCCACAGGTAGGTTTCTTTGCGATCGAGACCTTTAACCCCTCCCCTAGCCCCTCCCCTTTCAGGGGAGGGGGATAAAAACGGACTGCTTCGCAGCACCTTATTCTATGCTCGCCTTCCTCGCTCGCCGGTTCGTCTGGATGCTCATCACCGTGTGGGTGGTGTTCACCGTGTCGTTCCTGCTGATGCACGCCGTGCCGGGCGGGCCGTATGACCGCGAGCGCAAGCTCGAGCCCGAGATCGAGGCGAACATCAAGCGGCAGTTCGACCTCGACAAGCCGCTCCCCGAGCAATACGTCCTCCGGCTGTGGGACGTGGCGACCTTTGACCTGGGGCACAGCATGCGGCGAGACGTGCGCGTGAGCCGCGTCATCCGCGAGGGGCTGCCGATCTCGGCCGCGCTGGGGCTGCTCGCTTTGGCGTTTGCGTTCTCGGTGGGTCTCGTGGCGGGGATCGTGTCGGCCGTGATGCGCGGCACGGCGGCCGACCACGCGCTGATGTCGGTCGCCACGATCGGCATCGCGCTGCCGAACTTCGTCGTGGCCGGCTTCGCGATCATCTTGTTCGTGTTCACGATCCCGCTGTTGCCGGCGGCCGGCTGGGGGTCGATCCGGCAGCTGATCTTGCCCGCCTTGTGTCTCGGAGCGCCGTACGCGGCGTACGTCGCCCGCATCGCCCGGACCGGCATGCTCGACTCGCTGTCGCAAGACTGCATCCGCACGGCGCGGGCCAAGGGCCTCTCGCCGACCACGGTGACGATGCGGCATGCGATGCCCTCGGCCATGCTGCCTGTGGTGTCCTTTTTGGGCCCGGCCGTGGCGGGGGTGCTGACCGGCTCGCCGGTGGTGGAGCAGATCTTCGCGATCCCCGGCTTGGGCTGGCACTTCGTGCAGTCGGCGATCTTGCGCGACTACACGCTGGCGATGGGCGTCGTGCTGCTCTACACGGTGTTGCTCTACACGATGAACCTCTTGGTCGACATCGCCTACGGCCTGCTCGATCCACGGGTGGAGTGGAAGTGATGGAATGCGGGATGCGGATTCCGGATTGCGTAATCACGAATGAAGTGCTGCGCACTTTCCATTCCGCGATCCGCCATCCGAAATCCGCATTCTTATTCATCGGAGCGGGGGACGCATGACCCAGTACCCCTCGAACCAAACACACGGCGTTTCGCTCACGCAAGACGCCTGGCGCCGGTTGCGGCGGAGCGGGCCGGCGATGGCGTCGCTGTGGACGCTCGTCGCGGTGGCGGTGTTGGCGTTCCTCACGCCGGTGCTGCCGCTGCAGCCCTCCGACGCGATCGACACCAAGCGTCAGTTCGATCCGCCCACCGTCTGGCCGCTCTTCGAGCCGTCGTTCGACTTCGACCCGGCCGACATCGAGACCTCCGCCGAGCGTTTGCCCGCCGCCCGGGAGGACTTGGCCGAAGCCCGCACGGCGCTCGCCACGCTAGAGTCAAACAGCGAGTCAAACAACGAGGCGGACGAGGAAGCGCTCGCCGAAGGGCGTCGCACGGTGCGGCTCGCCAAGGCGACCGTGGCCGGGCTCGTGCAGCGGCCCTACACGAACGCCGGCTTCCCGCGGCTCGACCCGCTCAGCCGGGCGATGGTGCGGATGCGCTACACGGTGCTGGGGAAATGGTCGCTCGCCTCGATCTGCGGCCGCGACAAGCTGGGCCGCGACGTGCTGAGCCGCATCTTCTGGGGCGCCCGGGTGTCGCTGATCGTCGGCGTCGTCGCCACGCTGGTGTCGCTCGTGATCGGCGTCACCTACGGCGCGATCTCCGGCTACGCCGGCGGCTGGGTCGACGACGCGATGATGCGTGCGGTCGACGTGCTCTACAGCGTGCCGTTTATCTTCGTCGTGATCTTCCTGATCACGGTGTTGGGGCAAGACGACATCAAAGACGTGCTCGAGAGCTACGGCGTCGACCGGATCACGATCTTCTACTTTGTGGTGGGCGCCATCTACTGGCTCACGATGGCCCGCGTGGTGCGGGGCCAGGTCCTCTCGCTCAAGAACGAGCCGTTCGTCGAGGCGGCCCGGGCCGTCGGGGCGTCGCACCGGGTGATACTGTTCCGCCACATCGTGCCGAACCTCTTGAGCGTGGTGATCGTGTACCTCACGCTCACGATCCCCCGGGTGATCCTTTTCGAAGCGTTCCTGTCGTTCTTGGGCCTGGGCGTTGAGCCGCCCGACGTGTCGTGGGGCCTGCTGGCGAATGAAGGGATCCAGGTCATCACGCCCGTGAAGGTCTACTGGTGGCTGATCGTGTTCCCCAGCCTGGCGATCGGCGTGACGCTCTTCGCGCTCAACTTCCTGGGCGACGGGCTGCGCGACGCGTTCGATCCGAAGCTGCGAGATCGTTGAAGAACCACAGATGAACACAGATAGACACCGATGAAAGAAGTAGACGCCATCATCGCTGCAAATCGCTATGTGCTAAAGACGACAAGTCGTAGCGTTGAGCCGCTCTCTGTACGGTGGTGCGATGGACTTCAAGGAATTGGGTCATGGAGCATCGTGTATGACTTGGGCGAGGTCATTGGGGGAGAAGGCGCCCGTCCAGTACTCGACGGTCCGTGGGTATTGCACATCAACGACGCAACAGGAGAAGTCACACCATTCGGCTAACTCATAGACGCCACTTTTCATCGGTGTCTATCTGTGTTCATCTGTGGTTCCTACTTCAGCAGCGCCACCAGTCGCGGCAGCATCTGGCGCATCGCCCGTGAGCGGTGGCTCAGGGCGCGCTTGACTTCGGGGCCCAGCTCGCCAAACGTGCGGTGGTACTCGCGCAGTTCGAACAGCGGGTCGTAACCGAAGCCGTTCGCGCCGCGGCGCTCGGTCGTGATGCGGCCGTGGCACTCGCCGCGGGTCTCGGCTCGCACTTCGCCCGTGGGGTCGGCCAGCGCAACGACGGCCACGTAGTGGGCGCCGCGCTTGGCGGGCGGCAGGCCATCGAGCTTGCTGAGCAGCAGCGTGTTGTTGGCCTCGTCTCCCTCGCCCGCATCGGCCATCGCCGCGAAGCGCGCCGAGTAGATCCCAGGCTCGCCCCCGAGGGCGTCGACGCAGATGCCGCTGTCGTCGGCGATCACCCATTGGCCGAGCGCCCGCGCCTGCTCCGTGGCCTTGATGCGGGCGTTCGCCTCGAACGTGTCGCCGTCTTCCACGGGCTCGGGGGCGTCGGGGAAATCGGCGAGCGTCTTGGCCGTGAGGCCATACGGCGCCACGAGCTCCGCGAGCTCGCGCCCCTTCTTGGCGTTGTGCGAACCGATCACCAGAGTCGGAGAGGTCATACCGCTGTTCTTCTCAAAAACCGTAGGGGAGTAGCCGCCGACTTACAGTCGGCGGAAGGCGCCACGAGCGTAATCAACCTCCGCGCAAAGAAAAACCGCCGACTGCAAGTCGGCGGCTACGTGGGATTGGTTGTGCGAGTCGTTTCGACCTACCGACGCCAGGCGAAGGCGCCGCTCACGCTCTCGCGTGGGGCCTCGATCACCAGCGGGTGGATGTCGAACGGGATCGGGCGGCCGCCGCGACGGGCGCCGTCGTCGACCATCGCGAACTTCGGGTTCAGCCCCGCGGCCACTTGGCCCATCTCGCTGGTGAACACCTTGTTGAAGCCTTGCACCACTTCCTCGGCCCGGGCCCGGTCGGCCATCGAGCGGCGGCGCTTCTCGAGCGGGGCGCTCGGCGTGTCGTACGCGGCGCCGAACGTCTGGACGATCTCGACCGCCTCGTTCCGCAGCTGCTGGAGCGAACGGATCTGGTCGATCGGCGTGCCGGCGGCTTGCTTGTCGACCGTGTCGAACGAGCCGACCGTCACGTAGCTCTGCTGGCGGTCGTGGAACTCGTACGCCTCCCAGCCCTTGTCGCGCATCGCCTCGCACAGCAGGTGGGCGTTCTCGGCCGCCTCGACGAGCGAGTCGTCTTGGTCCTGCTCGCTCATGCCGCCCGAGGCGCCCTGGAGCACGCCGCGTCCGCGGAACGTGGCGACCTTGATCGTGTACTTGCCGTCCGCCTTCAGCAGGCTGTGCTTCATGCCCTTGTTCATCTTCGCGACGAACTTGTCGACCCCCTTGGGGACGAAGTACTCCTTGGGGAGGAGCGGGTTGCGGGTCATGAACGCGGTGCGCATCGGGCCCACGCCCTTGCGCTTGAGCACCATTTCCTGCATGCGGCGGATGTGGGCGTAGTTCTGGCTCGTCTCGCCGTCGGCGCCCATCTTCAGGGCCTCGGGCTGGAGCTTCTTGATCTGGTTGAGATGCTTCTGGGCGATCGGGTCTTCGACGTCTGGGTAGTCGCCCACCAGCACGGCCCACTCGTGTTGCTTCTCGCCGCGGCGGTAGCGCATCTTGATCGGGGCGCCGTACTCGTCGATGCCGCGGCCGACCTGCTCCTCCTCGGAGTAGTCGAACGTCATGTCGTGGACGTACGCCTCAAGGCGGAAGCTCTCGCGCATCTCGCGGCAGAGCTCGATCGCTTGCTGTTCGGCGCCCTCGCCGCTGAACGTGGTGGCCATGATCAGCCAGGGGCCGTCTTCCTGCGAGAGCGAGAAGTCGGCGTCGGGCGCCGCGGCGGCGGGCTCGTCGGCGCCGCCGGGGATCAGCCGCTTCCAGAACTGGGCCTCTGCCGGTCGGGCGGCGGCCAGTGTGAGGAGGGTGGCGAGTGTGAGTGTGAGTGTTCGCATCCGAGGGGCTCCGGGTCGAGGCCGTTGGGGAGCAGAAATGTCCTGCCTGCCGAGGCGTCGGCGGGGGCGGCGCTTCGGGGCGGGGACCGTACCAAACGCCCCGCGGCGGCTCCATAGCGAATCGATCGGGCAAAACAAGGCGTTTCGGGCCCGAAAACGGTCGCCCCGGAGCCGGGGCACGAGGTAAGATTGCCAATCGGCCCCCGTCCTCGCAATCGCCGCAGGGTCGCGGCCCTTCGCATCCATCCCACGCTAGCGTCCTTCTCCTATGATCACCCGCCCCGGTTCGTACTGCTCATTACCCCTGCTCCTCATCACGCTGTCGTGCGTAGGGAGCGCTCTGACCGAAACGGCGACCGCGGCCGAGAAGCCGCGGCCCACGAAGGTCCGCTACGCGGAGTTCATTCTCGACGAGGCGTTGCCCGAGTCGCCCGGCGGCGGCGGGCTGTTCGGCGAGCTGAGCATCGACCTCCGGAAGCTCATCACTCGCTTCGACCAGGCCGCCGAAGACAAGAAGATCGCCGGCATGCTGCTGCGGCTCGAGAGCCCGCCGCTCGGCCGCGGCCAAGTGGCCGAACTCCGCGCGGCGATCAAGCGGTTCCGCGCCAGCGGCAAGCAAGTGGTCGCCCAGCTCGACATGGCGACCGGGCCCGCCTACCAGCTGGCCTGCGCGTGCGACGAGATCGTCATGCCCGAGTCGGGCTACCTGACGCTCACCGGCGTGCGTGCCGAGCCGTTCTTCTACAAGGGGATGCTGTCGAAGCTCGGCGTGAAGGCGGACTTCATCCACATGGGCGAGGCCAAGGGCGCCGCCGAGCCGTACACCCGCCGCGAGTGGAGCGAGCCAGTCAAGGCGAACATGACCGCCCTGGTCAACGACCTCTACGAGCAGATGATCGAGACCATCGCCCTCGAGCGGCCGGTGACCGAGGCCCGCGTCCGTGAGCTGGTCGATATTGGCCTGATAACGGCGACCAAGGCGAAGGAGGCGGGGCTGATCGACCGGGTGGCGTATCCCGAAGAGCTGCGCGCCTCGCTCAAAGAGTCCAACGAAGCCGACCGGTTCGTTTACGTCCGCAACTACGGCAAGGAGGGGGTCGACACCGACTTCTCCGGCCCGACCGGTTTCCTCAAGCTGATGCAGCTGATGGCGGGCGGGGGGGGCGGCAAGGGCCGCTCCAAGGCGAGCAAGATCGCCGTGGTCTACGCCGTCGGCGCGATCCACACCGGCGAGAGCGAAGACTCGGCCCTCGGCGAATCGTCGCTCGGCTCGACCACGCTGATCGAGGCCCTCGCCGAAGCCGATCGCGACAAGGACGTGGCGGCCATCGTGCTGCGGATCGACAGCCCCGGTGGCTCGGCCTTGGCGAGCGACCTGATGTGGAGCCGCATCCAACAGATCGAGAAGCCGGTTGTCGCCAGCATGGGCGACACGGCCGCCAGCGGCGGCTATTACCTGGCGATGGGCTGCGACAAGATCTTCGCCGAGCCCGGCACAATCACCGGATCGATCGGCGTGGTCGGCGGCAAGATGGCGATCGCCGGCTTGCTCGACAAGGTGGGGGTGACGACCGACTCGGTCAGCCGCGGCCGCAACAGCGGGCTGTTCAGCCTGATCGAGCGGTTCAGCGACTCCGAACGCGAGGCGATCACCGCGATGATGGAGGAAACCTACGAGCAGTTCACCAGCAAGGCGGCCGAGGGCCGTGGCCTGGAGCACGCGCGGGTCAAGGAGCTGGCGGGCGGCAAGGTCTACACCGGCCGCCAGGCGAAGCAGCTACGCTTGGTCGACGAGATCGGCGCCCTCGCCGACGCCGTCGCCGAAGCCAAGCAGCTGGCCGGCCTCGACGCAGACGCCAAGGTCGAGATCAAAACGCTGCCCGAGCCGGTCGACCTGTTCGAGTCGCTCTTTGGCTCGGGTGACCCGCAGCGCGAGGTGCGGCTGTCGATCGGCCTGCAGACCGTCTCGCCCGAACTCTCCGAGCTCGCCCGCCGGGCGACGCTGCTGCAGAAGCTCCTGCGCCGCGAGCCGGTGCTGATGCTCTCGCCGGTCGCCGTGTCGATAGAATAAAATGAACCACAAAGGAACAAAGGAACGACGTGAACTTGTATTCCGCGGGGGGGCTTCTTTGTTCCGTCGTTCCTTCGCGGTTCAACTCAATAAGCGTTCTCTTGGCGTAGCACCACGCCTACCGTGCGGAACAGGATCTTCAGGTCCATCCACAGCGACCAGTCCCTGATGTACTGCTTGTCGTAGCGGACGCGGCCCTCCATCTTCTCGAGGGTCTCGGTCTCGCCGCGGTAGCCCATCACCTGGGCGAGGCCCGTGATGCCGGGCTTTACTTTGTGACGCAGCATGTAGCCGTCGATCAGCGTGCGGTACTGCTCGTTGTGGGCCGTGGCGTGCGGCCGGGGGCCCACCAGGCTCATCGAGCCGCCGATCACGTTAAGCAGCTGCGGCAGCTCGTCGAGGCTCGTTTTCCGCAGCACGGCGCCCAGGGGCGTGATGCGGCTGTCGCCCTGCGTGGCTTGCTTAACCACCGGGCCGTTTTCGCACAAGTCGGTCCGCATGCTGCGGAACTTCCAGACCAGGATCTCCCGGCCATCGAGCCCATAGCGCTTCTGGCGGAAGAAGACCGGCCCGCGGCTGGTGAGCTTGATCGCGGCGGCGATCACCGCCATCGGGCCTGCAAGCAGCACGAGCAGCAGCGCGGCGGCCACCAGATCGGCCGCCCGCTTCGCCAGGCCGTCAGCGCCGCACAGCGGGTTCTCGTGGATGCTCACAGCCGGCAGGCCGCCGACGTCGGTCAGGCGGGCGTGCAGCAGCTCGAACACGAAGAAGTCGGGCACCACGTACACATCGGCCGTCGTGTCGCTGAGTCGGGCCAAGACGCCGCGTAGCCGCTCCTCGGCACGCATCGGGAATGTGAGGTAGACGGTCTCCACTTCGCCCGTGCGGGCGGCGGCCACCAAGTCGTCGATCGTGCCGACCTGATCACCGAGCCCCTCGGGCAGGTCGCTGAGCCGGTCGGCCGTCTCGCCGGCGCCATCCGTCTCGCTGCGGTCGTTGCCGTTGCGGTCGTCGTAGAAGCCGGTGGTCTTCAGGCCGTACTGCGGCGTCTCGGCCAGGTTGCGGGCGAGTTGCACGCCCAGGTCGTTCAGGCCGCAGATCGCCACCCGGCGGGTGTTCACGCCGCGGGCCTGCAGGAACCGCTGCCCCTTCCTCAGAGCGAACCGCAGCAGCAGCATCAGCGCCGGGGCGCCCACGGCCCAGGCGATCTTCGACTCGTAGGCGAAGCGGGCGTTGGCGCCGGTCACCAGACCGAGAGCCAGCGTCAGCCCGGCGGCGTAGCACCAGTTCAGCAGCAAGGCGCCGAGCTCGCCCCGCAGGCGGGCGCCGCGCCAACTGCGGTAGAGCCCCGTCAGTTCGCTGACGCCGAAGTGGGCGAGGATCGCCACAGCCGCCACGCCGATCTGTTCGTTGACGAGCGAGTGGCCCGCTTCGCCCCCCACGGGGGTGTGTCGCACGGCGAGCCACGCCATCAGGGCGATCGCCGCCGCATCGACCGCGCGGTGCAGGCTGCAAAGGGCCGGGTGGTGCTGGCGGATGCTGCGGCGGGTGCTGGGCATGGGCGACGGCCGTAGGGCGAGAGGGGAAGGCTTGTGCGGGGGCTGTGTATTCCCAACGAGCAATCCGCATGCCCACCCTCGGCGAATCGGGCTCGTAGCCGCTCCGGCGGAGTGTTTCTACCCAAAACCGCCGCAATCGTGTCCCCGCCGCCGGGCGGCAACCGCTAAGTTCGTTGCCACACACACGTCCGGCCCCCCGGCGCCGAGACGCGGGTGATGCGAAAAAGCAACACGTGTTGAGCGGAGCCACCCACCCGACCGCCCCCCGCCGCTGTGCCCAAGACGCCACGCGCGCTAAGGAATCGGCCCCTATGCGGCGGGGGAGGAAACTTCGGGATCCTCAACCGCGTCGGTGTTTCGTATGTTGGCGTTATCAACCTGGAAGACGACGACTAAGGCCCCCGGAACAGGCAGAAACCATGCGTCTCAACTCCACGCCCGTCGGGCGTTGCTCTTTGTGCGCCGCTGGGCGGAAAACAATCCTCTTGGCGAGCGCCCTGCTAGCAGTCTTCGCATGCGCCCATGAGGCGCTGGCCCAGCCCTCGCGCGACAAGGTCGAGGCCACGATGACCGAGGGCAACTGGGCCGAAGCGGCCGCGATGCTCGACGAGCGCCTGGCTACCGACGACGCCACCCCGGCCGACCTCGCCGACCGGGTCACCTGCCTGCAAAGGCTCAACCAGATCTCCGAGGCCGACGCCCTGCTCGAGCGCGTCGCGGAGCGTCACGGCGAAGACGCCGCGATGCTGTTCGCCCTCGCCCAGCAGTACAGCCGGCTTCCGAATTCGGGGCACGAGATCGACGGCGAGAGCGTACGCGGCTCCGATGGCCGGACGCGCGGGCCGAGCATCAACTTCGTCGAACGCGACCGTGTGCGTCGCCTCCAATTGCTCAGGACGGCCGCCGAACAGCTCGACCCCGAACGGCAACCCGACCAAGCCCTGGCCCGCCGAGTGTGGCGAGACACAGCCGACGCCATCGCCCAGAACCGCACCAGCCGCTACAGCTGGCGGTTGCTCGCGATCACGGATCTGACGGAGCTGCCCGAGCCATCCGAGGGCTGGCCGAGCTACGGCGGCAGCGACCCACCGGTCGATGCCGACAACCCCGACACGCCGATCTTCCACGAGTTGCCCGAATCGTGGCAGGCCGCCACGACCGACGGCGAGAGGTGGCGTTGGGCGCTGTCCAGGAGCGGCGTCGGCCAGACACGCTACGCCGACTTCCTGCGCGAACAGTTCAGCGTCCGCTCGCTGCTGAGCCACGGCTGGGCCTTCACCCCCGACGACGACGCGGACGCCGAGGCGGCCAAGTGGGACCTCGCCACGCTGGGCGAAGACGAGACGATCGCCCGCCTCGCGACCGGGGTCAAGCGGTTCAAGCTGCCGCGCGGCCACAACCACCTGGCCGCCTACCGCGAGCTCGGCCGCTGGGAGCAGCTGGCGGCCATCTACCTCGACCGCCGCCAACGCGGCAAGGCGGCCGGCTGCTTGCGCAAGGCGATCGAGAAGGCGAGCTCGCAGCCCAAGCCGAACCAGAACCACCTGAAGAACCTCAAATCCCGGCTCGCGCAGGTCGTCGAGCCTTGGGGCGCCTTCGACGGCGTGACGACCCAGCCGGCAGGCGCGGGGGCGACGCTCCAGTTCCGCTCGCGCAACGCCACGCGCGTCGATTTCTCAGCCCACAAGATCGACGCCCGCCGGCTGCTCGGCGACGTGAAGGGCTACCTGGAGAGCGGCCCGCGTGAGCTCGACCACCAGCAATTGCAGGTCGAGCAGCTCGGCTGGCGGCTGATCCAGGAGGGCCAGGACAAGTATGTGGGCGAGGAGACGGCCCGCTGGTCGCTCGACGTGGCCGCCGCCCCCGATCATGGCGACAAAGAGATTGACGTCACCACGCCGCTGCAAGAGGCGGGCGGCTACCTCGTCACCGCCCGCGTGGCCGGCGACGACGGCAAGGCGGGCAACGAGGTGCGCGTTGTGGTGTGGGTCGCCGACACGGCGATCGTCGTCAAGCCGATGGCCGGCAAACGGCTCACCTCGGTGGTCGACGCCCGCACCGGCGCCCCGATCGCCAGCGCCAATGTCGAGCAGTTCGGCTTCCGCATCGACAACAACCGGCGCGCCGGCGGGCCGCTCCCCCGGCAGTTCAAGGTGCTTACCGAGCGACTCACTGAGAAAACCGACGCCGACGGGCTGCTCGTCTCCGCCGTCAAGAAGCAGGCGATCGACCCCGAGTACCAATGGCTCACCACCGCGACGACCGAGGACGGCCGCTTCGCGTATCTCGGCTTCGACGGCGTGTGGCGGGGCACGCCGCCCGGCGACCGGCCACAAAACGTGCAGACCTTCATGGTCACCGACCGCCCGGTCTATCGGCCGGAGCAGACGGTCCACTTCAAGGCGTGGGTCGCCAAGCCGAGGTACGGCGTGGCCGTCGAGGACGAAACCCCCTCACCGTTCGCCCACAAGGCTTTCCAGGTCAAGCTGCACAACCCCAAGGGCGAAGTCGCGGAGGAGTTCGCCCTCACGTCGAACGTGTACGGCGGCTTGGAGGGAGAGTACGCGTTGCCCGCGGGCGCCACGCTCGGCCGCTGGCGGCTCGAGGTCGTCGGCCACGGCGGCGAGTCGTTCCTGGTCGAAGAGTACAAGAAGCCGGAGTTCGAGGTCACGGTCGAAGCGCCCGAGGACCCGGTCGCCCTGGGCGAAGAGTTCAACGCCATCGTCAAGGCGAAGTACTACTTCGGTGAACCGGTCACCGGCGCCACCGTAAGCTACAAGGTGTTGCGCAGCGAGCGGCGTGAGACGTGGACCCCGCCCCGTCCGTGGGACTGGCTGTACGGTGAGGGCTACGGCTGGCTCGGCCAAGACGCCACGTGGCGCAGCGACTGGCGCCGCTGGGGCTGTTTCGCGCCGCGTCCGTCGTGGTTCCCCTGGCCAAGCTCGCCGCCCGAGGTGGTGCTCGAGGGCGAGGCGCCGATCGGCCCCGGCGGCACGCTGCTGCTGCCGATCGACACGGAGCTCGTCAAGGAGCTTTACGGCTCGACCGACCACCGCTACGAGGTCACCGCCGAGGTGACCGACGAGTCGCGTCGCACGATCGTCGGCAAGGGCTCGGTGCTCGTGGCCCGCCGGCCATTCAATGTCACGGTCTGGCTCGATCGCGGTTATTACCAGGTGAGCGACACGATGACCGCCTCGGTCGCCGTGCGCCGAGCCGACGGCAAGCCGTTGAGCGGCAAGGGGGAAATGCGTCTGCTGAAACTCGCCCCGCCGGCGCCGTTCGCCGACCCCGACAGGCCGGCCGAGCCGAGCGAGACGGTCGTGCAGGCCTGGGACCTCGTGGCCGGCCCCGAGGGCCGCGCCGAGCTGAAGATCAAGGCCTCCGAGGCGGGCCGCTACCGGCTCGCCTACGCGCTGACGGACGAGCGAGGCCGCAAGCAGGAGGGGGGCGTGATCTTCACGATCCTGGGCCCCGGCTTCGACGGCGGCGAGTTCCTCTACAACGAACTGGAGTTGGTGCTCGACAAGCCGGAGCACCAGCCGGGCGACACGCTCCGCTTGCAGGTGAACACCAACCGCGTCGGCTCGTCGGTGCTGCTATTCGTTCGGCCCGAGGGACGCGTCTACCCCGCGCCGCAGCGTTTGCAGCTCGCTGGCAAGAGCCAGATCGTCGATCTCGAGATCGACGCCGCCGACTCGCCCAACTTCTTCGTCGAGGCCGTGACGGTCTCCGGCGGCAAGGTCCACACCGTCGTGCGGCAGATCGCCGTGCCGCCCGTCTCGCGGGTCCTGAAGGTCGAGGCGCTGCCCTCGGCCACGGCCTACCAGCCGGGGCAGAAGGGGACGATCCGCCTGCGCGTGACCGACCAGTCGGGCGCGCCGGTCGCTGGCGAGGCGGTCGTGGCCGTCTACGACAAGAGCGTGGAGTACATCGCCGGCGGCCCGTCGGGGGGCGACATCCGCGAGCGCTTCTGGAGCTGGCGCCGCAGCCACCACCCCCACGACCAAAACAGCCTGCAGCGCAGCGAATCGCCCGTCACCAAGCCGGGCGAGACCGCCATGCAGCCGCTCGGCGCCTTCGGCGGTGATGTGAACATCATCTACCCGGATAGTGACGTATTTATCCAACTAAGCAGGAGGCGTGAGAAATATGTGACTCACGCGGCGCCGGCGCCGATGATGGCCCGTGGCATGGCCCAGAAGTCCGACGAGGTGAACTTCGACATGACGGAAAGTGGGGTGGATCTATTCGTGACTCTGCCCGAGGGCGTCGGGGCTGCACCCACGTTGCGCAGCGAGTTCGCCGACACGGCCCTGTGGGCCGGCGCCGTCACGGTGGGCGCCGACGGCCTGGCCGAGCTGCCGCTCGCGATGCCCGACAACCTCACCGCCTGGCGCATCCGCGTGTGGTGCATGTCGACCGGCGTGCGTGTCGGCGAGGCCACCGGCGAGGTCGTCACGCGCAAGAACCTGCTCATCCGGCCGCAGGCGCCGCGGTTCCTCGTCGACACGGACGAGGCGGTCCTCAGCGCGAACGTTCACAACTACCTGGGCGAGGCTCGCGAGGTGAAGGTCGTGCTGGAGCTGGGGGGCGACGCCCTGGAGTCGTCCGACGAGTTGCACCGCACCATCACCGTCGAGCCGGGCGATGATGTTCGCGTCGACTGGCGTGTGCGGGCCGTGCGCGACGGCGAGGCGTCGCTGAAGATCACCGCCGTGAGCGGCGCCGACTCCGACGCGGTGCTCACCAAGCTGCCGGTCGTGGTCCACGGCGCCGAGCGGGTCGACTCCTTCAGCGGCGTGCTGGCGTCGAGCGACCGGATCGGCTCGTTCGAGATCAAAGTCCCCGAGAAACGCCGCGTCGACGACACCCGGCTCGTGGTGCGTTGGTCGCCCTCCCTGGCGGGGGCGATGGTCGACGCCTTGCCGTACCTGGTCGACTACCCCCACGGCTGCACCGAGCAGACGCTCAACCGCTTCCTGCCGGCGGCCGTCACGCAGCAGACGCTCATGCGGATGGGGATCGACTTGGCCGCCGTGCGCGACAAACGGACGAACCTCAACGCCCAGCAGATCGGCGACGCCGCCGAACGGGCCGCCCGCTGGAAGCGGTACGACCGCAACCCGGTGTTCGACGACGCCGAGCTCGGCAAGATCGTGGGCGCCGGCGTCGAGCGGCTCACCGCGATGCAGCTCACGGACGGCGGCTGGGGCTGGTTCAGCGGCTACGGCGAGCGCAGCTCGGCCCACACCACGGCGGTGGTGGTCCGCGGCCTTCTGGTCGCCCGCGACAACGACGTGAAGGTCGACGCCGAGGTGCTGGAGCGCGGCCTGGCGTGGCTCTCGACCCACCAGGCGAAGCAGCTCGCGATGCTCCGCAACACCAAGGAAGACGGCTCGCTGATCGACGACAAGAAGCCGTGGAAACGGCACGCCGACAACCTCGACGCGCTGGTCCACCTCGTGATGGTCCGCGCCGGCACGCCCGACGGCGAGATGCGCGGCCGGCTGTTCGACGAGCGGCTGCGGCTGGCGCCGTACGCCCAGGCGATGCTCGGCGTGGCGCTCCACGACGAGTCGCTCGCCAAGAACGCCGAGGAGGGCTTGGTCGACCTGCGCGACCGCGTGATCCGCAACCTCAAGCAGTTCGTCGTCGAGGACGCCGAGAATCAGACCGCCTACCTCAACCTGCCCGGCGGCTACTGGTGGCGCTGGTACGGCAGCGAGTACGAGGCGCACGCCTACTTCCTCAAGCTCCTGTCGGCCACCGAGCCAGAGAGCAACCTCACGTCGGGCCTGGTGAAGTACCTGCTGAACAACCGCAAGCACGGCGCCCGCTGGTCGAGCACCCGCGACACGGCCTTGGTCGTTGAGGCGATGGCCGACTACCTGCTGGCGAGCGGCGAGGGGCGGCCCGAGCAGACCGTCGAAGTGTGGGTCGACGGCGCCAAACGCAAGGAGGTCGCCATCACGCCGGAGAACCTGTTCTCGTTCGACGGCTCGTTCACGCTGGAGGGCGCTGACCTGACGGCGGGGCGGCACACGGTCGAGCTGCGCAAGCGTGGCTCGGGCAAGCTCTACTACAACGCCTACCTGACGAACTTCACGATGGAGGAGCGGATCCGCAGCGCCGGGCTCGAGCTGCGCGTCGACCGCAAGCTCTACAAGCTCACCCCGGTGGAAGCGAAGCAAGACGCCCGCGGCGCCTTGGGGCAGGTCGTCTCGCAGCGGGCCGAGAAGTTTGACCGCAAGGAGCTGGACGACTTGGCGCAGGTTGAGAGCGGCGATCTGGTCGAGGTCGAGCTCACGGTCGAGAGCAAGAACGACTACGAGTACCTGCTCTTCGCCGATCACAAACCGGCCGGCTTCGAGCCGGTCGAGGTCCGCAGCGGCTACAACGGCAACGCGCTCGGCGCTTACGTCGAGTACCGCGACCGGCAGGTGAACCTGTTCGTCTCGCGGCTGCCGCGCGGCGAGCACACGGTCCGCTACCGCCTCAGGGCCGAGACGCCGGGCCGCTTCTCGGCGCTGCCGACCCAGGCCGCGGCGCTGTACGCCCCCGAGCTCCGCGGCAACAGCGATGAGCTACGCGTGCGCGTGACCGATTAGAGTGGCCAAGAATAATATAGAAACACACCCCGCGGGTTTCGCCAAAAAGTTTCGTTGGCGATTGCCGTGCTC
This sequence comes from Pseudobythopirellula maris, assembly GCF_007859945.1. Classification (GTDB taxonomy): domain Bacteria; phylum Planctomycetota; class Planctomycetia; order Pirellulales; family Lacipirellulaceae; genus Pseudobythopirellula; species Pseudobythopirellula maris. The sequence goes on along the minus strand of NZ_SJPQ01000002.1, from coordinate 244,165 downwards.
GCTCACGCCTAAAAACGCAGCAGGGCGGCTTGGCAACGCGGGTTGGTCTGGCAAAACGCAAAGCCTGACGCGGCGGCGACCCCCTGCGGCGCCCAATTATCTTGATAACCGATCGAACGCGAAATTTCTGCAAAGCGTTTTGAGCCAAGCGCGCAGAAACGATTTTTAGGCCACGGCTATTTTGTGCTAAATCGCTGGTGCGCAACGGTTTAGACGCCGCCGCCGGGTTCGTAGGGGCCCGTAAAATCGACGAGATTTTTATCGCACGCGGTTTTGGCCGCTTCAGCGGCGGCTACTCGATCGGCCGGATCGTGATCGTGTGCGTCACCGGTTCGAGGTCTTTCTCCACGGCGGCGGCGAGCGGGGCGCGCTCGGCCTCGGTCTCTTCGACCGCTGAGTCGAAGTCCTCGCGGCCGCGGCTGCCGTGGAACACGCGTTTCACCTGCTTCGTCTCATAAGCTTGCTTGGCCGCGACCGCCTGGTCGACGCGATCGAAGGCCGCTTGGAACGGCGTGGCGGCGAAGTCGGCCGCCAGGTTCACGCCCCCGGCGAGCTGCTCGGCCGTGTATTCCTCCGTCGCCTGGCCCCAAGTGACGGCGTAGCGCTCGGCGTCGCCGCCGGTCGCACGGAGCGTGAAGCGGCTGAGGTCTTCGTAGAACGGCACGAGGGTCGTGCCGGACCGAACAGAGTCGTCTCGGTCGAGCGGCCCCGTGGCGCAGAACGGGTAGCGGCGGCTAACGACGCGCAGCTCGCCGTCGGCGGCGGACTCGACCTCGTGACCTTCGGATGCCGTGGCCGAGCTGTCCGCCAGGTCGATCTCGATCGTGCCGATCTCGCCGCCCAAGCCCATGGCCTTGAGGAAGGCGTACGCCATCACCACGTGGCCCGCCCAGCCGGGGTGGATGCCGTCCTTGCCGGCCACCTCGTAAGGGTTCTCCTCCGTGGCGCCGTGCTGGCCGGGGGCGAAGACTTGGGCCTGGAGCATCGGCCAGAAGACGTCCGCCAGCCGCGTCCCCTCGCTCTGGGCGACGCCGATCGCGATGTCGCGCAGCGCCGCCAGGTTGATGTTCTGCTCGTCGAGCGTGCCGGCGCGAGAACCGACCCACGAGGCGGTCTTGCCCGCGCAGCCCGGCGTGCCGAGCACCACGCGGACCCCCTCTGCTTTGAACTTGCGAACGATCGCCCGGTAGTGATCCTCGTACCACTGGCCGTTCGTGACGTCGAACGGGCGGTAGCGGGCGTCGTTCATGCCGTAGCAGAGCGTGGCCACGGTGGGATCGAACCGCAGGCAGTCTTGCTCCATGCGCCGCAGGAAGCCGTCGGTCTTCTCACCGCTCCAGCCGTACTGTCGCACGGTCACGTCGAGCTGAGGCGTGCAGCAGGTCAGGTAGGTCTCGATGATGCGCGAGTACATCTTCTGCTCGGTGATCGAGTCGCCGCAGATCGCCAGCCGGTCGCCCTCCTCGAGCAATAGCGGCCCGGCGGCGGGCGCCTTGCGTAGGTTGAACTTGTCGAACGCGGGGTGGTCGGGCTTGGTCTCGTACGCGTAGGGGCCGAGCGTGACGCCTTCGACCGTCGGGGCCGAGGCGATTTGAGCAGGGCAAGGAGCAGCGAGAAACGACGCGAACAAGCAGGTCGTGGCGAGCAGACGCACGGCGTGGCCTCATCGAGAGCAGGGATACGGAGAAGGTCAGCAGCCCGGTATTTTAGCAGAGAGCATTTCCGGCCACAGTCACCCCACGGAGTTAGAGTGGCGCACATAGGGAAGGCGAAGCTCGACAGTGCCACCCGCCGCCCTACAATCACCGGAATGAAATACTCCCTATCCACCTTGTTGGGCGTCATGTCGTACGCCGCACTGGTCGCCTTTGCACTGCGTTCGCGTTTCGGCCTCGAGCCGCTGATCCTTGTCACTCTCGCCGTGCTCGCCCGCCACACGGCCGCCGCCGTGCTGCTGCGGGGGGAGGAACGCGGCGCGGCGTTGGGCGCCTGCCTGTTCGGGGGTGTCTACTTGCTGCTGGCAGAGTCGACGGGCTTCGGCAAGCCGGTCTACCCGGCCTTCGTCCTCTGGCAGGCTTGGGGCCCGTCGAACGACCAGCAGCAGTTCCGCGAGGTCGTGGAATGCGTCATTGTGTTTGGGATGATGCTCACCGGCGCTGCCGTCGGTGCTCGGCTGGCTCGCAAGAGCGGAGAGTGATGATGCAGCAGCTGACGGCCGTGGGTTCCCGTCTCCGAGCACTTTGGCGATGCCCTCGGCCATAGCGCCCGGCGACACTGGCGTGCCGCCAGTGCGAATTGGGTACGAGCTCACCTGGTACATCTCACTGGCGGCACGCCAGTGGCACACAGCGGAAGCCCCTGGCGCCCTTCGATGCTAGGCCGTCGTCGCGTCGTTTTCAACGATCTCGCGGTGCTTCTCGGCCATCAGCTTCTTCTGGTAGCGGCCCTGCACGATGTCGATCACTACCAGGATGGCGATCGTGAAGTAGAACGTGCTCTTAGCCATCGGCTCGACGATGTAGCCGAACAGGTGGAGGTGGGCCAAGTGGCCCCCCTCGCCGATGAGCATCACGCCGACGATGAACAGGATGAACAGCCCGAGGACCTCGTACAGGCGGTTCTTCTTGAGGAACTCCGAGACGTGCTCGGCGAGCCAGATCATCATGGCGCCGCTGATGACGATCGCCGTGGCCATGACCCAGAAGTTGTCGGTGAGCGCCATCGCCGAGAGGATCGAGTCGAACGAGAACACCAGGTTCATCGCGACGATCTTCGAGACGACCATCCAGGTGCTCGAGCGGTTGTTGTCGCCCACGCCGTGGGCGACGTCCTCGATCGCCATCATGTGCATGATCTCTTTGACGGCGGTGTAGAGGATGAACACGCCGCCCAGCAGCACGATGACCGCGTGCAGGGTGATGTCGCCCGAAAGGGCCCAGCCGATCGGGCCCCCTTCGGGGATCGTCAGGAAGGGCTCCTGGAACATGCCGATCACGCGGATCACGACGAACAGCAGCACGATCCGCAGCACGATGGCGATGCCGATGCCCCACTGGCGCACGGCGCGCTGGTTCTCGTCGGGAGCCCGCTTCGACTCAATCGAGATGTAGAGCAGGTTGTCGAACCCCAGCACCGCCTGCAGCAAGATCAGCATGCCGAGGGTGAAGAGGTTGTGGAGCGTGAAGAGGTCGTCCATGGGGGCTCCGGTGTCGCTTTGCTAAATGAGCTACTGGCAGTGGCGAATGACCAATGACCAAGCCCCAATGACCGATAAGGTTTGTGCAAAACCCAATGGTCATTGGGGCTTGGTCATTGGGATTTTAGCGTCAGACCACCTGTTGCGGCAGGTTGGTGCCGGGCGCCGGCAGGCTGCTGGCGCCCATCAGGTACTCGTCGATCGAACGGGCCGCGCCGCGGCCTTCGTTGATGGCCCAGACGACGAGGCTCTGGCCGCGTCGGCAGTCGCCGGCGGCGAACACCTTCTCGACATTCGTCGTGAACTCGCCGTGCTTGCCCGAAAAAGTGACCCAATTTCCGCGCGGTTGCTGGGTCTCGACGCCGAGCATCTCGCCGACGGTGAGTTCGGGGCCGACGAAGCCGGTCGACAGCAGCACCAAATCGGCGGGCCACACCTTCTCGCTGCCGGGCACCTCGGTGAACGGGGCCCCGCCGGCGACGGGCTGCGCCCAGTCAACTTCGACGGTCTTCACGCCGGTGACGCGGCCCTCTTTGCCCACGTACTCCTTGGTGAGGATGTGGTACGCGCGGGGGTCCTTGCCGGTCTTGGCCTCGACCTCGGCGTGCGAGTAGTCGACGCGGTAGACCCGCGGCCACTGCGGCCAAGGGTTGTTGGGCGCCCGTTCGGGGGGCGCCTGGTCCATCAGCTCGAAGTTCACGATGCTCTTCGCGCCGTGCCTTAGCGACGTGCCGATGCAGTCGGCGCCGGTGTCGCCGCCGCCGATCACCACCACGTCGAGCCCCTCGGCCGAGAGGAACTCCTTGTCCGAGAGCTCCGAGTCCAGCAGGCTCTTCGTGTTGCGGGTGAGGAAGTCCATCGCCAGATGGATGCCCTTCAGGTCGCGACCCGGGCAGCGGCCGGTGGGGTCGAACGGTTTTGTGGCGCCGGTGGCCATCAGCACCGCGTCTTTCTCTTTGAGCAACTTGTTGGGGTCGAGGAATTTCACCTTCACGCCGCGCTCACGCATGATGGCGGTCATGTGGCCCGGGGCGAAGTCTTCCTCCTTGCCGACGTGGACGCCGGTGTGGAACTCGACGCCCTCGGCGCGGAGCTGCTCGACGCGGCGTTCGACCGTCCCCTTGTCGAGCTTCATGTTGGGGATGCCGTACATGCACAGGCCGCCAATGCGGTCGGCGCGTTCGTAAACCTTCACGGCGTGCCCGGCGCGGCGGAGCTGCTGGGCGGCCGACAGCCCGGCGGGGCCGGAGCCGACGATCGCGACGCTCTTGCCGGTCTCGTAGCTGGGGGGCTGCGGGGCGACCCAGCCCTCGTCCCAGCCGCGGTCGATGATCGCGTTCTCGATGTTCTTGATCGTCACCGGCGGGTCGGTGATGCCCAGCACGCAGGCCCCCTCGCACGGCGCGGGGCAGGCCCGGCCGGTGAACTCGGGGAAGTTGTTCGTCTTGTGCAGCCGGTCGAGCGCGTCGCGCCAGCGGCCGTTGTAGACCAGATCATTCCACTCGGGGATGAGGTTGTCGATCGGGCAGCCGGAGTCCGACTGGCAGAACGGCACGCCGCAGTCCATGCACCGCGCGCCCTGCGTGGTGAGCTGCTCCTCGGGGGCGTGGGTGTAGATCTCGAGGTAGTCCGCAGCGCGCTCGAGCGGGTCGCGGTAGGGGACCGCGTTGCGGGGGAACTCTTTAAAACCGGTGGGTTTTCCCATCGTGGACCGTACTAGCCTATTTCTGAAAGTTGAATTAGCAAATGGATCGAATGACCAATGACCAAGCCCCAATGACCAATGTCGTGATGCGAACGTTGTTCACTTGGGCGTCGGTTTTGACTTCCTGTGGATAGATCCGAAAATCAGGGTTAGTTCCTTGGCTTCTTGCCAGTGATCGCGGGCGACGGCGCGGTGGTCGGGGCACGCCGTGGCCAGCATTCTCAGCCAGTGTTGAGTCTCGCGGGCCTCGCGGCTACAGACGCTTATCCTATAGCGAAATTCCTTATTCGTTCCGGCCTCGTCTGCTTCGAGGTAGTTAGCTCCGATGCTCGTGGCCGACCGCACGAGTTGTCGGATCAGTGGACCGCTGACGTCGTCCCGGCTTACCAATCTCACAAAGCGGATGACCGACTCGCCGAAGCAAGCCGTCCGCTCCGCCAGATCAAATTGCCGGCCCTCCGGTGGACAATCGATGTCAACCATCATTGGTCATTGGGGCTTGGTCATTGGTCCTTTAAACCGCCGCCGGTTGTTCTGCCTTGCCTTTCGCCTTCTGCTCCTCCAGCACGCGTTTGTAATCGGTTGGCATCACCTTGACGAACTCGCCGAGGGCGTCGTCCCAGCGGTCCAAGAGCTCAGCCGCCACCGCGCTGTCGGTCGCGTTCTGGTGCTTCTCGATGAGCTCTTTGAGTTCGGCGACGTCGTCGGCTTCGGTCACGTCTTCGAGCTCGACCATGCCGAGGTTGCAGCTCAGGCGGAAGGCGTCGCGGTCCGGGGCGTGGACATACGCCACGCCGCCCGACATGCCGGCCGCGAAGTTGCGGCCGGTGGGGCCGAGGATCACCGCGCGGCCGCCGGTCATGTACTCGCAGCCGTGGTCGCCAACGCCCTCCACCACGGCGTGGGCGCCGCTGTTGCGAACGCAGAACCGCTCGGCGGCGCGTCCGCGTAGGAACGCCTCGCCGCGGGTGGCGCCGTACAGGCAGACGTTGCCGACGAGGATCTGCTCTTCGGCCTTGAAGGTCGAGGCCTTCGGCGGGTAAACGATCACGCGGCCGCCCGACAGGCCCTTGCCGACGTAGTCGTTCGCGTCGCCTTCGAGTTCGATCGTCACGCCGTGGGCCAGGAAGGCGCCGAGGCTCTGGCCGGCGTGGCCGGTGAGCCGGAACCGGATCGTGTCGTCCGGCAGGCCCGCCTCGCCGTGCTTCTTGGCGATCTCGTTCGACGTGATCGTGCCGACCGTGCGGTCGGTGTTGACGATGCGGGTCTCGTAGCGGACCTTCTTGCCCGAGTCGATGGCCGGCTGGGCCTGCTCGAGTAGCTCGCGGAGGTCGAGAGTCTTCTCGAGCCCGTGGTCTTGGCCCATCGTGCAATGGGCGCCCGCCTCGGGGTATGGCCGCGGGCCGGGAGAGAGCAGCTTGGTCAGGTCCAGGCCGTCCGTCTTCCAGTGCTTGATCGCCTTGTTCGTGTCGAGCGCGTCGACGCGGCCGACCATCTCGTCGATCGTGCGGAAGCCGAGCTCGGCCATCAGCTGGCGGGCGTCCTCGGCGACCATGAACAGGTAGTTCACCACGTGCTCCGGCTTGCCGGAGAACTTGGCCCGCAGTTCGGGGTCTTGGGTGGCGATGCCCACGGGGCAGGTGTTCAGGTGGCACTTGCGCATCATGATGCAGCCGAGCGTGATGAGCGGCGCGGTGCTGAAGCCGAACTCCTCGGCGCCCAAGAGCGCGGCGATCACGACGTCGCGACCGGTCTTCAGGCCGCCGTCGGTCTGCAGGATCACACGGCTGCGGAGGTCGTTCATCATCAGCGTCTGGTGGGTCTCGGCGATGCCGAGCTCCCACGGCAGGCCGGCGTGCTTGATGCTGGTGAGCGGCGAGGCGCCGGTGCCGCCGCCGTCGCCGGCGATCAGCACGTGGTCGGCGTGGCCTTTGACGACGCCCGAGGCGACCGTGCCGACGCCGACCTCCGAGACCAGCTTCACACTGATCCGGGCGGCCCGATTGGCGTTCTTCAGGTCGTAGATCAGCTGGGCGAGGTCTTCGATCGAGTAGATGTCGTGATGCGGCGGGGGGCTGATGAGGCCGACGCCGGGCGTTGAGTAACGGATCCGGGCGATCGTGTCGTCGACCTTGCGACCGGGCAGCTCGCCACCTTCGCCCGGCTTGGCGCCTTGGGAGATCTTGATTTGGATCTCGTCGGCGTTGCTCAGGTAGCTGATCGTCACGCCGAACCGGCCGGAGGCGACCTGCTTGATGGCCGAGCGGCGCGAGTCGCCGTTGTCGTCGGGGGTCCAGCGCGCCGGGTCCTCACCCCCCTCGCCGGTGTTGCTCTTGCCGCCGAGGCGGTTCATCGCGATGGCGAGCGTCTCGTGCGACTCGGCCGAGATCGAGCCGAACGACATCGCCCCGGTGCAGAATCGCTTGACGATCTCGCTGGCGGGCATGACCTCGTCGATCGGGATCGCGCCGCCGTTGGCTTCTTTCTTGAACCCGAGCAGGCCACGCAGCTGGCAGCGGTTGCGGGCGTCGTGGTTCACCAGGTCGGCGAACCGCTGGTAGGCGGTTTTGTCGCCGCCTCGGGCGGCGGCCTGGATCTCGGAGATCGCCAGCGGGGTCCACATGTGGCGCTCGCCCTCGGCGCGCCAGTGGTACTCGCCCGGGTTGGGCAGCAGTGGCAGCCGGGACGACTCGTGCGCGGGGTAGCCGAGCTTGTGACGCCGCAGGGCTTCCTCGGCGAGCACGTCAAACCCTGCGCCCTGCACGCGGCTGGCGGTGCCGCTGAAGCAGAGGTCGATGACCTCGTCGCGCAGGCCGAGGGCCTCGAAGATCTGGGCGCCCTTGTAGCTCTGCAGTGTCGAGATGCCCATCTTGGCCATCACCTTGAGCATGCCCTTGGCCACGCCGGTGCGGTACTTCGCGACGATCTGGTGGTCCATGCCCGTGATCGGGTCGTGGGCCTCGTCGTCCTCGGGCACGGAGAGCGGGTCCTCGGCCTCGCCCGACTCCTCGTGCGGCACCACGCCCTCGTCGTCGTCGGGGATCAAGCCGTCACGCCGCGCCTGCCAGAGCGACTCGAACGCCAGGTAGGGGTTGATCGCGTCGGCGCCGTAGCCGACCAGCAGGCAGTGGTGGTGCACCTCGCGGGCCTCGCCGGTCTCGACGATCAGGCCGATGCGGGTCCGCTTCGAGCAACGCACCAAGTGGTGGTGCACGGCGCCGGTGGCCAGCAACGCGCTGAGCGGCACGCGCTCGGCCGACAGCTTGCGGTCCGACAGGATCACGAGGGCGTACCCCTCGTCGATGGCGGCCTCGGCCTCTTGGCAAACGCGGTCGATGGCGCCGCGCATGCCTGCGGCCCCCTCCTCGACCGGCCAAGTGATGTCGATCGTCTTCGCCCGCCAGCCCTTGCCGGCCTTGTTGCGGTAGATGTGCTTGAGCGAGGCGAGCTGCTCGTTCGACAAGATCGGGTGCGCCAGCCGGAGCCGGTGGGCGTGCTCGGGGGTGGTTTCGAGCAGGTTCTGCTCGGGGCCGATGTAGCACTCGAGCGACATGATGACTTCCTCGCGGATCGAGTCGATCGCGGGGTTCGTCACCTGGGCGAACAGCTGCTTGAAGTAGTCGTAGATCATCCGCGGCTTGTCGCTGAGGACCGCCAGGCAGCTGTCGTTGCCCATCGAGCCGATCGGGTCTTTCTCGACTTGGATGAGCGGCAGCAGCATGAACTTGAGCGTCTCGACCGTGAAGCCGAACGCCTGCATGCGGGCCATCAGCGTGCTGGCCCGGAAGCCGTGCTTCTCCTCCTCGGGGTGGAGGTCGTTCAGGTCGATCCGCTCGGCGCGAAGCCAATCGCCGTACGGCTGGCGCGAGGCGAAACCTTCCTTGATCTCTTCGTCCGGGATCAGGCGGCCCTCGTCGAAGTCGACCAGGAACATCTTGCCCGGCTGGAGGCGGCCCTTCAGACGCACGTTCTCCGGCTCGACGTCGACCACGCCGACCTCGCTGCCCATGATCACCCGGTCGTCGTTCGTCACGTAGTACCGCGAGGGCCGCAGGCCGTTGCGGTCCAAGACCGCGCCGATGTACTTGCCGTCGGTGAAGACGATCGACGCGGGGCCGTCCCACGGCTCCATCAGCGCCGAGTGGTACTCGTAGAAGGCGCGCTTCGACTCGGACATCGTGGCGTGGTTCTGCCACGCCTCGGGGACCATCATCATGACCGAGCCCTGCAGCGAGCGGCCGTTCATCAGCAGGAACTCCAGCGCGTTGTCGAACGTGCCGGAGTCGCTGCAGTCGGGCTCGACGATCGGGAAGAGCTTCGGCAGCTCGTCGCCGAATCCGCCGCCCGGCGGGCTCTGCAGGACCCCCTGGCGGGCGAACATCCAGTTCGCGTTGCCCTTGACGGTGTTGATCTCGCCGTTGTGGCTCATGAAGCGCAGCGGCTGCGCGCGGTCCCAGCTGGGGAACGTGTTCGTGGCGAACCGCGAGTGGACCATCGCCAGGTGGCTGACGTAGGCCGGGTCTTTCAGGTCCTTGTAGTAGCGGTAGAGCTGCTCGGTGGTGAGCATGCCCTTGTAGATGATCACCTTGGTCGAGAGCGAGCAGATGTAGAAGATCTTGGCTTCTTTGAGCGATCCGTCGGATCGCAGCAGGTTGCTCGCCCGCTTGCGGATGAGGTAGACCTGGCGCTCGAAGGCCTCGCCTTCGACGTTGTCAGACGCGGCGATCACCAGCTGCTCGATCACCGGCTCCGAGGCGCGGGCCGTGGGGCCGATGTCGGCCTTCTTCGAGTTGGTCGGCACCGGGCGCCAGCCCACCAGCCGCTGCCCCTGCTCGGCCACGATGCGCTCGACCTCGGCCTTGCACTTCTCGCGCTCGCTCTTGATGCGGGGCAGGAATACGTTGCCCGCGGCGAACCGGCCCGGCTCGGGCAGGTCGATCCCCAGGTCGGCCTTCACGGCCGCCTGCAGGAACGCGTGCGGCAGGGCGGTCATGATGCCCGAGCCGTCGCCCGTGTTCTCTTCGCACCCGCAAGCGCCGCGGTGGTCCATGCGCTTGAGCAGGTCCTCCGAGTCGACCACGATCTGGTGGCTCGCCTCGCCCTTGATGTGCGCGATGAAGCCGACGCCGCAGGCGTCGTGCTCCAGGGCGGGATCGTACAGGCCCTGCTTCTCCGGCAGGTGGATGAGCGAACGGCGGTTGAACATGCTTGTCTTTGCTTCCGAATGAATAAACGGTGTCTTTTTAGGGGCCCGCTTGGGGGGCCGCTTTGAGTGCTTGGTCTCGGGCCATTTCTAGAGGCCCGCAGCCGGGCGGACGCTAGCCCGGCGCTCCGGCGGGCTCCAGCGACTCGCGGGCCACGGCGGCAACCGGCTTGGCGTGGCTGGGGGTCGGCGCGGCTGTTGTCGTTTCGTTGGCGTGGTCTTGCAGCAGCTTGATGAACCGCTGGGCCGTCTCGCTCAGTTCGCGGTCGCGGCGGTAGAGGATCCCCAGCGGGCGGGCGAGCTGCTCGCCCTCGAGCGAGAGCTTCACCAGCGTGCCGGCGGCCACCTCGGGCGTGACGGTCGGCTCGGGCAGCAGGCCGACGCCGGCGCCGATTTCGATCGCCCGCTTCATCAGCTCGATGTTGTCGAACTCCATCGCGACCTCGACCCCCACCTTGTGGCGGGCGAAGAGGCTGTCGACTTCCTCGCGGATCTGCAGCCCCTGCTGCGAGGCGATCAGCCGCTCTCCCTCGAGATCGTTGATCGACACGGTCGCCAAACCGCCGCCGCTTCGCGAACGCTCGGCGAGCGGGTGGGCCGGGTCGACCACCAGCACCAGCCTCTCTTCGCGCCACGGCAAGGTCTCGATGCGCTTCGACGCGACCGGGTAGCTCACCAGTCCGAGGTCGGCCTGCTCGGTCTCGACCGCTTCGTAAACGCGCTCGGGGTGGACGTACTCGACCCGAACATCGGCTTTCGGGTGCTGGCTCAGAAACGCCCGCAGCCAGCGGTTCATGTGCGCGAGGCCGACCGAGTAGATCGCCGCTACGGTGAGCCGCGACGCGACTTGGTCGTGGACCCGCACCACTTCACGCTCCAGGTCCTCCAGGCGTCGGCAGATGTCGCGGGCGCCGTCGAAGTACTTTTCTCCCTCGGGGGTCATCACGAACGGCCTGGTCGACCGGTCGATCAGCTGCACCCCCAGGTGCTCCTCCAAGTGGTGGACCACCTGGCTGGCGTTCGATTGCGAGATGCCATTCACTTCGGCCGCCTTGGAAAAGCTGCGTAGCTTTGTCACGTCACAAAAGATCTTCAACGCTTTGAAGTTCATGGCCGGTGCAGAGCGGGTCGGAGTCAAGGTGGTCGTTGGGCCTGTTGGTCGCCTCGGGTGTCACCCCGAACGTGGTAAGGACGGGAATCCCACCCTGATCGGGTGTGTGGGCGTCGAGCGAGGACGCCGTATCAAAACCGCACGAGAAGCCGCGTCTCTAGAAGGGCCGCCGTTCCACGAAACATGGAGGCGCCAGCTTGCACTCACCACCTGACAGTGAATCAAGCAATCTTATTTCGAACCCCCCTAAGATTCGCAGCAGCGATATTAAGCTATCGAAGCGGCGATTGGCGGTCAACCACCCCGCAGGAGCGGCAACCAAGCTCAGCAGCTATTCAGCAGCTAAGTGGGGGAAGATAAAGCGGTTACGCCCAGGTGGTGCGCGTAGCCGCACGATTCGGGGCGCCTGCTGTCGTAGCGGGATTCGATTTACCGCCCTCGATTAGACGCGGTGCGCGGGTTTCGTTGACACGTGATTCCACGTGGCCAGACCCAGCAAGCCAGACTCAGCGGCCGGGGAGTTTCTCGAACTTGTAGTCGTGGCCACGGTCGCGGAGCACCTCGGCCGTGAGAATCTTGTCGCGCGGCGGGGCGCCCTCGCCGTCGGTCCGTTGCAGTTCGCCCAAGACCTCGATGCCGTCGATCACGCGGCCGAATACGGTGTGCTTGCCGTTCAGGTGCATCGTGGGGGTGAAGGTCAAGAAGAACTGCGAGCCTCCCGAGTCGCGGCCGGCGTGGGCCATGCTGAGCGAGCCGCGAAAGTGCATGCGTGCGTTGGGTTGGTAACACTCGCAAGCGATCGAGTAGCCGGGCCCGCCCGAGCCCGTGCCAAGCGGGTCGCCTCCCTGGGCCATGAAATGGCCGAGCACGCGGTGGAACAGCAGGCCGTCGTAGTAGCCCTCTTTGACGAGCGTAACGAAGTTGGCCACGGCCGTGGGGGCCTCGTTCTCGAACAATTCGAGAGTGATGTCCCCTTTGGTGGTCTTGAACAAGACGCGCGGCAGGTCGTCGGCGGCCGCCTCGTCGGCGCGGATCTGTTGCTCTTTGGCCCACATCGCCTTCAGGTCGCCGAGCACCGGCAGGTGCTGCATCGCGAGTTTGTAGACGGCGATCGCCTCCTCGCCTTCGGGCTGCGAAGCGAGCGAGCCGTTCTCTTTGGCGATCGCGAGGAAGCGATCGGCGGCTTCGAAGTCGTTGGTGAACATCGCGGCCACAAACCCCCACAGCGGCAGCTGCTTCTCGTCGGCCGCGGCGCCGCCGTCGACCAGAGCATCGATGACCTGCAGGCCTTGTTCGTATTGGTCGCCTCCCGATCCGCCGTGGCCCACCACCGAATGGCGTGCGACGGCCCGCAGCAGTTGATCCGCCTCGGAGTCCGCCACGGGGTTCGCCCGGTAAGCCTCGGCGGCGTGGCCGAGCATCGCCGACACTTGTTCTTTGCCCTGCTTCACAAGATCGAGCAGCTCTTCGTGGAGCTTTTCGTGCTGCGACTCCGGCGCGGTTTGGTACTCCGAGCGGAGCGACTCGATCGACCGGAGGGTCGACTTGTAGGCGTCGAGCGCCGCGTCGAGCTGGGCTTGGGCGGAGGGGCTAGCGGCGTTTTGCGCCTCGCCCGTAGAAGCCGGCGCCTCTTGGGCGGACACGGGGCCCGCGCACGCGAGCCCGGCCGCCAGACCTAGAATCCAAATGAAAGACGAACCGAGACGGCGCGGCGATAGAGTGGCGGGCTTCATGGCGGCGAGGGATTTTAGTGGGGGGAAGGTCGGCAGAAGACTGGGGGGTCGCCGCTCGCTGCGGCGCCGGCGAATCGTTACGATGGACGAGTCCTAAAAGATTACGCCCGTCGGCCCGCCAAGGCCACACCCGATACGCCTCCAAGGCCGAAGCCTTTTTGGCCGTTGGCCAGGGGAGCCCCTCGGCGCCCAACGGCGGGCCCCACCCGAGTGAACCGCCGCATGGCCCCCCGCAAGCGACCTTCCCGTGCGGCTGACCCAACCCCCCGCGCCGAGAGCGAGATGCGGGTGATTGGCGGCCGGCTGCGCGGCAGCAAGCTCGCCTACGAGCCGCTCCGCCCGCTCGGGACGCCGGGCGGCGCACCGGTCACCCGGCCGATGAAGCACCGTGTGCGCGAGGCGATCTTCAACCTCGTGGGCATCGAGGCCAAGGGCAAGCACGCCTTGGACCTGTTCGCGGGCACCGGCGCCCTGGGCATCGAGGCGGTGAGCCGCGGGGCCCTCAGCGCGCTGTTCATCGAGCGCCACGTGCCGACCGCCGCCGTCGTGGAGCGGAATCTCACGACGCTCGGCGTCGCCGACCAGTGCGAGCTGCTCAAGACCAGCGCGTTCCTGTGGGCGGCCCGCGACCTGCCGGCTTACGAGGGGCCCCTGGAAGATTCACCCCCAGGAGAAGTGGGCGCAGGGGAAGCGGGCGCAGCGGAACGCCGTCGGCGCCCGTGGCTGGCGTTCGTCTCGCCGCCGTACGACTTTTTTGTGGAACGCGCCGACGAGATGCTCTCTCTGATCTTCGCACTCGAAGAGCACGCCCCGGCCGGCAGCATGCTGGTTGTCGAGGCCGACAAGAGGTTCGACTTCACCCAACTCGGCCACGTGCGAGAGACACGCCACGACACGGGCTGGGACGTGCGTCCTTACTCCCCCGCAGTGGTGGGAGTGTGGCGAGTCGACGATCAGCACGACGAACGCCGATCGCAAGATTGAGCACTGCTGGCGGCGGCAATCAGCCGACGGCCGCCACCTCGCCGCGCGTATTCACTACCCCATGTCGAAGGACTCCACGCCATGCGCCGACTCGCTTTCACCGCTTGGATGCTGCTCTCATTCGCATTGCCCATGACCTCCCCCGCCCAACCCCCCGCCGGTTCGCAAGCCGTCGCCCCCGACCAGGCCAATGCCTCCGGCAAGGCAGGCTCGAGAGACGCCCTTGAGCTGCCGCTGTGGGAGGGGGGCGCCCCCGAGTCCGAGCGGCACGAGCAGTCGGAAAACGCCGAGGACCGGAGCCATGCCGGGCGGAGGAACCGCTGGGTTACCGGCGTGTCGGAGCCGACCATGACGGTCTATCGCCCCGATCCCGCCACGGCGACCGGGGCGGCGGTCTGCGTGTTGCCCGGCGGCGGATACGGCGGGTTGGCGCTCGACAAAGAGGGGCACTTCGTGGCGAAGTGGCTCGCCGACCGCGGCGCGGTCGGCGTCGTTGTTAAATACCGTTGCGGCGGCGAGAGCCAGAAGCACCCCGTGCCGCTGAGCGACGCCCGCCGGGCGATCCGGCTGGTCCGCAGCCACGCCCAGGAGTGGGGCGTGCGCCCCGACGCGGTGGGGATCATGGGCTTCTCGGCCGGCGGCCACTTGGCCGCCACCGCCGCCACGCAAGGCTCTCCCGCCGCGCCCGAGGCCGACGACCCGCTGGAGCGCCACTCCAGCTGGCCCGACTTCGCGGTGCTGGTCTACCCGGTCGTCTCGATGGAGGTGGCGGTCACCCACGGCGGATCACGCAAGAACTTGCTCGGTGACGAGCCGAGCGAAGCGCTCTCGCACGCCTTGTCGGCCGAGAATCGTGTGACGAGCGACACGCCGCCCACGCTTCTGATCCACGCGGCCGACGACCGCGCCGTGCCGATCGAGAACAGCCTGCGGATGTTCGCCGCGCTCAAGGAGCACGGGGTGGCGGCCGAGCTGCACGCTTACGAGAAGGGGGGCCACGGATTCGGCATGTGGAGCACCGCCGGCTCGACGGCCCTGTGGCCCGCGGCGCTCGAGGCTTGGCTCGCGGCGCGGGGTGTGGTCGCCCCTCGGGAATGACCAATGACCAAGCCCCCACGACCCACTAGTGGGTCATGGGGGCTTGGTCTTGCGTGGATTGAGGGGCTGGCTTCGCGGGTCGGGGTCCACACCGACTCGGTGCGGATCGCCCGCCGCCAATCAAACGAAGGGCGGGATCAGGCCTCTTCGATGATCTCTTTGACCGGCTGAACGAAGTGGGGGCTCTTGCCCTTGGCCGTGAGCTCTTCGGCTTTCTTCTCAGCCTCTTTTTTCTGGCTGTAGTCGTAGAGCGCGACGCGCTTGAGTGACTGGTTGAACACGCCCCAGAAGGCCTTCAGTCGAACCTCGGCGGCCGCCTTCGCGCGGCTCTTCCGCTTGGCGGGAGCCTTCTTCTTCTTCTTCGGCGCCGCTTCTTTTTCCTGCGCCTCGGCGGCATCGGCTTCGGCCCGAAGGTCTTTGCGACTGACGACTTTGCGTGCCATGGGCGGCGTGCTCAACGGTAGGTTGGGGGATCGGTTGCGAGCCCCTGAGCATACCGCATCGCCGCTCGATTGCCTACCGGCTCCTGGGGGGCCTAGGGATCCGAGGCGATCGTGATCCCCAGCTTCTTGGCCTGGATCTGCAGCGCGGGCTGGAAGTAGACGATCGCCCGCCGCGAGCCGCTCGTGTGCCGCTCGGCGCGCTTGCGAGACCAGAAGAAGAACCGGTCGACCAGCTTTTCGGGCAGCTCGCCCCGATCGACCGTGTCGGCCACCGCGTCGATGAACGCCAACTCGGTCGGCCGGCTCGCCTCGAGGCCGTACAGCAGCCGCTCGCGGAGCGTCGGCTCACGGTTTCCCGTGGTCTGAGCGACCGCCGTGCTCGGCGCCATGGCCGCCGGCAAAGCCGCCGCCAGCGCCAGCACCGCGGCCGTCAGCCCCAGCCATAAGCCGGGGCGGCTGGTGAGGCGGTCGTTTTTTTTGCTGAAGGAGATTGGGATGGGCATGGGTTGGCTCGCAGCTTGGTCGGAGCGTGGAGGGGGGCCGCAATTCGGCGCCGGGGCGGCGAACAAAGATTCCAGGTCGTCCCGTATCAAAAGCGACGTGTCACAGACAAGGCCAATGCCACCCCCGATTGGCGCCGTGTTTGCAGCCAATGCGGCACAGCGACGCCTCGGGCGGCGTGGCCCAAAAAAGTGCGTGGCGCCCCCGTTGTTGCGGACTAAGCTTGTGGTGTACGCTCCCCCTCGCCGAAACGAGAGGGCCGCACTCAAGCCCCGCGTGGGCGAGCGTCGATAGTCAGTCGGGGAGTTTGATCCCTAAACAGAACACACCCCCGCCAGCGGCCCAGGCCGCGGTGGGAACGAGATCAAACTTTCCGGTCGCCATTCCGTCGGGAGGACCTAAAAAATCGATTGGCCCGGTCCGGCCAAGGCGGTGCGCAGCACCGTTCGGACCGCGTCTTTCTTCGAGTGACTCCACTCCGTCGCAAGCGACCGGTTAGTTTGTTACAGCGAGAGCCGCGGGCGTTCAAAAGACGTCCGCGGCTCTTTTTTTGCGCCGGCTGCTAACGGCATCAAGAAGCGAACCACGGATTACACGGATGGGCGCAAGAAAGGCTAGCCACGAAAGGGCACGAGCGGCCCTTCCGGGTCTCACTCAACACGCAACTTCTCGGCGTCTTCGGCGCTGAGCTTGGTGGTCGATTCGCCCAGGCGGATCGTGACCTCGCCCTCCGCGTCGCTCGAGACGACCGCCGCATAGCGGCCCAGTTCGATGCCAGCCTCGCTCAGGCGGCGGAGGAAATCGGGCGTCTCGTCCGTCACGCGACGGAAGCAGAACGCGTCGCCCGCCGCGAGCGAGGCGAGCGGTCGGTCGGCCACTTCGGCCATTGCGCCGGCAGCCGTCGGGATCGGCTCGCCGTGCGGGTCGGACTCGGGGAAGTCGAGGTACTGGTCGATGCGGTCGACCAGCAGGTCGCTCACGGCGTGCTCCATGTGCTCCGCCTCCTCGTGGACCTCGTCCCAGGTCAGGTCGAGCGTGCGCGACAGGAACAGCTCGATCAGCCTGTGCCGCCGCAAGATCCTGAGGGCCAGCTTCTCGCCGGCGTCGGTGAGCCGCACGCCCTCGTAAGGCGTGTAGGTCGCCAAGCCCCCCTCGGCGAGCGTTTTGAGCATGCTGGTGACCGTGCCGGGAGAAACGCCCATCGCCGTGGCCAGCACGCCGGTCGCCACGGGCGCGTCTTCGCGACTCGCCGAGGCCTCGCGCGCCAGGCGGAAGATCTGCTTCAGGTAGTTCTCGACGGTGTGGCTCGCCATGACGGGTCGTCGCGTGGGGGGCGGAGGTTCGTGCCGCGGGGGCCCCGCCATTCTAGCCGAAGGGGGGATGCGTCGGGGGAACGCGATTAGCCAAGCCCTCCGCGCCCGCACGCTCTCAGGCTAGGCTGACACGCTTCCCAAGTCCCCAGCGAAGCCGCGCATGCCGCCTGCCCCTTCCCATCCCGAGCCGACCGGTCCCGAAGCGTGGCGCGGGCTCTACCCATTCGCGCCGAACCGCTTTCGGCTCGCCGCGGGCGAGATGCACTATGTCGACGAAGGCCCCGGCCGTGAGGGTTCTGCCGCCTCCGACGCAAGCGACGCCGACGAAACGCTGTTGTTCGTCCACGGCAATCCGACCTGGTCGTTCCATTGGCGCAACCTGATCTTGGGCCTCCGTGGCCGCGCGCGTTGCGTCGCCCCCGATCATCTAGGGTGCGGGCTGAGCGATAAACCGGACGTCCGGTTTCGGCTCGCTGACCGCATCGACGACCTGGTCGCCTTGGTCCGCGACCTCGACCTGCGGGGCGTCACGCTCGTGGCCCAAGATTGGGGCGGCGCGATCGGCCTCGGCGCCGCGCTCCGCGAGCCGGAGCGTTTCCGGCGGATCATGCTGTTCAACACCGGGGCGTTTCCTCCTTGGTTCGTGCCGAAGCGGATCGCCGTCTGCCGCACGCCGGTCGTCGGCGAGTGGGGACTGCGGGGGCTCAATCTGTTCTCCCGGGCGGCGCTGCGGATGACGCTCCACAGCCGGCGGCTGTCGCCGAGCGTGGAGGCGGGTTACTTGGCGCCGTACGACTCGTGGGCCCACCGCTTGGCGGTCGATCAGTTTGTACGAGACATCCCCACCTCGCCGCGCCACCCGACGTGGGGCGTGCTCGAAGAGATCGAGCGCGGATTGCCCTCACTCGCCGGTTTGCCGATCCGCTTGGTGTGGGGCATGCGCGACTGGTGTTTCACGCCGGCGTGCCTCGATCGGTTCCTCGAGCACTGGCCGCAGGCGGACGCCCACCGCTTCGCCGACGCCGGCCATTGGGTGGTCGAAGACGCGCCGGAAGAGTGCGAGCGGTTGCTCGAAGAGTTTGTTCTTTCCCCCGCCTAGCCCCACCACGGCGAGGAGATCCCGCAATGGGCAAGCACTACCGCGTCCGCGTCGAGAAAGACTCGTTTGTCTTCTCCGCCGCGCACTTCATCACCTACAACGGCGGCGTGTGCGAGCCGCTGCACGGGCACAATTACGGCGTGGCGGTCGAGGCGACCGGGCCGCTCGACGAGAACCACTACGTGGTCGACTTCATCGCGCTGCGCGACGCGACGCTCGAGGTCACCCGGCGGCTCGACCACCGGGCGCTGCTGCCGACCGAGCACCCGGCGATCCGTGTGACCGAGTCGCCGCACGAGGTCGAGGCCCGCTTCGAGGAACGCCGCTGGGTCTTCCCAGCCGAAGATTGTGTGCTGCTGCCGGTGGCCAACACCACGGCCGAGCTGCTGGCCCGCTGGATCGGCGAGCGGCTGCTCGAGCGGCTCGCCGAAGGGGGCGTCGCGGCGCCGGCCGAGTTGACGGTGACGGTCGACGAGTGCGCGGGCCAAGCGGCCGAATGCCGGCTGACCCCCAACGAGTGAGCAGCCCCGATGGCGCGGCGTGCGGCATCGCTCATCCCGTTCGACCGCCCATCCCGCACGACCGTTGCAAGAGGGGCGCCGGCAAACCGCGCCGCCGCAGCCGGCGCGCGGTTTCTCGCGTCCGTGGTGGCGGGCGAACTAGGATTTCTCTGGAGCGACATCTCGCTCTGATCGGGTCGCACTCCTGCCGCGACGCCCCGCCGCTAGCCCCGCTAGCGGCGGCAAACTTTGCGCAGTCCGCGTGTTCGGTAAAGCCGTCGGCGCCTTGGTGACGATGAAAAAGCCGTGGCGCGCCTGGGACCAGCACAACTCGTGCATGGGGCTGCGTCGAACGCGAACCGCCGCTCAAACGACGCATGGCCACCAAGCCCGCCGACATGTCCGACTTGCACAAGGCGGCCGTGCTGCTGATGTGCCTGCCCGAGGAAGACGCGGGCACGCTGCTGTCGCAACTCGACCCGAAGCAGGTCGAGCTGGTGTCGCTCGAGATCGCGCGGCTCAAGCGGGTGCCCGCCGAAGAGCAAGAATCGGTCATCCGCGAGTTCTCCGAGACCAACCCCGCTTCGGGCGCCAGCGGCGGCGGCCTGGAGCTGGCCAAGAACCTCGTGCGCAAGGCCCTCGGGTCGAACGCCGGCGAGGCGCTCGACAACATCCGCCAGACGATCGAGGCGTTGCCCTTCGGCTTCCTCCGCCACGTCGACAGCCAGAGCGTGCTCACCTACGTCGTCGACGAGCACCCGCAGACCATCGCGCTGATCATGTCGCACCTGCCGCCGCCGTTCGGAGCCGAGATCCTCGCCGGGCTGCCGCAGAACCGCCAGCAGGCGGTCGTCAAACGCATGGCCACCATGGGCCAGACCAACCCGGAGATCATCCGCGAGGTGGAGCGGGGGCTGGAGCGTCGGATGTCGAGCGTCATGAGCCAGAGCTTCGAGATGGCGGGCGGGGTCGACTCGGTCGCCGCCATGCTCAACGTGACCGACCGCTCGACCGAGCGGACCTTGCTCGACGGCTTGGCGGTCGAAGACCCGCAGCTGGCCGAAGAGATCCGCCGCCTGATGTTCGTGTTCGACGACGTCGCCAAGTTCAGCGGCAAGGACATCCAAACCGTCCTGAAGACGGTCGAGTCTTCGCAGTGGGCGCTCGCCCTGAAGGGCGCAAGCCCCGAGCTCAAGGAGAAGGTGCTCAGCAACATGTCGCAACGGGCGGCCGACATGCTCCGCGAAGAGATGGATTACCTCGGCGCCGTCAAGCTGTCGACCGTCGAGGCGAAGCAGCAGGAGATCGTCGACGCGATCCGCGCGCTCGAAGACGCTGGCGAGATCGAACTCAACGCGGGCGACGAGGAAGAAACGCTCGTGGCCTGACGGCCACAGAGCAGGAGAGTGGGAGAAAGAGAGAGCAGGAGAACTCTGCTGCTGGAACTCCTCTCGACTGCTCGACCGTCTTCTTTCCGCAGCCCCGCCTTCTACTTTCTGGAGGTCGTCGCCCAATCCGGCACTTGAGCGGCGCATTGGCGGTCGGCTAGCATTCCTGGTTTCACCCCCAGGAAGTCGCGGTCGCCATGTCTCTGAGCCCCATGATGCAGCAGTACCACCAGGCCAAAGAGGCCGCCGGTGACGCTTTGCTGCTCTTCCGCATGGGAGACTTCTACGAGCTGTTCTACGACGACGCCAAGGCGGCCGGCGAGCTGCTGGGCATCACGGTCACCAGCCGCGACAAGGGCGACAACCCGGTCGCGATGGCCGGCTTCCCCCACCATCAGCTCGAGGCTTACCTCGCCAAGATCATCCGCGCCGGCCGCCGCGCGGCGGTCTGCGATCAGGTCGAGGAGGCGAGCCAGGCCAAGGGCCTCGTGCGGCGTGAGGTCACGCGCATCGTCACGCCCGGCACCGTGACCGACGACGCCCTGCTCGACCCCGTGGCGAGCAACTTCTTGGCGGCCGTCGCCTTCGACGCGAAGGGGACCGACCGCGTGGGGATCGCCTGGGTCGACGCCTCGACGGGCCGGTTCTGGGCCGCCGCGATCGACGAACGCCGGCTGGGCGACGAGCTGACGCGCGTCGAGGCCTCCGAGTGCCTCGTTGCGCAAGGCTCGCAGGGACGCCTGCCGCGCGAGCTGGGCGACTCCTTCGCCCTCACGCAGCGTCCGGCGTGGGCGTTCGGCGCCGACGCCGCGGTGAAATCCCTGTGCGACCACTTCGGCGCTAAAACGCTCGAGGGCTTCGGGTTCGACACCGAGTCGCCCGAAGACCGCGCCGCCTTGTCGGCCGCCGGAGCCGTGCTCGACTACCTGGTCGAGACGCAGCGGGCCTCGCTCGCGCACGTCGAGCGGCTGCAGCCGTACCGGCTCGGCTCGTCGCTCGCCATCGACGCCGCCACGTGGCGCAGCCTCGAGGTGACCCAGACGATGCGTGACGGCGGCCGCCGCGGCTCGCTGCTGGGCGTGATCGACCGCACCGTGACGAGCATGGGCGCGCGCCAGTTGGCCGAGTGGCTGCGCCGACCGCTCACCGCGGTCGACGCGATCCGCAGCCGGCACGAGGCCGTGGCCGAGTTGGTCGGCGACGCTCCGCTCGCCACGGCGGTGCGCGAGGCGCTCGGCGGCGTGTACGACGTGGAGCGACTCGTCGCCCGCATCACGACCGGCCGCGCAAGCCCACGCGATCTGAGCCAGGTCGCCCGCACGCTCGGCGCGCTGCCGAAGCTCAAGGCCAAGCTCGCCGGACGCGTGAGCGAGCGTCTCGGGCGGATCGAGGGACGGCTCGACCTGTGCGCCGAGGTGCGCGAGAGGCTCGAGGCGGCCCTCGAAGACGACTGCCCGCTCAGCAGCCGCGAGGGCGGATTCATCCGCACCGGCTACTCGCCCGAACTCGACGAATGCCGCACTTTGATGGCGGGCGGCAAGCAGTGGATGGCGCAGTACCAAGCGGACGAGGTCGAGCGGAGCGGCATCCCCTCGATGAAGATCGGCTTCAACAAGGTGTTCGGCTACTACCTGGAGATCACCCACGCCCACCGCGACAAGGTCCCCCAGCACTACATCCGCAAGCAGACGCTCAAGAACGCCGAACGCTACATCACGCCGGAACTCAAAGAGCACGAGGAGAAGGTCCTCTCGGCCGAAGACCGGGTGCGTGACCTGGAGATCGGTCACTTCATCGAGCTGCGTGAGCTCGCCGCCTCGGTGAGCCGTCGGTTGCTCGCCACGGCCGACGCCCTGGCCGAACTCGACGTGCTGGCGGGCCTCGCCGAGCTGGCGCGGGCGCGCAACTACTGCCGGCCCGAGGTGGTCGACGACCCGGTGCTCGACATCGTCGAGGGACGCCACCCGGTCTTGGACCTCACGGAGCCGGACGGCACGTTCGTGCCGAACAGCACGAGCTGCGCGGCGACCGCCGGCTCCGAGCCGGCTGGCGATCAGGCGAAGAGCGACGAGCACTTCGGCCCGGCGATCCTCTTGATCACCGGTCCCAACATGGCTGGTAAGAGCACCTACATCCGCCAGACAGCGCTGCTCACGCTGATGGCGCAGGTCGGCTCGTTTGTTCCCGCCAAACGCGCGGTGATCGGCGTGGCCGACCGGGTTTTTGCCCGAGTCGGCGCCAGCGACGAGCTGTCGCGCGGGCAGAGCACGTTCATGGTCGAGATGACCGAAACGGCCCGCATCCTCAACACCGCCACGCGGCGCAGCCTCGTGATCCTCGACGAGATCGGCCGCGGCACGAGCACTTACGACGGGCTGTCGCTCGCCTGGGCGATCGTCGAGCACCTGCACAATTCGATCGGCTGCCGCACGCTGTTCGCCACGCATTACCACGAGCTCACCGAGCTGGCCGACCGGCTGGGGGGCGTCGCCAATCGCAACGTCGCGGTGCGTGAGCACGACGGCCGGGTGGTGTTCTTGCACCAGATCGTCGACGGCTCGGCCGACAAGAGCTACGGCATCCACGTGGCCGAGCTGGCCGGCGTGCCGCGCAGCGTGAACCGCCGGGCGACGGAGATCCTCGCCACGCTCGAGACGAGCGACTCGGGCCGGGCGGCCCCCGTGGCCAAGCCGTCGAAGAAGCCCAGCGGGCTTCAGATGACGCTGTTCGAGCCGGTCGAGCACCCGATGCTCGACGAGATCCGCCGCGCCGACCTGGAGAACCTCACGCCGATGGAGGCGCTGCGGCTCGTGGCTGAATGGCGCGAGCGGCTGCGCGACGAGTGACCATAGCGAGCCGGCGGCGTCAGCCGCCGGTGTGGCTCGCGACCCCCTCGGCTACCTGCTCACTGCCTACCGGCGCGTTGACAACACCGGTGGCTGACGCCACCGGCTCGCCTACGGCTTCGCCAGCTCGACGCCCGGCAGACCGTCGAGGCTCTCTGCGTTGTGGTCGAGCTGGTACTGCCTGAGCCCCTCCGGCCCCTTCTTCTCGGCGTAGGCGGTCAGTTGGCTGCGGTCGCCGATGAACTCGTAGAGCGGCACGCCGAAGCCGCACGAGTCGCTGATCCGATCGCACTCCACCCGGATGATCGAACGCAGCCCCGGCAAGTCGGGCATCTCGCGTCGCAGCGGCTCGAAGTCGGCGTGCCCCGGCTCGACCGACTCGCCCCGGCCGTGCAGCCGTACGATCTTTGGCGCGCCGTCGAACGCGCAGAACATCAGCACGATGCGGCCGTTCTCCTTGAGGTGGGCGATCGTCTCGACGCCGCTGCCGACCAGGTCGGCGTACGCCACGGTGCGCGGCCCGAGCACGCGTAGCGAGTCGAGTCCCTTGGGCGAGAGGTTCACCCGCCCCTCGGCCGCCAGCGGGGCGGTCGCCACGAAGAACATCTTCTGACGGAGGATAAACTCCTTGATGGCGCTATCGATCGTGTCGTGCAAGCGTTCACCTTTGCGTGCGTTCCGAGGGCTTGCGTGAGACGCCGCACCCGTCGCGGGCTCAGCCGGCGTCGGCGGTCAGTGTCTCGAGGGTCTGACGCAACTCGCGGCGTGTGGCGGGGGAGTACTCGATGTCGAACCAGACGATCTTCCCGGTGCGGTCGAGCACGTACACACGCGGCCCGCGGCCTTCGCCCAGCTTATCGCCCGTCACGCCCTGGCTGTCGACGAGGGTGGTGAACCCCTTCGTCGGGCGGGCGGCGACGCCCCGCGCCACCGCCGCCACGTTGACCCCCCGCTGGCCGAAAGGTTCGGCCACGTCGCCCGGCAGGTCGGCGAGCAGCGTGTCGCTCATCCACCAGTCGTCGGAGTAGACCGCCACGACGGTCGCCTTCTCGCCGTAAAGGTCCGCCAGGGCCATCTGGCCCGACGCGCCGGGCGTGGCTAGTGAGAGGGGCGGCATCGCGTCTCCCACGCCCACCTTGGCCATCGCCGCGTGCTCCTCGGAGAGCACGACCGCGGGGGTCTCCGCGGCCGCGGAGTTGGGGGCAACGCCAGGAAGAGCAATGGCCATCAGCCCGGCGGCTAGGAGCAGGCGCGTCATCGGTTCGGATCCGTCGCTTGGTGGGAGTGTGGCGGCTATCGCAGTCCTAACGATTGTCGAGCGACTCCCGCCGGGCGTCAACGCCGTCTGGCGGCCAAGTCTCTAGCCAAGGCAAGAAACCGGGCCTTGGGCGCTCGGCAAAGCGCTCGCACGGTCGCCTCAATCCAGGAGCAGAGCGAGCAGCTCGGCGCGGCTCGACACTTTGTACCGGCGGTAGATCGACCTCAAGTGGCTGTGCACCGTGTGGTGGCTGCGGTGCAATCGAACAGCGATTTGTTTCTCGGTCATGCCCTTGAGCGCCAGGTCCAGCACGGCGCGTTGCGCTTTGCTGAGGTCACGCGACGGCTCGGCTAGCATCGCGTTGTTCGATGCGAGCGCGACGATCGGCGCGAGGATCCTCGCGAGCAGGGCCATCAGCCACTGGGTCGATTCGCCCTCGTCGGCAGCGCCCTGCCTGATCGGGCAGACGATCGAGACGATCCGCGAGTCCGGCGCGGCATGGGTGTGCAGGCGGAAGTCTCGGATTCCGAGCGGACCGTAGTGGCGGTCGAACCAGCCGTCCGAGTCGAGCCGATTCTCGCGCGCCACACTGCGCACCGTGCCCGCGCAAGCCTTCTGGCCGTGGCGAGAGAAGGCCAATAAGAGGCGGCTCAGCGATCGTTCGACCGCATCGTGGCAGGCGGGATTGAGTATCGAGTGATGGTGCTGCGAGCCCCCGCCGCTGCGGGTCGCAGTCGTCAGGTGCTGCGTCTCGAGCCGGCCTTGGTTGTGTCGCCACAGGCTGCAGAAGACCATCAGGGCCTCGGTGTCCGGTGCGTGCCGGGCGAGCGCGTTGTCGAGAATGCCTTGCAGCCGCTGGGCGGTCCCGCCCTCGGCCTTCAGGCCTTGCGCTAGGAGGTCGATCGCCACAGGGTCGTTGATCAGCCTGGGTCGCACTTCATAACCTCGCGACTGTTGCCAGTGGGTCTGCCGCCCGATGGATTGGTTTGCTCTCGGTGTGCTGCTGCGTGGCTCTACGCCATTTGTGCTCGCCGAATACAGGGCCGGGGGCGGGGGCTGTTAACCGTCCGCCTCGTCGCCGTCGAGCCGCAAGGCGAGCAATTCGGAGCGGCTCGATATATCAAATTTCCGATAAAGGTCTCGCAAGTGGTTGTGGATCGTGTGCGGACTGCGGTTGGTCATGGCTGCAATCATTTTCTCAGGGAGACCCGTGAGCGCGTGTCGCAGCACCTGGGTTTGGATCTCGGTGAGCCCGTGGATCGCTTTCAACAGATTCGCGGTGATCAAAGGCCGCTTCGCCACTTCAAGCCAGATCGGCCCGCCGAGGCTCGAGAGCGTGGCGATGATCTCTTTCTGGCTATCGCTGAGCTGCGGTGCGCCGATGTCGCGCGGCGCCACCAGGGTGATGACGTAGTTCTCCTCGATCACACGTGAGCAAACCCACGCGTCCTCAAAACCCGAGGGAATCATGTACTTGCGGTACACCTCGGAGTCCAGGTAGCCCTCCTCGGCCATCAGCCGGCTGAGGTGATACTGGATCCAAGCCTCGGGCTCGGCTCTTAATCTGCGATTGAGTTCCGCCGAGACCGGCTCGATGGCGAAGACCATCTCAGGGCTGAAGAACGGCAGGGCAGGGTCCTTCGGTTCGTCAGGAGCGTGGATGTCGCGACGCAGCAGCGGCCTAAACTCAACTCCGCTGCGGCCCAGCTCGCTGCAAACATGGCGCAGCAGCCTCGTGCCTGGCAGGAATCGCTTGAGCGTCTGCTGGGTAAGATGCGCCAATCGAGCGGCGGGCGGCGCCTCCTCAGCAAACGATTCGCTAACGAGGTCGATGAAAGCAAGTTGATCGTCGATCACAGTGCAAGAAGCAAAACACACCCCCCTATTAGTGGCAAGGCCCGCGGCGTCACGCCGCGCGATTTTCACCTGTTCAGGCCCTCGCTTGGGTGGCGAATATCACACCGCGTATTAAGGGTTGTTGTGTATGGACAGCGTGGAATCACAATTGACGGAATCAGCCATTCATCGGGCGAGGCGCTCGACCTGTTCGGCGCCCCTTTCACTTGCCTAAGTTCGAGTCGAGATGCAAGGCGAGCAGTTCGGCGCGGCTGTTCACTTTGAAGTTGCGGTAAATGGATCGCAGGTGGCTGTGAATCGTGTGAGGGCTGCGGTGGAGCCGCAACGCGATCTGCTTCTCGGTGAGGCCCTCGATCGCCAGGTTAAATACGGGTTGCTGCGCCTTGCTCAGGCCAAACCGACGGTTCGACTTCAGCTCGGCCAGTCCTTCTCCCCCAACCGTTGCATCGATCAGCTTCGCAACCATACGGAGCAGCAGTTGGGATGATTCGTTCAGATCGGGCGCCCCAGTCAACAACGGCGCCGAGAGCGATACCATCCGGTTGTCCGAGTTGATTCGCGAGAAGACACGAACTTCGCCCACCCCCATCGGATCGAAGAACCTTCGGCGCCATTCCTCGGGGTCGTGCCCACAGTCTTCGACAAAGTCGCAAGCGAGCGAGCTGAAAGGACGATCGGCGTGGGCGTGGATTGCGTCGTCGAGCCGATCGTTGAAGGTGTTCAGCGCCGAGCGTAGTTCGGGGGCGTGGAGGGGCTCGTATCGTTCGGCTTCTGACGACGAACGCGGCGCCACCTTGTGATACACCAGGGAGAGCTTTCTCTCCCTGGTATCCCATTGGTTGCATGAGATAGCCAGGGCCTCGGCGTCGGGCACTCGCAGCAAGGTCTCGACGAGTAACTTCTTAAGGCGCGTTTCGCGGCTGCCCTCGGTGCTCAGGCACACAGCGAGCAAGTCCATCGCCGCCCCGTTATCGAGAAGGTTGGCCGGGGGGGTCTCACACACTGCTGCGGCGGGTGGCGGTGGTGAGTCGGCCATTTGTTAATCAAGTCTGTTTAGGGTTCACACTCGGCGTTTTGAAACGCCCGAGCGACAGGGCGATCAACTCGGCGCGACTCGAAACGTTGAATCGCCGGTAGAGTTCTCGCAAGTGGTTGTGGACCGTGTGGGGGCTCCGGTCGATTCGCCTTGCGATCCACTTCTCGCTCAATCCAGTTAAAGCGAATTTCAAGACTTTAACTTGTGTTTCGGGAAGGCCGTGCGCTTCAAGCAGGTGGTCTGCGGTCTTGACCGGACGTTGGGCGACATCCATCCAGAGGGCGCCGGTGATTCGGCCCAGAGTCGACAAGGTATTTATCTCGGAATTCGACAGGCGGGCCGCACCGGTGCGCTGGGGGGCGATCAGGCCGAAGGAATAGTCCGCGTCGATCACCCGAACTGACATCCACGCGTCTTGAAAACCGGAGGGTTGGAAGCAATCGCGGTACAGGCTTGAGGCCAACAAGGCCTCTTCGCCCAACAGGTCACCGGCGTAAGACTCCACGGCTTGGCCGGGCTGGGCTCGCAGCCTTTGATTGATGGGCATTGCCAGCACGTCGTGCGCCTGGAGCATGCCGTGGCTGTAGAACGGCGTCGCCGTGTCCGCGGAGGCTTGGTTGGCATGGAAATCGCGGCGGAGGATCGGCTTGAATTCAGACTCGTCGCCGTGCATTTCGTTGCACACAACACGCAGCATCGAGGCGCCCTGAGCGTGTCGAGACAGCGTCTCGTTCACAAAGTATTCAAGACGGTCGGCGGTCGGGCTATCGAGCGCGAACGCTTCGCTAGCGAGATCCAAGATCGACGCTGATGCTTCCATGGTGGCGCCCACAGAAAAAAAGTTTCGAAGCAGCTTGTAACTAACCGACGCGTTTTCACCTGTTCGGGTCGACTGAAGGTTCCTGCGGGACGCCGAAGCTACGAACAGGCAAGCGATGACGTAGATGCCTAGGTAGGGCTGCAGGGTCTTGCGGACCCAAGCACCTATTTATTCCTCGGAATGCGGGAGAGTGGCTGTCGTCGGCTGTTGTATCAAAACAGCAGTCGTCCTTGGGGCAGGTAGCCACTCTCCTGCATGCGGGGGGGAGAGAAGTGGCGCCTGGGCTGGCAGCCAAGCAAACGCCGCAAGCCATCGTTTGATGTTTAAACAGCATACAGATTTATGATTTCGGCATTCCGCAGTCGTGGAATGCATTAATCATTATATTGCAAGCTGTTTATACGCCAACACTTCTGCGCGGCAAGTGGTGTTCACCACAATTCCCAACTGCCCGTGGTGACGACATAAATGCCGAGCAAGAAATTGGTCACCGCGTGCGCCGCGACGCAGTCCCAGAAGTTGCGTGTTCGGACCATCAGCCAAGTGATCAAAGCAAACCACACCAAGGCGGCTAGCTTTTCGGGGTGGTAAAGCGTGGGGAATAAAATGCCCCAAGCGACCGCGGCGGCCGTGACCCGTCCGAACGCCACGCGCCAGAACTCGGGGCTCACGACATTGCGCATGAGCCAGCCGCGGATTAGGGCTTCTTCGAAGACCGGCACCACGAGCGACAGCCCAAAGAATCGCACGACCAGAAACGCCCAGGCTAGCATCGGGGCGTGGCCGAGCTGTTCGAACGGGTTGTAGGAGGGTCGTGCTCCCAGGCCCAGCAAGACGACCAGGGGGTTCTCTTCTCCCAGCCAGCTGACGAGCTGATCTTCAACGCCCAATCGGCAAATGCCGATCCACAGCACCACGCCCACGACCCCCACACCGATGGCCAAGGGCGAAACCCGCAGCGGCCAGTGCCGGTAAGCCGGCCAACACCACGCTAGAACTCCCACGGTGATCGCAATCTTTACCGTGTAGGCGAGCGGGTAGTCCTCATACGTGAGGCCCAGCGAGTTGGGCGTTTGTTCGATGCCCGGCTCGGGCTGCCCCGGCTCGAAGCTGCTGAGCACCATGTAGACCGCCATCGGCAGCACGAACGGCAGCCAGGGATAAGCGGCGAACCGCCGCGGCAGCGGCGTGTCATCGTAGAGGCCTTGATCGCCGAGAGCGTCGGCCGGCCGGTTGGGCTGGTTGTCGTGCGTCATGTGGGGGAGCGGACTAGAGGGACAAGAAGCGGCGGAAACCCAAGAGAACAAAAGGTTTACGCGATCCGAAGCACAAACGCCACCCAAACCGCCGCCTCGGCCCAGGAGGGCAGAGCCATTTCGCCAGACAAGCCGTCGGCGCCATCGTTTGCCGCCTGGGGCGACCGATTCCGGCCTAGCGAGCACAAAAAGGCGAGCCGCGGGGCGTAAGCCCCCGGGGTGGGCCGGGTACTAGGCTCCCCCAGGCTCCCCCTCCGGGGGCTTACGCCCTCCGGCTCGCCTGTTGCTCGACGCGGGAAATCGATACATTGACCGGCCGCTTTGGCTGCCAAACCCCTATCCCCCGTAGGGGGAACCCAGTAAAGTGCAGGCTTCGCGCGACCACGCCAGCGTGGGCTGGGCGAAGTGGCTTCGGCCACACAGCCCCGCAGCGCCCCCACCCTTTCCCCAGCCACGGTTCGGCAACCCCCGATCCCAGGCCCACCCACGAAACCCTTCATCATTGCGGCCGCCGCAGGCTCTCGAAGCGTGCTGGCGGTCCCAGGGCAACGACCATGAACCTTAAGAACGTCCGCAACATCGGCATCTCGGCTCACATCGACTCGGGCAAGACCACGCTGAGCGAGCGGATCCTGTTCTACGCCGGCCGCATCCACAAGATCGAAGACGTCCGCGGCGGCGGCGACGGCGCCGTCATGGACAACATGGAGCTGGAGAAGGAGCGCGGCATCACGATCGCCTCGGCCGCCACGTACCTGAAGTGGAACGAGTTCGACATCAACCTGATCGATACGCCCGGCCACGTCGACTTCACTGTCGAAGTAGAGCGTAGCCTCCGCGTGCTCGACGGCGCCATCTTGGTGCTCTGCTCCGTGGGCGGCGTGCAGTCGCAGTCGATGACCGTTGACCGTCAGATGAAGCGTTACAACGTTCCCCGCTTGGCGTTCATCAACAAGATGGACCGCACCGGCGCCGACCCCTTCAGCGTGGTCAAGCAGGTCCGCGAGAAGCTCGGCGCCGACGCCGTGCTGTTCCAACTGCCGATCGGCAAGGAAGACACCTTCAACGGGGTGGTCGATCTGGTCGAGATGAAGGCCTACTACAACGACGGCGAGAATGGCGAGAAGGTCCGGGTCGAGGAGATTCCCGCCGACTTGCAAGCTCAGGCCGAGGAGTACCGCCACGACATGCTCGAGGCGATCTCGATGTACAACGACGCGCTGATGGAGAAGATGCTCGGCGAGGAAGAGATCTCCGCCGAAGAGATCCACAAGATCGTTCGCGACGCGGTGATCAACCAGTCGTTCACGCCCGTCTTCATGGGGTCGGCCTACAAGAACAAGTCGGTCCAGCCGCTGCTGGACGCCGTGGCCCGCTACCTGCCGGCGCCGACCGAGGTTGAGAACAAAGGGGCCAATGTCGAGACGGGCGAGCCGATCATTCTCTCGTCGGACGTCAAGGACCCGCTCGTCGCGATGGGCTTCAAGATCACCGACGACGAGTACGGCCAGCTCACTTACACCCGCATCTACCAGGGCAAGATCGAGAAGGGCGGCACCTACTTCAACCAGCGGAGCGGCCGCAAGGAACGCTTCAGCCGCATCGTCAAGATGCACTCGGACAAGCGCGAAGAGGTCAGCGTTGGCGAGGCTGGCGACATCGTCGCCGTGATGGGCATCGACTGCGCCTCCGGCGACACCTACTGCGACGAGCCCAACTTCTGCACGCTGGAGAACATCTTCGTCGCCGACCCGGTGATCAAGATGTCGATCGAGCCGCAAAGTCGGGACAACGCCGACAAGCTCAGCAAGGCGCTGCAGCGGTTCCGCAAGGAAGACCCGACGTTCCACGTCTCCACCGACGAAGAGACCAACGAGACGATCATCGCCGGCATGGGCGAGCTGCACCTGGAAGTCTACGTCGAGCGAATCCGCCGCGAGTACGGCGTCGATGTGCAGGTCGGCGCCCCGAAGGTCAGCTACCGCGAGAGCGGCCAGCAGGCGTTCGAGTTCGATCACAAACGCAAGAAGCAGTCGGGCGGCTCGGGCCAGTACGGCCACATCGTCGGCGTCATGCGTCCGATGACCGACGAGGACCGCGAAGAGGCCGAGGACGCCGAGTTCTTCTTCATCGACAAGGTGACCGGCGGCCGCATCCCGAAGGAATTCATCCCGGCCGTCCGCAAGGGCTTCGAGGAGATGATGAGCAAGGGCCCGGTGGCCGGTTACCCGGTCGTCGGCCTCACGGTCGAGTTGCACGACGGCTCGTACCACGACGTCGACTCGAGTGACATGGCCTTCAAGCTCACGGCCCGCGAGTGCTTCCGCGAGCATTTCAATCGCATGAAGCCGGTGCTTCTCGAACCGATCATGAAGATGGAAGTCGAGTGCCCCGAGGACTTCCAGGGCTCGGTTGTCGGCCAGGTCAGCTCGAAGCGCGGCATGATCGTCGAGACCGAGACCAACAGCGGCGTGACGGTCATCATCGCCGAGGTGCCGCTCGCCGAGACGTTCGGTTACTCGAACGACCTCCGCAGCCAGACGCAGGGGCAGGGCACCTTCTCGATGGAGTTCGCCAAGTACTCGCCCGTGCCGTCGAACATCCAGTCCGAGATTGTCGAGGAGCGTAAGAAGGAATTGCAGCCCGCCTGATCGGAACCTCTTCGGCAGCCGGCAACGTGGATTAGATCGCACAAGTCGGCCCCAACCTGTGGTTGGGGCCGACTTTTTGTATGCGCATTCTGGTTGAGCGCGTACAATTCGGCAGTTACTAAGCCACGCCCTTGCTGGATCCTCTCGCCATGAAGCTGCTTTCATCCACAATCGGTTGTTGGACCCTTCTTGCGCTCGCCACATCGGTCGCGTGCGCCGACGACTGGCCGCGGTGGCGTGGTCCGCAGGACGACGGCGTGTGGCGTGAGAGCGGCGTTCGCGAGAGCTTGCCCGAGGGGAAGCTCACTCCCGCTTGGAGCGTGCCGTGCGGGCTCGGCTACGCCGGCCCCGCCGTGGCCGGCGGCAAGGTCTTCCTGTTCGAGTACGACAAACGCTCGGGCGAGATCACCAACAACGCCGGCGGCCGCGACGCTCTGGAGGGGATCGAGCGGCTCCGCTGCCTCGACGCCACGAGCGGCAAGGAGCTTTGGCGGCACGAGTACGATCGGCCCTACCTGGTGTCGTTCCCCGCCGGGCCGCGGGCGACGCCCACCGTGGATGGCGATCTTGTGTACACACTCGGGGCCGAGGGCGACCTGCATTGCTTACGCACGGACAACGGCGAGCTCGTTTGGTCCAAGAGCACGAAGGACGACTACGGCGTCGAGACCCCGATCTGGGGCCATTCGGCGGCGCCCCTCGTCGTGGGTGACCTGCTGGTCGCGATGATCGGCGGCGACGGGACCACTGTCGTCGCATTCGATAAGAAGACGGGTGAGCAGCGCTGGAGCGCCTTGTCGGCTTACGAGCCGGGCTACTGCCCGCCGAGCCTGATCGATGGCGAACTGGTCATCTTCCATCCCGAGGCGATCGTCGGCCTCACGCCCGACACGGGCGAAACGCTCTGGAGCGTGCCGATCAAGCCGAGTTACGGCATGTCGATCGCTTCGCCGCTGCCCGTGGGCGACCGGCTGTTTGTCAGCGGCTACGGCGGCGTGTCGGTCTTCTTACGCCCGCCCGCTGCGGCAGGCGGCGAGGCCGAGGTGCTGTGGGCCGGCAAGCCGAAGACCTCGATCTCGTGCGCGAACTCCTCACCCATCAGCGACGGCGAAGCGATCTACGGCGTCGACGCCAACGACAGCGCGCTGATCGCCGTCGACATAGCCACGGGCGAGCGGCTGTGGGAGACAACCGAGTTCACCGTGGGCGACGACCGCCGCGCGCGGCACGGCACGGTCTTCCTGGTTCGCCAAGGCGAGACCGACCGCTATTGGCTCGCCAGCGAGACGGGCGACTTGTCGCTCGTCTGTCTCTCGCCCGAGGGCTACGAGAAGCTCGGCAGCACGCGGCTGCTCGAGCCGGCGGGCGAGGCTTTTGGGCGCCCGGTGGTGTGGAGCCACCCGGCCTTCGCCGACCGAGCCGTCTTCGCCCGCAACGACCGCGAGCTGGTGCGGGTGAGTCTCGCGGCGGATTGATAAGCCGCTGATCGAGGGACGCAGGTTGATGGATACAGAGCATGACCAGCGACCCGCGGGGTTGGGCCCTCCCGGCTAAAGGCCCTACGATAAACGGGTTGCCGATTTGCCCCCTTGCCTAGCCACGATCGAGCCCGCCGTGATCCGACGTTTCGCATTGCGTTTCAATTTGCTGCTCGCAATCGCCGCACTTTCCTCCGCCGGGTCTGCGGCCACGGGCGAGCCGACGGACCCGGGGTGGATCGATCTCGGTTCGCCCAGCGTTTGGCGTGGCTATCGGCAGGAGGAGTTCCCCGAGAGCTGGTCGATCGACCCGCAAAGCGTCATCACAACCGATGGCCAAGCCGGGGTCGACCTCGTCACGCGCGACGAGTTCGGCGACTTCGACCTGCGATTCGAGTGGAAGATCACTCCGGCGGGCAACAGCGGCGTGCTTTATCGTGTGACCGAGAAAGGCGACGCGACCTATCACACCGGGCCCGAGTACCAGGTGCTCGACAACAACGGTATTGTCGACCTGGAGAGTCGCCACAGCGCGGGCGCGATCTATGGCCTCTACCCACCTACTGCCGACGCAGCCAACCCGGCCGGCGAATGGAACACCGCCCGCATCATGATCTCGAACGGCCACGTTCGGCATTGGGTCAATGACCAGTTGGTCGCCGAGGCAACGATCGGTTCGGACGATTGGAGATCCCGAGTGGCCGAGACGAAGTTCGCCGCATGGGAGCGATTTGCTCAGAGCCCCCGAGGCCGCATCGCCTTGCAGCAGCACGGCGCGCGAGTTTGGTACCGCGGCATGCGGGTCCTTCCGCTCGAAGCGCACGACCTCCGCTGACGCTTGCGAGCCGCGTTCGGCGTCTTTGCGTCTGCGAGCGATCGTCTTACGCTACAGGGTGACCGCCTCGCGGCGTTGCGTCTCGGTTGCTGCAACAGGAAATCAACAGAACGGATTCACAATGAAGATCGAGCACGTCGCCTACCAAGTCCCGGACCCCGCCGCCTTGGGCGAGTGGTACTGCGAGCACCTCGGTTTCACCGTGGCTCGCAGCCAAGACGCCCCCGTGCCGTGCCGGTTCCTGGCCGATGAGACCGGGGCCGTGATGATCGAGGTCTACAACAACCCGAAGGTCACGACGCCCGACTACGCGGCGATGGACCCGCTTGCTACGCACTTGGCCTTCGTCTGCGAGGACCTGGGAGCAACCGTCGAGCGGCTCGTGGCGGCGGGCGCCACGGTCGCCCTGCCCCACGAATCCCTGCCCAGCGGCGACGAGGTCGCCATGCTCCGCGACCCCTGGGGAATGGCGATCCAGCTCTGCTGTCGCGCCGAGCCGATGGTTTAGTGCGAATCGCACGGATGCGTAGCGTGTGTGGCGGTGTGACTCGACGTCGATATGGCGAAAACAACGCTACGGCTAGCGGTAGTGCGATCTAAACGCATGCAGCGACACAGTTTCTGTGTTTCTCATGCCAGCTGCCCAACACGAGGGCGGCGTAAACCCCTCGTACGCCCTGCAGTATGACGGGCGTTTAGTCCTTCTCTTCTTGCTTCTAAACGGTTGCGGTTGGCTTTGCGGGAAACTACAAAAGGGGAGGTCTGGGGTGTATATGACGCTCCCTGGGCTGAACGCTTCGCAACTGGTCGATCTCATCGCGGCCTGTCGCCCGTCAGTCGGCGCCGTGCCTGAGCATTCTCATTCGGAAAGAACATCATGAGCTACATATCGCGTGGGCGCTTAGTCGCTTTGCTAGCCGCTGCGGCCCTTGCGGGCGGTCCTCTGCAAGCGGCGGTGGAGGTCAACAGCTTTGAGCCGGCGAGCCTCACGACCACGCCCGATGTCTGGTACGCGTCCGACGTGCGAGCAGCCGGCACGGCGTCGATCGTCGACCTGACCGGCGTGGGTGGAGACCTGGAAACCAACCAGCCGCTGCCGACCGGCGCCGCCCTGCTCACCACGGGCTTTAGCAACGACGACAAGGCCGAGGTCGCGACCTACAACGACTTTGGCGACGCGGCGACGCTGCTCAATTCCGCCACGGTCGCCTACTCCTACCACAAGGCGACGGTTGCCGGCGGCAACGCCGCGGCGGCGCCCTCGATCAAGCTCGGTATCTACGCCGCCGGTGGGACCGGCGATAATTACGGCCAACTGGTCTACGAGCCCTACCTGAACGTGCCCGGCAATCCTACCGCCGACGCCTGGCAGGACGTGACTGTCCTTAGCGACAGTGGTCTTTGGTGGTGGACGGGCGGGTTCGAGTTGCCCAACGGTGCAGGCGGCCCGCCGTACCGCACCCTGGCGGACTGGGCGGTCGCCCTCGCCACAGCCGACGCCGTCGACTTCGCCGCCGCCCGTGTGGTGTCGATCGCGGTCGGTGTGGGAACTTACAACCAGGGTCAGGCCGGCTACTTCGATGACGTGATGCTCTCGAGCGATACCGGCGTCGACGTGATGTATGACTTCCAAGCCGCCTCGGGCGGCGTCATCCCCGAGCCTTCGCTGGCGCTTTGCTTGGCGGGTTGCCTCACCAGCCTCGGCTTGATGACCACGCGTCGCCGCGGCTGATCCGACCGGCGCAAACTGTGCCTACAATGAAAGCCGCCGGCGTTCGCCGGCGGCTTTCTTTTTTAAGTCGATGTTGCCTCACTAGTCCCATGCCCGTTGGCCATCGCCTTGCGGCTTGACCGGGTCGGGCGTTGTGGGCGCCGGATCGCTCGGGGGTGGGTCTTGCAACGGCGGCGGCTGCGGCGGGTCGCCGGGGTTCGGCGGGCCGGGAGTCGGCGGTTGCGACGGCGTTTGCTCGGGACCGACCCCCTGACTCGGCGGGCTGTCCATCGTTGGCGACTTCATCGTTCCGCTTTCGTTATTGGGGAAGGGCCGGTTCTCAGCAGCTGCAGCTCTTCTCGAAATCGCACACTTGGCTCTCCGCCTCATCTTTGGCGACTCCGTACTTCTCCTGAACCTTGCCGACCAGCACGTCGCGCTGGCCGTCGATCACGTCGAGGTCGTCGTCGGTGAGCTTGCCCCACTGTGTCTTGACGTTGCCCTTGGTTTGCTTCCACTTGCCTTGAATTTGGTCCCAGTTCATCGTCGGTGCTCCTGAATAGAGGGAGGAAGGAAATAGCTACGGAGAGCAAAGGCAATTGCTGGGCCAATCGGCACAACCCGGCCGCGTAGGCTTCAAATCCCCCCTTTCTCCCGGGGTTCAAAGCCACAGGCATGGGGCCGCGCCGCCGCCATGGCGCCGCCG
This sequence comes from Pseudobythopirellula maris, assembly GCF_007859945.1. Lineage (GTDB taxonomy): Bacteria > Planctomycetota > Planctomycetia > Pirellulales > Lacipirellulaceae > Pseudobythopirellula > Pseudobythopirellula maris. Next base: position 207,437 of record NZ_SJPQ01000002.1, on the reverse strand, counting down.
AACAGCGGGCGCCTGGCTGGCGAACAGGCGGTTTGATTTGCCGGCGATCAAGGGGCGGTGTGCCGGCGAGCCGCAGTCGCATGCACAGGACGTAGCCACTCGGCGAGGGGCGCTGTCTGGTTGCGGGGGCCTTGGGGGCCTATATTCCGGCTCGCCCAACGACTTTCGCTCCCCCGCCAAGCTACCTATGCCCAATCCCTCCCCAAGCGTTTACGCCGGCGTCGATGTCGGCGGCACGAACATCAAGATCGGCCTGGTGGGTGACGGGGCCGAGACGCTCGCCTTCGACTCGAACCCCACGCACCAGGAGGAGGGCGCCGAGGCCGCATCGCTGCGCGCCAGCGCGACTCTCGACTTGCTGCTGGGCGAGGCGGGCCTCACCAAGGCCGACATCGCGATGCTCGGCCTCGTGACGCCCGGGCCGCTCGACCTGCAAACCGGCAGCGTGCTGGCGCCGGGCAACCTGCCCGCCTGGCGCAACGCCCCCGTCCGCCAGCTGTTCGGCGACGCCACGGGCCTGCCGGTCGCCTTCGCCAACGACGCCAACGCGGCCGCTTACGGCGAGTTCTGGGCCGGCGCCGGACGCATGTACGACACGATGGTGCTGCTCACGCTCGGCACGGGCGTCGGCGGCGGCGTGGTGCTGCACGACCAGATGATCGAGGGCGCCCACAGCTGCGGCGGCGAGCTGGGCCACATCATCATCGACGCCTCGGACGACGCGCCGCTCAACTCGCTCGGCATCCGCGGCACGCTCGAGGGCTACTGCGGCAGCTACGGCGTAGTGGGCCGCGCCCAGGCGGCGCTGTCCGACGCGTTCGTCGAGACCTCGCTACGCGACAGCGTGTCGGGCGGCGAGAAGCTCACGCCGCTCTTGGTGGCCAACGCCGCCGAGGCGGGCGACGAGGTCGCCACGAAGGTGGTGATGGAAACCGCCCGCTACCTGGCGATGGGCGTGGTGACCTGCGCCCACGCGATCGACCCCGACGCGGTGCTCATCGGCGGCGCCATGACCTTCGGCGGCGCCGGCCACCCGCTCGGCGAGCGGTTCATGGCCGAGATCCGCCGCCACGCGCACGAGCGGATGATCGAGAGCCTGCGTGACCAGATCGTGATCGACTTCGCCGAGCTCGGCGGCAAGGCGGGATACATCGGCGCGGCCGGTCTGGCGCGGCGGGCCTTCAAGAGCGCCGCGGCCAAGGATAATTGATAAGCGTGGCGAGCCGGCGGCGTGAGCCGCCGGAGTTATTCTGCTGGTGGGTGCGTGTTTGAGCATTAAACCACCGGCGGCTTACGCCGACGGCTCGCCGGACGCTCGCCGGTGGAACTCTTTTACTGTACTAAGCATTCCTCTGGGATCCGGTCGGCGCCGAGGACGCCTTTAAGAATATCGGACTCGATCCGGGCATCCTCGTTGCAAGAGTGGAGCACCGAGATGTCGCCCGTCGTTTCGAACACCACGGCGAGTACTTGGTCGTAGTTCAGCGCGTTCGCCTCACGCAGCTTGCCGAAGAGGTCGTTGCGGGTGACGTTGGCCCGGCGGAGCAGGTCGTCGTGCACGACCGAACCGTGCATCAGGAGCATCGGCTGGTTGTCGACCGCCCGGCTGAAGGCGGACGATTGCCGGCGGAGCCTGGCCAGCAGCCATTGCCCGAAGTAGAGCGACGCCAAAGCCGCCAGGCCGATCACCAGGCTGGGGCTGGGTGAGGAGATCGTCGACGCGAATAGCGACCCCACCGCGACGGTCATCGCGAAATCCGACGCCGACATCTTCGAGAAGCTTCGCAGCCCCGCCATGCGGGTGTAGATCAGCAGGCCCGTGTAAGTGACGAGCGTCGAGAGAAGGACCATGCCTATCTCTCGTGGTGGGGCGAGCACCCATTCTTGGAACATAGCGTTATCCGTTGTTCGAGCGGCTTGCGGAGCAGACGGGGAAGCGACGCTGAGCGTATCGGCGGGCTTCGACTGCGGGTCGATTGCGTGCGGACCGGCGTCGCTGGGCGTCAAAACCCAGGGCGTCGTCTCGGCATAAGCACACAACTCCTGCTTAGCAGTGCAACTTAGGCGCCATCCTCGAGCAAGTTTTTGCCCTCTTCCAGCTGACGTGACCCGGCCGCCTGCTCTTCGATCGTTTTTCGCTCCGACTCCAAGCCTCCCTCGGCGGCGGTCGATTCGTCCTCGGCCTCCTCGGCGGGAGGGGCGGCTTGCTGCGACGACGGCGGGGGGGACGCACCGGCGGGTGAGTCCGCGGCGTCCGCCTCGAGCATCCGCACCGGCACGCCCTGCGGGAAGATCATCTCACGCGACTCGTCGGGCAGGGTGAACCCTTCTTGCTGCAAACGGCGTTTCACGCGCCGCAAAACCGCGGAGCGGACTTTTAGAATGCTGTGCCGCTCGCCATCGACCCAGAAGTAGACCCGCAGGTTGACCGTCGAGGCGGCCAGGTCGTCGACCAGCACGAGCGGTTCGGGGTCGTCGAGCACCGCGTCGTGTGACCGCAAGGCGTCGAGCACCGTTTGCTGCGCGTCGGACGACGAGTCGGCGTAGTCGATGCCCACAACGAACGCCAGCCGCTGGTTCGGGTTGGCCGAGGCGTTCTCGATCACGCTCTTGTAGACCATCGAGTTGGGGATCTGCACGTGGTTGCCGTCGAGCGTCATCAGTTGCGTGCCGCGCGTGGTGACGGCCTGCACAAAACCTTGGCGGCCGTCGATCGTCACGAGGTCGCCGGCCTGGAAGGGACGTTGCAGGCTGATGAGCACGCTGGCCAAAAAGTTCTCGGCGATGTCGCGGAAGGCGATACCGATGATAATGCCCAGCAGCCCCGTGCCGCCCAAGATCGTGGCGGCCAACCGGGTGAGGCCCGAGACCTTCAGCGCCAGGTAGGCGCCCAGCAGCATGACGACCACGGCGGCGGCCTTCGAGGCCACGCCGCGGAGCAGCGAGTTGGTCACGCGCCGCTGCGAGAAACGAGAGACGAGTCGCGACACGATCGACGCTGCGAACCACGAGACCACGAGCAGCAGCAGCGACACCCCGGCGGCGGGGGCCGCCTGCACCGCGGTGTGGGTCATGTCGCGCAGTTGAGCGGCGGCGGGGGAGAAGTCGAGCAGGCTCGGCCGGTCGACCTCGATGCGGTTGACGACCGCCACCACGTCTTGGGTGTTGCGCGCCAAGCGTGTGGCCCATTCCTTGTGCTCGCTCGTCCCGGTCTGGCCGCCGAGGAAGACGACCCCCTCCTCGACCCGGGCGGCGGGGGCGCGGAACCACTCGGTCGCCGCGAGGATCCGCTCAAGCCGCTCGGCGATCTGCTCGTCTTCGGCCGTCGGTTCGATGTCGACCCGCTCGGGGGCCTCGGCCGTTTCTTCCTCGGCGGGGGGATCGTCGACCGGCGCGTCTTGGGCGTAGCAGTCGGCGCCTTGCAGCCACGCCGCCGCGATGATCAGCACGCATCCCCAGGCCCGCGTTGTAGGCCAGAGACGCCATGGGCACGTAAGTGGGGACATGCTTCATCTTCTCCTGCGCGACAATCGACTCGGACGTCAGCCGTCATTCGCCGAGGACGGCGGCCACGGCGATTATTCCACAGGAGCTCGCCCAACCCCAGGGCGGCATGGCGCCTGCCGGTGATTCGGATAAGGGGCAGGCACAAAAAATCGATCCGAGGGAGCAATGCCCCCCGGATCGTGTTGGCTGCCGGATTGTGTTCGATGGTAGTCCGTTTTCACTCGGCGGGAGCGTCGGCGCCCTCTTCACTGCTCTCGGGGTCGTCGAGCCGGACCAGGGTCCATTGCTGGGTCTGGCCGTCCTCAAAATGCAGCAAGGCGCCAGCCTCGTTCTCGGTGAGGTTGTAGAGGCCGGTCTCCACGATCGGCCAGCTCTTGCCGCGAGGGCCCCACGCCGCGCGTTGGGAGTCTTGGTCGATCGTCCCTTGCACCTCGTACGCCTCGTCGGTCGCGGTGTTCTGGAACGTGCCCGAGACAAAGCCCCCATCGGAGTCAAAAAGCCAGCTGCGGATCCGCTCGGCGGCGGCGTCCCAGCCGATGATCTGCAGGCCCGAAGAATCGACCTCGCCGCTGCCGGTGCGGGTGATCTTGAAGCTGCTAAGCTGCTGCGATGACCTGGGGTTTATTTGCCGCCGCGTTGCTCACGGGCGTCGCCGTCCTGGCGGCGGTGTTGCAGAGCTGGTTGCGGCCGGCGTGGCGGGTTTGGCCGCCGGGGCGCCGCGGCTGGCGCCATGCGCTGATGTGGGCGCTGTTTGTCGGCTTCTCGCTGAGCGAGTTTGCGTTGGCAGTGTGCGACTACAACGCCTTGGCCGAGCGCGGCCTAGCGTGGTCGGCCGCGTGGCGGTGGCCGATCGGGCTGGCGCCGATCGTGGCCGGCAACCTGCTGGCGTGGTGGGGAGCGGCCACTCTCTCGCCCGCCGCCACGGCCGGGCTCGAGCACCGGCTGGTCGAAGCGGGGCCGTACCGCTTCTCGCGCAACCCGCAGTACGTGGGCAACGTGCTGATCCTCGTGGGGGTGGGCGTCATCGCCCACTCACCGCTGGTGTGGCTAGCGCTGGCGCCGGTCGTCGCGGCCTGCCTCGTTGCGCCATGGGCCGAAGAGCCATGGTGCGCCGAGCGATACGGCGAGCCTTACCAAGAATACCGCCGCCGGGTGCGGAGGTTCTTGTGACCTGTAGGGAACGCCCTCTGTGGCGTTCCCGCCCCGGGTACCGGCTTGCCCATCGGAAAGAGTTTTCCTGGCAAGGGCCAGCTTATCTGCCGGGGTTCGGACCGCCGCAGAGGGCGGTCCCTACAGGGGGTAAGTTCGGACCGCCACAGAGGGCGGTCCCTACAGGGGGCAAGGGTGTTCCCGGAGGCGGGAGCAACGTTCAGCAACACCCCGTGTCGCCACACTCGCCGCCCAAGGTGGTGAGTTGTGGCATCACACGGATGCCGCAGGCGTCTTCGGCCAGGCAGTCGGTGTGTTTCGGCTCGAGGGTGACGAGCAGCGCGTCGCCGACGCGTTCGACCCCCGCCACCCGGTCGGTCGAGATGCTCCGCTCTTGGTGCTCGACCTCGACCTCGGTGTCGGCGGGCAAGTCGAGCTTGTCGGCGAGGGCCAAGATCTTGGTGAACTTGGTCGTCGTGAGCCGGTGGTCCGTGTCGTTCGCCACCAGCGTTTGCAGCACGCAGCGCGTCTCCGACCGGGGCTTGCCGCCGCAGTCGATGAAGTCCTTCGTCACGCGGCCGACCTCGGTCACGTGGAAGTGCGGGGCGAGTTCGTTGCCGCCCTGGGGCACGATGCGTAAGGAGCAATCGGGGTTGGCGGCGACGGCGTCGCGGAACTGGTCGAGTCGCATGGGGGTCTCCTGACTGGCTACGATGGGGCAAGTAGTATCTTATCGTGAATCGGGAGCTCGAATAGCTTGGTACGCCTGCGCTCGAAAGTTCGTTCATTCGCGTGCCGAGAGGGCCGGATTGGCTTCTCCTATCCTACTGGCGGGCCGGCGAGATGAGATTTTCAACACGTCGCCTGTTTCTTATCACGGCGGTTTTCGCTGCGTCGGCGGCGCTCGCGGGGGCGTTGCCGATCCTGACCAGCGACGGCGATTTGCTGCTGGCCGTCTGCGCGCCGGTGACGGTGTGTGTGCTGACGGACCAGGCTCTCGCGCTGCTGAGACAGCGGCGCATTGCCGTGGAGGGGCGGGGGGCGTTGCTCTCCGAGGCGCTCTGGCGCCTGGGGCTCTCGGGTCTCTTCGTGCTGCTGACCGCGGACCAACTGGCTCGTGCCTCGGGCGTGGAGGTGTTCTCGCTTAGCGAAGACACGATGGTCTATTTCGTTCTGTACCCGTACTGCCCCGTCCTGCTCTTGCTGCTGCTTTCGGCTTTAGTGATCAGCGGCGGCCAGAGAGCGGAGGCCGCCACGGCTCGACGCAGCCGCGCTGTGGCGCTGTTGGGCGTTGTCGGTGGAGCGGCCTGCGTGTGGGCGTTGCTGCAGGATATGGGCCTCATTCCGATGCTGGTCCACGTCGCTACCGATGGGATAGAGAGTACCCGAGCCGCCGACTTTCGGCGCTCAGGAACGTTTCCTAATCACTTGGCCGAGGGTTACTTCACTTTTTGGACGATGAACGCGATTGTGGTCGGTCTGCTGCTCTCGGCAATCGGGGTGATGGAATGGTCCGCCGCGGTGCGGCGAACCTCGCGCATCGGCGTGGTTCGGCCGCTCGTTTTCGTCGGCGCCATCGGCCTGCTAGCGGCGGCCGCCGGGTGGTGGGTCCTCGTCGAGTTCCCACGCGTGTCGCCCGACCTGGCGCAATCGCCATTGAATGGCGGCATGGTTGAGCTCGCGCTCGCGGCGCTGCTGGCGATGCTCTGTTGTTTGTGGATCGCGCGAGCAACGGGCTGCGCGGCCGCGACTCCGGCGCGCCTGCCTCCGCCACGCACCGCGGCTTGCGCAGGCGTGCTGGCGTTGGTGTACGCCCTCATGATGCTCTACGGGGTGGGCGATACGATTCGGACCCTGTCCAATCCGCCCACCAACTTTTGGGGGGCGCCGATAAGTTTTGCAGAGCACCTCGGGATGCTTCTTTCGGCGCCGACCACCTACATGGAGCTTGCCCTATTGCTCGCGATGGCCAGGCTGCTGCTCGCCTTGTGGCGCAACGAAGAGTCCCCCCTGCCGGCAACTTGGTCGAAGCCGGGCGCCGTGGCGTTCTTTGGCGCCCTCGCCCTGCTGGCCGTCGGAGGCCCGCTGCTGGCGGCTTTCGCCTTGACGGTGTGGCTTGGGCCGGTCTGAGAGGCAAAAACCTAGGGGATGTCGCATTTCGCGGCATCTACGGTGGTTGCCCGCACGCCGGTCGGCGGGAATAACGTAGGGTAGGAGACCCGTCCTCCTAACCGTCGCCACCGCACACACCCTACCCGCACTCGGAAATAGGATACTTATTGCCATGACCACCCCGCTCGAATCGCTCGTCGCCAGCGGCACCAAGCTGTGGCTCGACTCGGTCGACCCCGAACTGGTGAAGCAGAACATCGCCCACGGCGCCACGGGCGCCACGTCGAACCCGATCATCATCTCCGACCTGATCGGCACGGGCCGGTTCGACGATCAGCTCGGCGAGTTGCTCGGCAGCCACGACGACGACGCCGACGTCGCCTGGGCCATCACCGACAAAGTCGTCAAAGACGCCCAGGGGCAGTTCCACGGCGTCTGGCAGAAGACCAACGGCAACGACGGCTGGGTGAGCTTCGAGCTTGACCCGCTCCTCGAAGACGCCGACTGCCCGCTCTCGGTCGAGGAGAAGGCGGCCAAGTACATCGAGCTCGGCAAGCAGTGGTCCGCCGGCCACGACAACCGGATGATCAAGATCCCCGCCACGCCGGGCGGCCTGGCGGCGATCGAAGAGCTGTGCGCCGCCGGCGTGACGCTCAACGTGACGCTCTGCTTCACGATGCGGCAGTACGAGGAGGCTCGCGACGCGATGTGGCGCGGCGCCCAGCGACGTGGTTCGCTAGAGAATTTCAAGAGCGTCTACAGCATCTTTGTCTCGCGCATCGACGTGTACACCGAGAAGCACGCCGCCGAGCTATCGGACGACGCCCAAGGCATGGTCGGCATCGTCAACGCGCAACGCATCTGGCAGGCCAACCAAGAGTTCTGGGCCGACAAGGGGACGCCGCTCCAGCAGGAGATCATCTTCGCCAGCACCGGCACGAAGAAGCCGGAGGACCCGAAGTGGAAGTACGTCGCGGCGCTGGCCGGCAGCGACATCCAGACCAACCCGCCGGCCACGAACGACGCGGTGCAAGAGAGCGGCCAGACCTTTGAGAAGAAGGTCGACCAGTTGCCGCCGGCTGATGTCTTGGCCGACATCGACGCGAAGGTCGACTTCGCCCACCTAGAGAAGACCCTGATGGAAGAGGGCCTCAAGAAGTTCGCCGACCCGCAGAAGAAGCTGATCGCAAAGATCGGCGAGAAGCGGGCCGAGCTGGCGGGCGTCTGACGGACTCAGCCACTGATTTACGCAGATCGACGCGGATGGCCCCCGGTGGGGGCCATCCGCGTTTTTGTGTTAGTGGCAGTCCTAGCCGGTTTGCTAGACCCGACGCATGGAAGTCGTGACCGAAGAGCCGCCCGTCGTGCCGCCGCCCTACCGCCTGCGGATCGGGCATCTGCTTTTCGTGGGCGCCAGCTGCGCTGTCGTGCTTGCTTGCCACATGGGTGTTGTCGAGCGGGACCCGCCGGCCGGGTACAATCGCCTCTACTTCGAAGCGCGGTTCACGGTGGTGTCGCTGCTGTACGGCTGCGCCGCGGCGGGGATGGGGATCGTTCTTTGGGATCGTTCTCTGGGAACGGCGCCGCGGGGCGTGGAGTTTCCCGACAGCGCCGGGGCATTGGCTTCTGCTGTTCCTGGGGATGTCGGTCCTGCTTAGCTTGGCGGCAGGCGCAGCGGCTCGGGTCTATCGGGGGGCGTTTCGATTTCACGTCTCCCGATTTTTTCATAATGTGGCACAGCGAGAGGCTCTTGCTCTGCGCGACGATCGGGATAAACGCCTTTGTCTTCGCATTCGTGATGCGTACCCGCGCGGTCTGGAAGGCGCCGATCGCGCTGGGCGGGGTCGTCCTGCTTGCCTTGGCGCTGATGCAGTTGTGGGCGTTGCAAGGTGCCTGGCGCCCCTGGTTTTGGCCGGCTCACTTGGTCTCGTCGCTGGTGGTGGGGTCGATCGCGGTGCTCACCTACGGAGTGCTCGGGTGGCGGGAAAGACGCACGGGTCGCGACTGGCTGCACCACGCCGGTGTGGTTCTCGTGCTGCTTATCGCGTTTTGCGAGGTGCTGGGCGGCGCCTACGGATTTCTTCGGTAGTTGCGGGCGAGGGGTAAAACGCCCTTCCTAAGCCGGCCCTGGGCGGTGACAATGGGGAGTTCGCGGTCCCCGGCCTGGCTGGGTGGGGGCCGCTCTGCCCCCCCGTTCGACGCACGCCCCCCCTCCGCCGACCCCGCCCCCTATGGCCGACGCCCCCGCCACTCCCGCCTCGAAACCGAAGTCGCTGCGCCGCAAGGGCGGCTTGGTCGACCCGCAGTTCATCCGCAACTTCTCGATCGTCGCCCACATCGACCACGGCAAGAGCACCCTCGCCGACCGGCTGCTGGAGGTGACGGCCACGGTCAGCAAGCGGGAGATGAAAGAGCAGTTGCTGGACGACATGGATCTCGAGCGGCAGCGCGGCATCACGATCAAGGCCCGCGCCGTGAGCATGCTCTACGTGCACGAGGGCCAGGAGTACGAGCTCAACCTGATCGACACGCCGGGCCATGTCGACTTCCAGTACGAGGTGTCGCGGTCGCTGATCTGTTGCGAGGGGGCGCTGCTGCTCGTGGACGCCTTTCAGGGCGTTGAGGCGCAGACCGTGGCCAACGCTTACAACGCCATCGAGCACGATCTGGAGATCGTGCCGGTGCTCAACAAGATCGACCTGGTCCACGCCCGCCCGGACGAGGTGAAGGAAGAGATCGAGCAGACGCTGGGCCTCGACGCCAGCGAGGCGATCGGCTGCAGCGCGAAGACCGGCCTCCACTGCGACCAGGTGCTCGACGCGGTGATCAAGCGCGTGCCGGCGCCCACCGGCGACCCCGAGGCGCCGCTCCAGGCGATGGTGTTCGACAGCGTTTACGACGACTACCGCGGCGCGATCGTCTACGTGCGGCTGATGAACGGCGCCATACGCAAGGGGGACAAGATCAAGTTCCTCCAGGCGGGCAGCACGCACGACGTGGTGGAGATCGGCCAACTGGCCCCGGCCCGCACGAAGCGCGACCGCCTCTCCGCCGGCCAGGTGGGCTACGTGATCTGCAACATCAAGTCGCTCGACATGGTCCACATCGGCGACACGCTCACCGCCGCCCACGGCGAACAGGCCGAGCCGCTGCCCGGCTACGAGGAGCCCAAACGGATGGTCTTCTGCGGGCTCTACCCGTCGGACGGCCAAGACTTCGAGGAGCTGCGCGACGCGCTCTCGAAGCTCAAAGTGAACGACCCCAGCTTCGTGTTCGAGCCCGAAACAAGCGACGCCCTCGGCTTCGGCTTCCGCTGCGGCTTCTTGGGCCTCTTGCACATGGAGATCGTGCAGCAGCGACTCGAGGGCGAGTCGGACATCGACCTGGTGCAGACCGCGCCGAACGTGACGTACCGCATCACGAAGAAGGACGGCGAGGAGCTCGAGGTCCACACCCCCACGCGCGTGCCCGACCAGGGCGAGATCGAGAAGTTCGAGCAGCCGATCGTGCGGGTGAGCTTCGTGATGCCGACCGAGTACATCGGCGGGATCATGAAGCTGTGCGCCGACCGCCGCGGCGAGTTCATCCGCCAAGAGTACCTCTCGCCCACCCGCGCGATGCTGGTCTACGACCTGGCGCTCGCCGAGGTGGTGTACGACATGCACGACCGCCTGAAGAGCATCACCCGCGGCTTCGGCACGATGGATTACGAGATCAAGGGCTACGAGGAGGGCGACCTCGTGCGGCTCGACGTGCTGGTCAAGGGCGACCGGGTCGACGCGCTGTCGATCGTCTGCGACCGTCGCGACGCGGAGACCCGCGGCCGGGCCGTGATCAAGAAGCTCAAGAGCGAGATCCCCCGCCACATGTTCGAGGTTCCGCTCCAGGCGGGCATCGGCACGCGCATCCTGGCGCGTGAGACGATCAGCGCGATGCGCAAGAACGTCACGGCCAAGTGCTACGGCGGCGACATCAGCCGCAAGCGCAAGCTCTGGGAGAAGCAGAAAGAGGGCAAGAAGCGGATGAAGTCGATCGGCCAGGTCGACATCCCGCAAAAAGCCTTCCTCGCGGTTCTCGAGACCGGCGAGGACGACAAGGGCAAGTAGGCGTTGTAGGATGGTCCCTGCTTATCGGCCGCCACGGGGCGGCGCTGGCCGGGACCACCACCGATGCGACACCCACGGTTCTTCACACTGGCTTGCTTTGCGCTCACGCTCTTGGCGGGGGGCGCCGCGCGGACGGCGTTCGCGCAGCTGACGACGCTCGTCCAGACGGGCGACCCGGCCAACCGCGTCGACATCGTCTTCCTCGGCGACGGCTACACCCAGGCCGACCACGACGCGGGGCTGTTCGACGACCACGTTGGGAGCTATCTCGACTACCTCTTCGGCGGCGGCTCCGCAGCCGGCGGGTTGGCCGATCCGTTTCCGCGGTACCAGAACTTCTTCAACGTCCACCAGGTCGAGGTGGTCAGCAACGAGTCGGGCGCCGACAAGCCGCCCGAGGGCGTCTTCCGAGACACGGCGCTCGACGCGAAGTACTACGCCAACGACATCGAGCGGCTGCTCACAGTGAGCACGTCCAAGGCCAACGCCGCACTCGGCGATGCGCTAGCCGGCACGGGCGTGACGGCCGACATGCGGTACACGACGGTCAACGACGCGAAGTACGGCGGCTCGGGCGGCTCTTGGGCCACCTTTGCCGGGGCGAACCCACAGGCCCACGAGATTGCGCTGCACGAGGTGGGCCACGCCTTCGCCGACTTGGCCGACGAGTACGTCAGCCACGACGACCCGTTCCCGTTTGGCGAGCCGAGCGAGGTGAACGTGACCATCGACCCCACGGGCCAGAAGTGGGAGCGGTGGCTCGGCTTCGACGACCCACGCGGTTCGGACCTCGACATCGGCGTCTACGAGGGGGCCCGCTACTACGCAACCGACGTCTACCGCCCCTCGCGCGACAGCAAGATGCGCTCGCTCGACGAGCCGTACGACGCGGTCTCGCGCGAGGCGATCATCGAGGCGATCTACGCCCAGGTCGACCCGATCGACGACCACCTGTCGAATCTCACGCCGCTGCTCGATCCCGAAACGCTGTGGGTCGAAGTAATCGACCCCACCGTGATCGCCGTCGACTGGTACGTGGACGACACGATCGTCGAGGGCGCCCAGGGCAGTGAGTTCGACCCGCAGCACTGGGGACTCGCCGCGGGCGAGCACACCGTGCGGGCGTTGGCTTACGACAACGCCCTCGATCACGCCTTCGCGGGAGGCGTGCTCGACCTGATCCGGCTCGATCCGGCAGGCTTCCAGCAGCAGATCGAGTGGACCGTGTCGCTCACCGCGACCGCCGTCCCGGGCGACTACAACGGCGATGGGACGGTTGGTGTGGAGGACTACGCCGCGTGGGTCGACACCTACGGGTCGACCAACCAGCTGGCGGCCGACGGCAACGCCAACGGCGTGGTCGACGCGGCCGACTTCACGGTTTGGCGAGATCACTATCACGGGGCGACGGCGAGCGCCGTGTCGGCGGCCGTGCCCGAGCCAGCGGCCCTGGGGCTCTTGGCGTCTCTCTGCGGGGCGGTCTTGCCCCGGGCCCATCGCCAACGCGGCTGATGTTCCTGCCAACTGCCGTTGTTGCTTTATGAAGGGCAGGGCGGAGAGACCTGCAACGAATGGTCTCATCGTGCGTGTTGCACCGGTTGGACCGGTGCTGACGAGAAGACCCCAGGCACGGCATGCCGAACTCGCGTCGCTCGCGCCGTGGTGCGCCGACCGGTGAACAAGACTTGCAGAGCCGCAATCCTTGCGTGGCCTCAGGGCCCGCCATTGCAGCGGCTTTCCAGTCATCACGCAAGTTGGTTTTAACATGAGCGAACCCCATCGCCTCGGCCCGACACTGCTCGACAACGCGACGGGCGATTCGTCCGAAGCGTTGTTCGAACGATCGATGCGTCGCCGTTACCAAGGGGCGCTGGTCGTGCTGACGGCGTTCTCGTCGTTGGCGTTGTTGGCTTCTGGCAAAGGCGCTTGGGCCGCGCCGGCGCCGATCCTGCTAGGCGGGCTCTTCGCGATCGAGGCGACGGCCCGCGTACGCCGGGCCCAGTCTCAGCGCGCGGGGGGCGGCGCCGAGCTTTGCGACTCGGGAACGCTGCGTCTGAACGCGGTGCTCGAGAACGCCGGGGTGGGCGTCTACCAACGCGACCACGAGGGGCGGATCGTCTCGGTGAACGCCGCGATGCTCAAGACCCTACACGCCACGAGCGAAGAAGAGTTCCTGGGCCGCGACGACGCGCCTTGGCTCACCGGCAACAAAGCGGAAACCGTGTACCGCAACGCGTTGGCGCATAAACAGCGAGTGACCGACTTCGAGACCCACGTCACGCTGGCCGATGGCGGCGAGGCGTGGCTCCTGGAGAGTCTCATCCCGGTGCGCGACGCCGAGGACGAGTTGGTCTGCTGGATCGGGACCGTGCACGACGTGAGCGACTGCAAACGCTCGATGCACGCCGAGGTCGAAGCGGCCCGCTCCGCCAGCGACGCCAAGAACGAGTTCTTGGCCAACATGAGCCACGAGATACGAACGCCCCTGAACGGCGTGATCGGCATGCTCGACCTGCTGCGGGGCGAGCGGATGAGCGAGCAGGTGTCGCACTACGTGGGCGTCGCTCGCGGCAGCGCGGACGCGCTGCTGTCGGTCATCAGCGACGTGCTGGACTTCTCCAAGATCGAGGCGGGACGCATCGATCTGGAGGAAACGCCCTTCAGCCTGCGTGAGATGACCGAATCGATCGCCGAACGCTTCGCCACCCAGGCGCACCTGGCGGGCATCGAACTGAACTGCGAGGTCGGCCCCGAAGTGCCCGACGGCTACGTGGGCGATTCGGAGCGGATCGGTCAGGTGATCATCAACCTTGTGAGCAACGCGCTGAAGTTCACCAGCGAGGGCGAGGTGAACCTGCTGGTGCGCAAGCAGGGCGAGCAGATCCGTTTCACGGTCGAAGACACCGGCATCGGCATCAAGCCGGACGATTGCGATCGCTTGTTCGAGGCGTTCACCCAGGCCGACACCTCCACGACACGCGAGTTCGGCGGCGCCGGCCTCGGGTTGGCTATCTGCGGCAAGCTCGTGAACCTGATGAAGGGATCGATGCGGGTCGACAGCGAGTTCGGCCGCGGGTCGTCGTTCTCCTTCGAACTGCCGCTCCGCACCGCTCAGCTGCCCGACCACGGACAGGCCGCGATCGACACGCTCATGTCGCGACTGCCCGACACCCGGGTGCTGATCGTCGACGACAACGGGACCAACCGCGAGATCCTGTCCCGCCAGCTCCGCTCGTGGGGCATGGAGCCCGTCGAATGCGACGACCCGAACCAAGCGGCCTCGCAACTGATGGAGGCCCAGCAGGGCGGACGGCCGTTCCGCGTCATGCTGCTCGACTACAACATGCCGGGCATGGACGGCCGCGATGTCGCGCTGGAGATCCAGCGACGCGAGGAACTCGCCCACCTGCGGATCGTGATGCTCTCGAGCAGTTGCGGCTTGCTCACCCAGGAGGAGCTCGCGGAGTGCGGCATCCACTGCGCGATGACCAAGCCGGTGCGTCAGAGCCGGCTTTTCGACACGATGATGAACGAGCTGCACGCCACTCTCGAAGCGGACCCCGACGCCTACCATACGGACCCAGAAGCCGGCTCCTCAGACGCCAGGCCGATTCGCACCAACGGCCACGCCCAGCCGCCCGTCGCTCCCCCCACGCAGCGCTTCGCGGCCGACGTGCTCGTGGCGGAGGACAACCACGTCAACCAGATGGTCGCTCAGCGGATGCTCGAGGGCTCAGGCTATACGGTCCACGTGGCGAGCAACGGGCTCGAGGCGATCGAGTGTCTGCGCGCGGGGGAATACACCCTGGTGCTAATGGACTGCCAGATGCCCGAGATGGGCGGGATCGAGGCGACCGAGGAGATCCGCCGGATGGAGCAAGCGGGCGAGCTGCCCTGGGCGGCCCAGCGTCGGGTTCCGATCATCGGCCTGACGGCCAACGCGTTGGGCAGCATCCGCGACGCTTGCCTCAAGGCGGGCATGGATGGCTATGTCACCAAACCAGTCAAGAAAGAGGTGCTCATCGAGGTTCTTCGCGAGCACGCCACACGCATCGCAGCCGATGAGCCCAACGAAGGCCACGCCATGGAAACCACCACTCCCGAAACCAACGACGACACGCTTCTCTTCGACGCCGAGGACCTGCAGGAGCGACTCGGCATCGAGCCCGAGTTCTTGGAGGACATCTTCAGCACGATGCGCGAGTCGATGGACGAATGCCTCAGCGGCCTCGAGACAGCGCAGCGCAACCGCGACCCGAAGAAGGTGCAAGATTACGCGCATCAGCTCAAGGGCGCCGCGTCGAACGTCTCGCTGATCGCCGTTCAGGAAACCTCGATGCACATCGAGAACCTCGCTAAGGAGGGCGACCTCGATTCGGTCGAAACGTGCCTCGGCGAACTCCGCAGCCGGGTCGACCGCACGCTGCGGCACATCGACCATTGCATGACGAACGAGTACGTCAGCGGCTGAGGCTCAGAGCGGTGGCGTCCTGGCCAAGCAGCGCGCGCCCCAGCAAGTAAAAAAGCCGCTCCACGCTTGGGCGTGGGGCGGCTTGCGATGCTTGATTCTTGCCGAGAGGGGAGATCAGTTGGCCGCGGCCGGCTGCTCTTCTTCGTTGGGCGTATCGACCGCCGCTTCCTCGTTGGCAGGCTCTTCGGCGGACTCACTGGTCTCGGCTTCACCCGTCGGGGCCTCCGCCTCGGCAGGGGCCGATTCTGTGGCGTCGGCTTCGACGTCGATCGACTCCGGTTCGTCGACGCGGATCTCCTCGGCGTCGAGGTTCGCGCGGCTCCGTTCGGCGCCAACGAGCGGCTCTTCGTCGATCGGGTAGCTGCGCTCACGCGTCGCGTCGCGTCGCAGGGCCTCGCCGGCGTATGCCATTCCGGCCTCGATCTCGTAGCGGGTGAAGTACGGGTTGCGGACGAAGCTGCGGACCGTACCGGTGAGCTTGGCCGCCAGCTCGGACCACGAGACGCCGCTGTTGAGGTTCCAAACCGCCGCCTGTGCGGCGCCGTGCTGCAGTTCGCCGCGGCCGAACGCCTCGAGCAGCGGGATCACGCCCTGCTGAGTCACGTGGTCCTCGGCGCGAACCATCTTGTAAGGCTTGCTGCTTGTGGGGTCGGCTTTGCCGTGGTCGAGGCAGAGCACGGGAACGTCGATCTTGGTGGTCCTGTCCGGGGCGATGCTGAATTGCCCGCCGCCACGGCCACCGCCGCCGCCGCCACCGCCGCCGCCACCGACGCTCTGTCCGCCGCCACCGCCGCCGCCTAAGCCGCCGCCGCCACCGCCCCGGCCGCCGCCGCCACCGCCGCCAAACTGGGCGAGCACCGGCACGCCGGCAAAGGCTTTGGGAAACTGGATATCGATCGGCGTGTCGGTGTGGTTCTCAACGATCACGCGGGCGCGGCTCGAGCTCTTGGCGATGAACTTGACCGACAAGTCGCCCGAGTCGATCGCGTCGAACAGGTCGATCGGCTCATTGGACTCGGTCGAGTCGTCGGCCAGCTCTTCGGTCGGAGCGGCTTGCTCCTGCTCTTGCTCCTGCGCAGCGGGCTCTTCGCCCTCGACAGGGGCTTCGATGGTTGGCTCGGCCTGCTCTGATTGAGAGGGGACGGCGTGAGGGGTGTCGGCGTGCGACGATTGCAGCAGCCCGAACACCGCCACGCCGGCGGCCATCAACAAGTAGAAAATCGTCCGGTGGGTCATCTTCTCGGTTCCGATTCTTTCGAGAGAGAGTGAAGGCTCTTCTGAACGGGAGGAGTCGCTTAGCGAGCGGTGTCCGGCTGCGGCCCGGGAGGGGGCGTGCGGGCGGCCGCCAGGGCGGGGCTCCTAGTCAGTTCAGAATAACCAGGAAAGCGAGGTAAACCAAGTAATTCGGTCCCGCGAACCGGGGCGATGGGCCCAGGATGGGTTTTTCCCGTCCCAAGGCGTGCGTTCCCGCCCTCGCCGTCGCCCGCGGGGCGTCGATCAGACGGTTTCAACCGGCATCTCGACCCCGTCCAGGAAGCTCGCCAGGCTCCGCGACCGGTACGGCTGCTGGAGCTTGCGGACCGCCTTGGACTCGATCTGCCGGACCCGCTCGCGGGTGACCGAGAAGATCTTGCCGACCTCTTCGAGCGTGTAGCTGTAGCCGTCCGTCAGGCCGTAGCGGAGCTTGATGATCTCCCGCTCGCGGTAGCTCAGCTCGGCCATCACGTCTTCCAAACGCGACTTGAGCATGTCGAGGTTGGCGTCGTACAGCGGGTCGTCGACGCGGTGCTCCTCGAGGAACTCGCCGAAGTAGTTGTCCTCGTGGTCGCCGACCGGCTGGTCGAGCGAGAGGGGCTGGCGGGTCATCTTCAGGATGCAGGCCGCGTCGTCGATCGACAGGCCCGTGATGTCGGCTACCTCGTCGGCGCTCGGCTCGCGGCCGTACTCCTGCACGAACTCGGCGGTCACCGCACGGATCTTGCTCATCGTGTCGATCATGTGAACCGGCAGGCGGATCGTGCGGCTCTGGTCGGCGATCGCCCGGGTGATCGCCTGGCGGATCCACCACGTGGCGTAGGTGCTGAACTTGTAACCGCGGGCGTGCTCGAACTTGTCGACGGCCCGCATCAGGCCGGTGTTGCCCTCTTGGATCAGGTCGAGGAAGCTCAGGCCGCGGTTGCGGTAACGCTTGGCGATCGACACCACCAACCGTAGGTTGGCGGCCGACAGGCGCCGCTTGGCGGCGTCGTAGCGTCCGCGACGTTCCTTGGTGCGGGCCACCAGGCGGGCCAGCGTCGAGGGGCTCTCCATCGAGATCCGCATCAGGTAACGCAGCTCATGACGCAGCTCTTCGGCGTGGCGATCGCCGAGCAGCGTTTCGGGCGAGTCGAGCTGCTCGCGGATCGTCGCCATGCGGTGACCGATCTCGTGCAGCTGCTCCATCAGCGGCAGCAGACGCTGCAACCGCAGGTTCATCTCCTCGACAAGCCGCACGATCTTGTTCCGACGCGACACCAGCCGGCGCCAGGCGGTGCGCTGCTGAGCCGGCGTGGTCGACGTGTCGACCGCGGCCAGGAAGTCGGCGTCGTTCTCGCTGAGCAGCTGGCGGATCGTCACGAGGTTCGGCTCGAGACGCTTGAGCACCCGCTTCTTCTCCGCGGTGTTGGTCACCGAGATCTCGATCGTGCGGTCCAAACGCAGCTCTTTGCGTTGCACCTTCTCCAGCAGGTCCAAGGCGCCGCGGAGCATGAAGTCGTTGCAGAGCATCGTGCGGCGGAAGTGCGTGCGGGACGCCTCGATCTCCTTGGCGGCCGACACCTCCTCGTCGCGGGTGAGCATCGGGATCTCGCCCATCTGCATCAGGTACATCCGCACGGGGTCGTCGATGTGCGACGCCGAGCCCTCGGCGTCGGTGTCGCCTTCGGGCGAGAGCTCCGGTCCGTCGATCTCGTCGTGCGAATCGACGGGAGCATCGCTGGCGGCCGGACGCTGGGCGGCGGCCCCTTTGGCGCCACGGCTCTTCGAGGCTGAGTTCTTTGACTTTCCGGGCATGGCTTTCGGCTGGCGGGTGCTGGGCACTGGCGGATCCTCCCGGGGTGTCGTTTGGTGTGCGTCGTGGTGACGGCGTCGCGCTGATGGGGTCGCTTAGTCGTGGAGGGCCTTAAAGCACGCCCCGCGCCAAGAGGCCGGCTCAGGCTGGACACTTCGTCGCAAACTGCTTATGGATTAGGAGTTAAGTCGCCTGCGGGCCCGCCCATGCGGCTCCCAACGAGGGGCCGTACGGTTGACGTTTTGCCACGCCCGCCGCCCGGATGTCGCCTTTTCGCCACGTGTTGCCGCTATCCAACCCACCCCCCAGCCAGACCAAAACCGCTTGAAAACGCTCCGCGTAGCCAACGCCGTATCGCTCGCCTTCCAGGCGAACGCCGATGCGCGGATCGCCGCCGGCCGCGTGGACTACGCCGTGGCGGACCTGTGGCGCAACGGCAGACAAGTGAGCGACGCCCCGCGCCTCTGCGCGGGCCTTGCCGAGATGACGCGGCGGCTGGCCGCGCGGCTCTTCTTGCAGGGCGACCTGCGGCTCATGGTGTCAGCCGGCCCTGGCTCCGAAAGGCGGGCGGCGCGGGCGATCGCCGAAGCGCTCGCCACCGCTTGTCCCGCCGACGGCGCCGCCTTGCCCTGCGTCGCCGTGGTGCGCGGCTCGAACCTGATCGGCCGCGTCGACGAATTGTTCGGAGTCGGCGCCCCCGGGGCAAATACGGAATTGGCCGATCGGCTCCTGAGGGGGCCCGGCCCGCCCGAGGCGGCGTGGGCCCCGCTGCCCCCCGAGCCGATCGCCCAGGGGCTCCACACCTCGGCCCAGGTGGTGGTCGTTGGTGCGGCCGACGCGGCGACTCTCGCGATCGCGGCGGCGAGCGAGGCGTTCGCGTGGCCCGCCAACGGGGCGCCCGACGCCCAACTTGCCAGCGCCGCGGTTCGCATCGATACGGACACGCCCTGGGCGCGCCCCGACCCTTCGGCGCCGCCGACGACGATCGAGTGCGACGCCGACGGCGCGGTGCGGCTCGGCGGCCCGGGCGTGTCGGCCACGACGCCTTACGACGGGCCGTCGCCGCCAGTCGATTTCGGCAATCGCCACGGCCTTGTCCGCTACACCCGCCGCTATACGGTCGAACTCACGCCGCCGTCCGGTGAGGACGCCGGCCCGCTCACCGCGTGGATCGCCCACGAAGCGAGCAACGCGGGGGTAACGACCGAACATCCCACGGCGGATCACCTCACGCTCGCCTGCGACGACTCTGATCGCCTGGCGGCGTTTTGCGAGCGGCTGCACGACGCTTTGGCGCTCGATCCGAACGCGCCGGCTGTCACAGTATCTCCCGCACAACCCGAGCACGAAGACTGGCCCATCACCCTGGTGGCGGAGCGCTTCGTCACCGCGGTTGACGAACGCCCGGCCGCCGAGTGGCTCGACGAGTAGTGATGGCGAGCCGTGGTCCGATTTGTGCCCTGGCGGTATGCTTCAAACCATGATCATGCCTAGCGACGCAATCGAAGTACGGGTCGATGGCCCCGTCGGCACCGTGACCCTCGGCCGGCCCGACCACGGCAACGCGCTCACCCGAGCGATGATCGCCGAGCTGCGCACGGCGCTCGACGATCTTTACCGCGAGAAACGGGTGCGGGCGGTCGTGCTCACCGGGCGAGGCGAGGCGTTCTGCCTGGGGCGCGACGTGGGGGAGCAAGCCGCCGAGAGCACGAACCCGGCCGACGACCTCGCACGCTGGGGCGCCGAGGCCGAGGAGTACCGCGACCTCGTGGCCGCGATGCTCGAACTGCCCAAGCCGATCGTCGCCGCGGTGAGCGGCCCCGCCGAGGCGGGGGGCGCCGGCCTGGTGCTGGCCAGCGACGTGGCCGTCGGCTGCCCCGGCGCGGGCTTCGGCTTCCCCGAACCGCGACGCGGCGTGGTGGCGGGCGTGGCGGCGCCGCTGCTGGCGTGGCGCCTCGGCGCCGGCGCAGCGGCCCGGCTGCTGCTCACTTCTGAGACGATCTCGGCCGAAGAGGCCCACCGCATCGGCGTTTACCACGAGCTGGTCGGAGCCGACTTGGTGTGGGCCCGGGCGTCGGAGGTTGGAAACCAAGCCGCTCAGGCGGCGCCGGAGGCCGTGCAGCTGACCAAGCGGCTGTTGTGGGAGACGATCGGCGAGCAGCTCGCCACGCAGCTCAGCAATGGCGCCATCGCCAGCGCGATGGCCCGCACCACGGAGGCGGCCAAGGAGGGGCTCAACGCGCACCTCGGCGACCGCGAGCCCGAGTGGCCGTGACGATCGAACCTGCCGGGTGATGCGGCCTCGAGCGGCTCAGGGGGAACGTGACTGGATCGTCACCTCACTGGACCGTCAATTGGCGCGCCTCGCCGGCGGCGAGGTTGATCGTCTTCTCAAGCAGAGAATATCCTCCCCCGACGCTGGATGTTGATCGCGGCCGCCAGCCAGCGGTTGAGAGGGCCTTGTTCGACCACTGCGTACCTTTGTTCAGCGTGGTCCCGAGCCACACCCGCGAAGGGTCATCGTCTCGTCCGAAGCCGAGCGCCCCGAGCACCCGGCCTTCGGCACGGGCAACCAACTCTTCGATCTGCAGATGGACGTCGCCGGCTGAAATAGTGATCTCCAGCGAATCGAGGTGATCTGAAGCGTCGACCAAGTGGTGCCCCACCGAGTACGTTTCTCTTCCGAAGTTCGATGTTTGAACAAAGAAAACGGCGTCGGGTGAGCGGGAGAGCGATACGGTCGCCCCCTCGATTTTCTCGACGCGACGCACTCCCTCGTTGGTGAGCAGCAGCCGCTGCGTGTTATTCTCTTGGCTCCAAAGGAGCGGCTTGCCATCGGTTTGATCGACCTTTTGCGACACGTACACCCTGGCCAACGCGCCGACTTCCTGCAGGCCGGCGGCGATCGTGGGGAAAGAATCGAACCTCGATGTCTGGTCGCCAGAAGGCTCGGGGGTGTAGGTGGTTAAAATGGACATCGACTCGCGGCGTTTCAGCGTCCCGAAGCGGAGCCCCTCGAACGCCTCGCGGCGGATGGCGCTGCTGATAGTCAGGGTCGCCTTGGCCGTAGGGTCAGGCGCGACGATTTCATGCCGCGCCGCCTTGCCCGGCTCGACCAGAAACGAGTTGACCCGTGCATACCAGCCGGTTGGCTCGGTGAGAGCGAGCGTGTACCTGCCGTAAGGCAGGTTCCGCGACAAGAGCGTGCCTTTGTCGTCCGAAAGGCCGGTGGCTTCGACACGGCGGCCGTCGCTCCCTCTCGAAGTCATCCGCACCCGCACTCCGCTAAGCGGGCGACCTTCTTCGGTGCGTATGGTCAGCAAAACCGGCGAGAAGTCGCTCGCACTAGGCTCGGACTGCCCGAATCGACTCTCGAGCCGTTCGACGTTCTCGTTGAGCCGGGCGACCTCGGTTCGCAGCGACTCGATCTGCTCGAGCAGCTGGGCTTCGGCGGAGTTTTCTTGACCGTAGGCGGGGGTCCATTCCAGGGGCGAGGTGACAGTGACGAACGCTACCGCCAAGGCGAGGGTTCTGGAGAGCATGCGAGCCTCGTGATTAATGGAGGAGTGAACGGCCCTCTCAGGTTACGTGAAGCCGCAGGTGCGGGCAATCGCACGGGCAGCCCCGTCCCTGAGCTGTCTCGCCTTGCAGGCGTGACTCTGGGCGGGCCCGCAACCCCTTGATTTGGGGCTTATTTCCTTACCTCTTCCGCCCCGGGGGCCGATTCGCTATCTTGTGGGGCTACCCCTTTACCGAGCACCCGTAACTTCCAGACCCCAACCCCGTCTAGCACGATGGCCAAATCCGGCGGCAAGCGTAAGAAGAAGGTCGAGAGCGTGTTCCTCGTCTGCGAGGAAACCGGCGACTACAACTACACCGTCCGGCGCAAGCTCGGCGGGGAGAAGCTCAAGCTCAAGAAGTTCTGCCCGCGTTTGCGCAAGCACACGCTGCACATCGAGAAGAAGAAGTAAGACAGGGGGGAACCGCCAAGACGCCAAGTGCGCCAAGACGCGCAGCGGTGGATTGGACGGCGATTTTCGAGTCACGTTCTTCTTGTCTAATCGCCTTGGGCGCTCTTGGCGTCTTGGCGGTTCATGTTTCTGAGACCGCAGGATTGGGATGGCCAAGCGGTGGCGACTCGCGACGCACGACCCCGCGCGCATCGCCGCCCTGCAATCGGCCGCCAAGCTGCCGGCCGTCGTCGCCCAGCTGCTGGTCGCCCGCGGGATCGATGACCCGGCGATCGCGCTCGACTTTCTCGAGCCCAAGCTCACCGGCCTCCGCGACCCGGATCTCTTGCCCGGCGCCACGCTGGCGGCCGAGCTGCTCCACCGCGCCGTTGCCGGCAAGAAGCGGATCGTCGTCTACGGCGACTACGACGCCGACGGCATGACCTCCTCGGCGATCATGCTGCGCTGCTTCAAGGTGCTCGGCGCCGAGGCGCGGCTCTACATGCCGCACCGCTTTGACGAGGGCTACGGCCTGAACGTCGAAGCGATCCGCACCCTCGCCGCCGAGGGCGCCGAGACGATCGTCACGGTCGACTGCGGCGTGGCCAGCATCGAAGAGGCGAAGCTCGCCAAGGAGCTCGGCCTGCAGCTGATCGTGACCGATCACCACCAGATGGCCGACCGCCTGCCCGACGCCGCGGCGGTGGTCCACCCCGGCCTGCCGGGCTCCGACTACCCGTTCCCAGGGCTGTGCGGCGCGGCCGTGGCGCTCAAGGTCGCCTGGGCCCTTTGCCAACACGCCAGCCAAGCGAAACGCGTGAGCGAGCCGATGCGGCGGTTCCTGATGCAGGCCGTCGGCCTCGCGGCGATCGGCACCGTGGCCGATGTCGTGCCGCTCATCGACGAGAACCGCATCCTCGTGCGCAACGGCCTGGCGGCCCTGCGTCATCATCCCACCGTGGGATTCAAGGAGCTGGAGCGTGTCGCCCAGCTGACCCGCACGCCGGAGCTCGGCTGCGAGGACCTGGCGTTCTCGATCTGCCCGCGGCTGAACGCCACCGGGCGGCTGGGGCAGGCGGAGCTGGGTGTCGAACTGCTCACCACCAACTCGCCCGAGCGCGCCGCCGAGCTGGCTGATTATCTCGACGAGCTGAACGAGACCCGCAAGACCTTGGAGCGGAGCGTGCTGCTGGCGGCCCGCAAGCAGGCCAAGGAACGCTGCCGGCCCGAGACCGACCCGGCGCTCGTGCTCGCCGGCCACGGCTGGCACCCGGGCGTGATCGGCATCGTCGCCGGCAAGCTCGCCGAGCAGTACCACAAGCCGGTCGTTGTCGTCTCGCTCGACGAGCTGGGCGTGAAGCCGGGCATCGGATCGGGCCGCTCGATCCCCGGGTTCAACCTGCACGAGGCGTTCGCCCACGCGACCGAGCACCTGGAGAGCCACGGCGGCCACGCCGCGGCCGCCGGCCTGCGGGTGCAGGAGAAGAACGTCGAAGCGTTCCGGGTCGCTTTCTGTGCGTACGCCGAGCGGGCTCTGGGCGAAGAGAACGGCGGCCCCGAGATCCAGATCGACGCCGAGACCCCGCTCTCGGCGCTAACGCATCAGGCGGTGAGCCAGATCGAGCGCCTCGCGCCGTTCGGCCACGGCAACCGCCGGCCGACACTCTGCACGAGCGACGTCCGCATGGCGGGCCCGCCGCGCCGCATGGGGGGCGCCGGCCGCCACCTGTCGCTCGACCTGGAGCAGCACGGCGTGAAGTTGCGCGCGGTCGCCTTCGGCGGCGGCGACTGGGAGGAGGCCCTGCTGCGTGTCGACGGCCCGCTGTCGATCGCCTTCCGCCCGGTGATCAACACGTTCCGCGGGTATCGGTCGGTCGAGGTGCATCTGGACGACTGGAAGCGAGATGTTCCTTCGGGCGATTAGGTACAAAGCAGGGGGGCAGAAACCTGTGGCAGAGATCTAGGCAGATCATTGAGTTTGCCTATCCCCGTGTTATAACAAGCCGGTGTTAGAACAGCCGAGCAATCTTTTCGCCGCCCATGATCTAGGACTGGCCCCATGCTCTCTTCGGCGTTACAGCGGGTTTTCTTTGTCGCCGTGTGCATGACTGCGCACGCCGCTTTGGCCGATGACATCGCGATCGGTGAGTATGTCCGTCTCAGCGGTGGGTTTGAAAATGCCTTCGAGTTAGGTGGCTACCCGAGAACGTGGAGCTCTATTGATGCGAATCTAGAAAGGACAGACCTCTACGGGGCCAGTGAAGGCATGTACGCCTTGGCTTTCGGAATCGAGGGCCGCCCGAGAGACGCCATTATATGGCATGATTTGTTTATTGGGCGTTTCACGGAAGGGCGGCCCGAAGATGTCGTTTTCTCGCTTTCTTTTGATTTCGCAAAGTATGCAACCGCTCCATCTTCCGGAACGGCCCGACTGGAGGTGTGGGTCGAGGCCACATTTGCTGGGCCTGTGCTGCATGGCCCGATACTTTTGCACCAAATTGTCAGCGACAGCAACTCTGTGGTTCTAGACACCAAGGCGGATCAATCGCACTTCGGTCGATACTCTTTCGAATTCAGCCCCCGGGTGATCCCCGGTAGTGAACCCCGTATACACCCTGGTCTCAGGGTTGTATTTCGCGATGTATCGGAGCCGCAGATTTCCAATGGCGATTTTTATGCCTTGCTCGATAACGTGAGAATCAGGAGAGTGCCCGAGCCGAGCGCTCTGTTGATTTCTTCTGTAGGTTTGATTGCAGCTGCGCTTCGTGGTAACCGTGGTCGACGGCTTGCCTAACGGGTTACCCCTTAAGCCTTGCGATGACCCAGGCAGCTTCATTGCGTGTTTGCTGGCATACTGGACCGCTCGAAGCGTGGCTGGCAACCGCGTCATAGACCGACTTGGAGACTAGCTCAGCTCTCGGCGGTCTCGCAATCTTCACGCCCCTCCAGCGGCAGCGGCTCTTTGAATGTGAGCGTGCGGTAGGGGAACGGGATCTCGATGCCCGCCGTGTCCATGGCTCGCTTGGTGGCCGACACGACCTCGTCGCGCGACGACCGCTCGTCGAGCGGCGTGGTGCCGCACCACCAGGTGACCTCGAAATTGATGCTCGAGCTGGCGTACTCCTGGGCGAAGATCTCAACCGGGTGGTCGCTGCTGACCGACTCGCACCCCGATAGAGCGTCGCGCAGCACCTCGCGGGCCTCATCGACGTCGGTGTCGTACGACACGCCGACGATGATCGTCGAGCGGCGCCGCGGCTCGTAGGTGCGCACCGTGACCGGCTCCTTGAACAGCTGCGCATTGGGCAGCACGACCAGCTCGCCGTTGGTCTGCCGCACGAGCGTCATGCGGACCGT
Source organism: Pseudobythopirellula maris (assembly GCF_007859945.1). Taxonomy (GTDB): domain Bacteria; phylum Planctomycetota; class Planctomycetia; order Pirellulales; family Lacipirellulaceae; genus Pseudobythopirellula; species Pseudobythopirellula maris. The sequence goes on along the minus strand of NZ_SJPQ01000002.1, from coordinate 181,736 downwards.
GACCTCTTCGACGCGTCCCTCGACGTCGCCGCAAACGATGTAGTCGCCGGGGTCGAACGGGAACCGCCACAGGATGAGCACGCCCGCCAGGAAGTTTTCGACGATGTCTTTGAAGGCGAACCCCAAGGCGACCGAGCCGATGCCGAGGCCGGCGAGCACCTTGGCCGGGGTCATGCCGGGGAAGACGATCACCGCCGCGACGATGATGGCGAGCACCCACACCGTCACCGAGGCGAACTGTTGGGCGAGGTCGCGCACGCCACGTTTGAAGCGACTGCGGGCGAGCAGCCGGCGAACGGCCGACTTGGCCAATGACGACGCCCCCCAGGCGGCAAAGAGCACCACGACGCCCGCCGCTAGGAAGGGCAGCCGCGCGAGGAAGTCGGTCCACAGGTCCACGAGGCTCGACTGCACCACGCCGAGCATCTGGTCCGGGTCGCCGCTCGCCACAGCGGCGGCGTTGGCGGCATCCTCGGCGGCTGCGTCGACAGCCGCGTCGGTGGGAAGGTTCTCGGCGGCAGCGGCGGGGTTGGCTTCGGCCATGGGCAGTGTGTCTTGCTAAGTGGTGGTGGGGAGTCCAACCACACACGAGCAATCATCGCGCCCAAAACGCCTTGCTACCGCCTGTTTCGGTCAATAAATGCCCGTAGGGGGCTTCCGCGGCGCAGCAAGCTGGGCCCCATCTCCCCGTTGCGGCAGGCGGGCAACCAGTGTGGGGCCGGGCCGGTCGCGCGAGCGGGCAAGCTGTGGGAGGCTTTTCCGACGCCGATTGCGGCGCGCCAGCCGAATAGACAACGGCAGCGCGTTATCGGCGTCGGAGGCGCCTCCCGAAGCATTGCTTGATGCTTAGCCGAGGGTCAGCGTCCCACGAACTCCGGCTCGACGAGTTCGGGCAGCACGCCCGCCTCGAAGCCCCGCTTCAGGAACAGCCGCACCGCCTCGCGGCCCTTCTCGCCGAAGTCGCGGGTCCAGTCGTTCACGTACATGCCGACAAACTTGTCCGCCTTGGCGTTGTCGAGGTCGCGGCCGTATTGCAGGGCGTAGTCGAGCGCCGGCTGGCGGTTGTCGAGGCCGAACTCGATGCTCTCCTTGAGCAACCGCTCGACCTCGAGGATCGACTCCGTGCCCAAGTTCTTGCGGATGGCGTTCGCGCCCAGCGGCAGCGGCAGGTCATCGGTCTCGTCGTGCCACCACACGCCCAAGTCGACGATCAGCTTGAGGTCTTGGTCGCCGTAGGTGAGCTGGCCCTCGTGGATGATGAGCCCGGCGTCGATCGGCTTGTCGTCGAACACACCGGCCGCCACGGCCGGGATGATCTGGTCGAACGGCACGACGACGTAATCGAACTCCGAATCGAGGCAGAGCCGCAGCCCCAAGAACGCGCTGGTCAGCTCGCCCGGCACGGCGATCGTCTTCTTCTTCAGGTCGGCCACGGGGAACGACTCGCGGGCGACGACCATCGGGCCGTAGTTGTCCCCCATGCTCGCGCCACAGTTGCAGATCATGTAGTTGTCGCGCAGGTGCGGGTACGCGTGGATGCTGATCGCTGTGAGCTCCAGCTCGGCCGAGAAGGCGCGCTGGTTGAGCGTCTCGATGTCCACCAGCTCGTGGGTGAACTCGTAGTCGCCCGTGTCGATCGTCCCCTTGGCGAGGGCGTAGAACATGAAGGCGTCGTCGGGGTCGGGGCTGTGGCCGACGCGGATCAGCTGCTTGGTCGTGGGCACGGCGAGAGCTTGAGGCGGAGGTGCTGGGGCAAAACGGCCATGGTAGGCCTTGCGGGCCGCCGGCGTCAAAGGGGCAATGGGAATGCGGAATGCGGAATTCGGATTGCGGAATGACGCGCTGTCGCGACTGCGCTGCTTGACCCTAGGCAGAAGCTCTGCCGCGCGTCATTCCGCAATCCGCAATCCGACTTCCTCATTCGGCTCAGCGGTCGATCGTCTGCGTGAGCGCCGCCGCCGGCGGGGCGAAGACGATCAGCGGAAGCCACGCCGCCAGCGTCGGCTTGAGCCAGCCGGCGGCGCCGAGGGCCTGGCTGCCGAGCGAGACCGCGAAAAACGCCGTGATCACGGCAACCGCTAGGCCGATCGCCAGGAACGGGTTGTTGGCCCCACGCGAGACGATCAGCGGCAAGCCGAGCATCAGCAGTGTGGCGTCGAGCAGCGGCGAGAGCAGGCGGCTGTGGACCGCCACGCGGATGTCTTGGCCCAGCTCGGTGCTGGGGCGGGCCAGCTCGTCGATCAGCTCGCGCGTCGTCGCGTTGTCGCGCCACTGGCCGTCGGCGGCGAGCAGCCGCACCGGCACGTCGCTGACGAAATATGCCTCGTCTTCGGCCAGCCAAGGCGCGTCTTGGTGGGTGACGACCAGCAGCTCGCCCTCGCGCGTACGCAGCGACGGCCGCGTGCCGATCTCGGCGGGCGACGACACGCCGCGCATCAAGTAGCCGGCCGGCCGGGCGCCGTCGGCCCGCAGGTTCACGGCCTCCTCGGCGGTGATCTGCTTGCCGTAGCCGACCACGTCGGGCGGGAACACGAAGTTGGCGCCGACGATCACGCCGCGCGCGATCGAAACGCCATCGCCTCCCAGCAGCACGTCGCTCAGCGCGTCGTACCGCGGCTTGAGTGGCGCGACGCCGTCGCCCGCCAGGTTCTTCGAGTCGAACGCCAGCTCGTTGCGCCAACGTGGGATGACCACTTCGCGGACAGCCACCGCGCCCACGGCGATCAGCAACGCGGCGACGATCACCGGCCTGATCACGCGCGAGGCCGGCAAACCCGCGGCCATCAAGGCTGTTAGCTCGTTGTGGCGTTGGATCCAGGTGACGGTGAACATCGCCGCGATCAACGCGAGCACACCGCTCATCTGGTTGAAGAACGCGATCGCACGCACGGAGTAGTAGCGCACCAGCACGGCGAAGAGCCCTTCCTCCCCCCCCTTGGCGTGGTCGACAAAGTTGTCGAGCCGGCCGAAGGCGTCGATCACGATGTACAGCCCCGTGAGGCTGATGTAGCAGATCAGGAAGAACACCGCGAACTGCCAGAGCAGGTGCCGGTCGATTAGTCGGGGCATGCCGGCGCGGGTGGGTGCGAGATTGAGCGGGGAAAGGCAACCGATAGGCAGCGGAAGATACGGCTTGTGGGCGCGGTGGGTCAACACGACTAGCCCAGGTAAACGCACCACCCGTAAGAAAGCCTTGAGACGCGGGGCGTAAGCCCCCGGAGGGGCTCAGAAAAAGCTTTGTCCCAGGCCCCTCCGGGGGCACACGCCCGCCGGCCCGCCGGCAGTTTGCTAGCAAGCGTAGTACCGTCCTCAGACGGTAATTAGGCTTGGGAAGAACTGATTCCTCCCCCAATTGGCCCAGTAGGCCTGTCGCCGAAGCCGATGCCCCAGCCCTGGATCACCGCCGCCACGCACGCCGTCGCCGACTTGGTGTTCCCCGAGCGGTGCGCGCTCTGCGCGGCGTCGACGGCTGATCAGGCCGTGGGGCGTCGCGGGTTCTGCTTTGCTTGTCTGAGGGACCTCGCTCCGTTCGACGGGCCGAGGTGCGGCCGCTGCGCGCTGCCGCGGCCGCCCGACGCGTCCCCCTCCGCCGAGCCGGGTTGCCCCGCTTGCCGCGCGGAGCGTTACGCCTTCGATGGCGCCTGGGCGTGGGGGCCCTACCAAGGAGCGCTTCGCCACGCGGTGCTGCTCGCCAAGCGTCGGTCGGGACGCGGCGTGGCGGCGGCGCTGGGGGAGCAAATGAGCGTGGGCTTGGCCGACCTGCTCGCCGCGGACGCCAGCGAAGCGCCGCCGCTCGTGGCGCCGATCCCGTCGCCGTGGCGTCGTCGGGTGCGGCGTGGCGTGACGCCGGCCGAGGAGATCGCGCGTTCTCTGGCTCGCGCCGCGCGGCTGCCGCTCGCGCTCGGTTTGCTCCGCACCGCCAAGTCGCCCGCTCGTCAGGCGAGCGTCGCGCCGAGCGATCGCTGGCGAAATGTCCGTGGCGCGTTCCGTGTGAGTGAGCGTTTGCGTCGCCTTGGGGCAGACCGCATAGGTGGGTCGCAGCGGTTGGAGGGGCGGACGGTCTTGCTGGTCGACGACGTCCTCACCACCGGCGCCACCTGCGACGCGGCGGCTAGGGCCCTCCGCAAGGCGGGATCCGGGCGGGTCGTGGCGGTCGTGGCGGCAAGACGCGTCGGGGGGCTCTAGGCTCTCCCCGGCCTTGGTTTCCCGGGTGGGTTGAACTGGGCAACTTGCTGCGAAACGCCGATTGCGAAGAATAGGGAAGACCTCGTGGTCGGGGCCGTGGCGACACGGCTGCGCCCGAGCGACTCCGCCGCCCCGCGCGCCACGCGCACCCCCCCGACCGCCCCGCCGCTCCCACGCGGCGGGACGCCACGCATGGTCGCCACGACCCCACCAGCCCACGAGCCGCCCAAGAAGGCGCCCCTCGACCCGTTCCGCCGTGCGGTGCTGAGCGGGCTCGGGCTGCTGCTGCCGCCGTTGCTGACGATCGTCATCTTCCTGTGGGTCGGCAACACGGTCGCGCGGTACCTGCTCACGCCGCTCGAAGACGCCACGCGTTACATGCTCGTGGAGTACGGCTCCGACATCCGCACCGAGGGATCGTTCCCGCCGGGCGACATCAACGACCAAACCGCCCGAGACGACGACGGAAAGCTGTTCCGCCGCACGCCAGACGGGCTTTTCATCCCCGACTCGATCTACGAATCGGTCGCCGCGCGGCGGGGCTCGGCGCGCGTTCTGCCGACCACGGCCGAAGGGTTCTACGGCGCGTACGTCAACAAGACGTGGCTGCAGCCGTGGCTCGTGGTGCCGGTCTTCCTGTCGGTCTTCCTGCTGCTGCTCTACGTGCTCGGCAAGTTCCTGGCGGCCGGCATAGGGCGGTTCTTCTGGAACCGGTTCGAGTTGGTCATCACGAGGTTGCCGCTCGTGAGCAACGTCTATTCGTCCGTCAAGCAAGTGACCGACTTCATCTTCACCGACCCCGACCTCGGGTTCACCCGCGTCGTGGCGGTCGAGTACCCGCGCAAGGGGGTGTGGACCGTCGCGTTTGTCACGGGCGACAGCTTGCTCGATATCGAGAGCGCGGCGAACGAATCGGTGATGACGGTGCTGATCCCGACCTCGCCGATGCCGTTCACCGGGTTCACGATCACCGTCAAGAAGAGCGAGACGGTCGACCTGAACCTGACGATGGACCAGGCCTTCCAGTTCGTCGTGAGCTGCGGCGTGGTGGTGCCGCCGCACCAGTTCACCATGCTGGTCCGAGAGCGCATGGAAGAGGCGGCCGAGTCGCTGCCCGCCGCCGACGCCAAGCCGAGCAAGAACGGCAAGTCGGCGCTCGCCCCGCCGAGCACGCCCACCGCGCAGCCCGACACGCCCCCCCCCGCGACGCGTCCGCTCGCCCAGGAGGGCGTCGCCCCGTTGCCCCAACCCGATTCCGACGCCTCGGACGACGCCGAATAACGCGGCGCGAAAGGACACGCGCGTGAGCGACTCTACGATCCGTATCGGCACCCGCGGCAGCCGGCTCGCGCGGTGGCAGGCCGACTGGGTGGCGGGCGAGTTGCGGCGGCTCGGCCACGAGGTCGCGATCGTCGAGATCACCACCGCCGGCGACGCCCAGAAGACGGGCCCGATCGGCGCCATCGGCACGCAGGGCGTTTTCACGAAAGAGATCCAGCGGGCGTTGCTAGCAGGGTCGGTCGATCTTGCTGTGCACAGCCTCAAGGACTTGCCGACCACGCCCACGCCGGGGCTCGTGCTGGCGGCCGTGCCCGAACGTGAGTCGCCCTTCGACGCGCTGATCGTCCGCCAGGACCGGATCGACGGCGGCGCCGCGACGCTCGATTCCTTGCCCCGCGGCGCCCGGGTCGGCACGGGCAGTGTGAGACGCAAGGCGCAGCTGCTGCACCTCCGGCCCGACCTGGTGGTCGGCGACCTGCGCGGCAACGTGGAGACGCGGCTCGCGAAACTCGAAGCGGGCGAGCACGACGCGATCGTGCTCGCCGAGGCGGGACTCGTGCGGCTAGGTTTGCGGGGAAGAATCACGCAGCGGCTCGCCGGGGTGATCATTCCCGCGCCGGGCCAAGGCGCCTTGGGCTTGGAGTGCCGGGCCGACGACACGGCGACTAGTGAAGCCGCCAACAGGCTCAACCGCCACGAAGACCACGCCGCGACAACGGCCGAGCGGGCCGCACTCGCCCGACTCGAGGGGGGCTGCCTCGCCGCCCTGGGCGCCCACGCCCTCGCCGAGAACGAAACGCTAGCACTCACCGCGCTCGTGCTGAGCGAGAGCGGCGATCGTTGCTTGCAGGTCGACGAAGTCGGCCCGCTAGCCGAAGCGCAAGCCTTGGGCGAGCGAGTCGCCGACGCGCTGCTGGCCCAGGGGGCGGCGGCGTTGCTGCGCGAGCGGCAGGCTTAGCTTGCCGGGGACGCGCGAGAGCCTCGTGCTAGCACTTGCTTTGCTGGGCTAGGCGTTCGGCAGCACTTGCCGGTTGCCTTGGGCGATCGGCAGGTTTGACCGCCGACTGCCGTCGGCGGCTGGGGCGCGGTGGTCAGAGGCTCTTCTTGGATTCCCTGCATATTACGGGGTTTTGCTGGTTGTGGCGCCGTTGTGAGCGTTTGGCACACGCCGTGCATTAAGCGTCGGCGACGACAGGGGGGCCTGTCGCCATCAAACGCACAACGATGCCATACGGACTCTACTTGTCGGCCGAGGGCGCCCAGGCGCAATCCCGCCGCCTCGAGGCGATCGCCAACAACATGGCCAACGCGAACACGGTCGGCTTCAAGCCGGACGTCGCGTTGTTCCAGTCGCGATTCGCCGAAGCGATCCAACAGAATCAAGCCGTGCCAGGCATCGGCGGACCCAACGACATCGGCGGCGGCGTCAAGGCGATCGAGACCGTCACGAACTTCGCGCCCGGCAAGCTGCAGAAGACCGGCAACGCCGCCGACCTGGCGATCATCGGCCAAGGCTTCTTCCAGGTCGCGGCCCCCGGCGGTGAGGCGTTGCTCACGCGTGCCGGCAACTTCTCGGTCGATTCTCAGAACCGTCTGGTGATGGCCGGCAGCAACATGCCGGTGCTCGACGCCGGTGGATCGGCCATCGAACTCGACCCGGCTCTGCCGTGGGGCGTCTCGCCCGGCGGCTCGATCGAACAAGCGGGCGAGCTCACCCCGCTGGCGATCGTCGAGCCCGAGTCGCTCGGCGACCTGCAGAAGGCGGGGGCGAACCTGTTCCGCTCGCGCTCCGAGCCGCTCCCCGTGGCGCCGCAAAACCGCGAGGTCCGGCAGTACTTCCTCGAGATGTCGGGCGCCAACCCGACGACCGAGATGATGTCGATGATCGAGACCTCGCGGGCCTTCGAGGCCAACACCAAGATGATCCAGAACCACGACCAGATGCTCAGCGGCCTCGTGAATCGCGTGCTGTCGGTCTGACCTTGAATATTTAACCCCCGGTCAGTGACCGAGGGCCAATTTTGCCCCCCCGGCCACTGACCGGGGGCTAATTTTGTCCCCGGTCGCCGACCTGGGGCTCAATGGAGTCAAAACCATGAGTGTTCAAACCCTCTACACCGCCGCCACGGGCATGGAGGCGATGGAAACCAAGCTCGACGTGATCGCCAATAATATGGCGAATATCAACACGACGGGCTTCAAGAAGGACCGGGCCAACTTCGAGGACCTGTTCTACCGCCAGATCCGCCTGCCCGGCTCGACCGACGCCGACGGCAACATCACGCCGACGGGCCTGGAGATCGGCCTCGGTGTGCGGGTCGGCAGCACGCAGAGCGACCACGACCAAGGCGCCTTCCAGAACACCGGCAACCAGTTGGACTTCGCCATCGAGGGCGACGGGTTCTTCGCCGTGCAAGGCCTCAACGGCCAGACGCTCTACACGCGGGCGGGCAACTTCAACGTGAACGCCAACAACCAGCTGGTGCTCGGATCGGCCAACACCGGCTACCTGATCGACCCGGCGATCAATATCCCCGCCGAGGCGACCAACGTGGTTGTCACGGCCGACGGCACCGTGGAGTACAGCACGAGCGACTCGGTCACGAACCAGACCGCCGGCAACTTCCAGCTCTCCACGTTCATCAATCCCGACGGCTTGCTGAAGCTGGGCGACAACCTCTTCCAAGAGACCACGGCCAGCGGCGCCGCAGTTGCGGCCAACCCGGGCGAACCGGGCGTGGGCGTCATCCGCCAGGGCTTCCTCGAGGCGTCGAACGTCGAGCCGGTCAACGAGCTGATCGACCTGATCACCACGCAACGCGGCTTCGAGCTCAACTCGCAAGTCGTGCAGGCGGGCGACGAGGTGCTGTCGCTCGTGGCGAACCTGCGGCGTTAAACCCGGCTAACTCACGCCGGCGGCCGTGGCCGCCGGCTCGACAGACTTCTACTTGGTTCCCAGATCATGCTCCGGTTCGTCTTCCTCGCCCTGATCGCCTTCGCCAGCGGGTTCGCTTCGGCGGCCGACGTGCTGCTGCGAGAATCGGCCGCGCCGGGAGGCACGATCGTTCGGTTGAGCGATGTCGCCCAGGTGACGAACGCCGCCAACGACGCCGAGCGGGCCGCGCTCGAGGCCTTGCCGCTGATGCCCACGCCGGCGCCGGGCGTCGTGCAGCACGTGCGGGCCCAAGCGGTCCGCGAGCTGCTGCGGGCGCAAGGGTTCGACCTGGCCGAGCTGCGGTTCGGCGGCGCGATTCGTGTCGAGGTCGCGGGCCCCGGCGCCGCCCCGATCACACGCGACGCCGTCGCTCACGAGTCGGCGCCTCGGTCAACCACGCCGCAGCCGGCCGCACTGCCCACCGCAGCCGCCGCCGCGCCTCGGACCGCCCCGCCATCGATCACTTCGTTTCGCGCCGCGGCGCCGGCCGCAACGCCCCGCCGCCGCCCGGCGACGCTCACTTACTCGGAACGCCGCCGCGTGGAGGCCGACCTGGTGCGGGCGACCGAAGAGAGCCTCCGCGGCGCCACCGGCGACGAGTTGTACGGCGTCGACGCGGTCGAGCTGACCGACAGCGAGGCGATGCGACTCGCCGAGGCGACCGGCCTGGCGAGCGTTTCGCTCGTCGAGCCGATCGAGCCTGGCGAGCAAGGCCCCAAGCGTTTCGGCCTGTCGGCGCCCTCGGCGGCGGGGCCGATCGAGTTCGTGTTCACCGCCCGGCTGGTCCGTCACACGCCGGCCGTGGTGGCCGTGCGGCCGATCGCCCGCGGCGAACTCGTCACGGCCTCGCACGTTCGGCTCACGGCGCTCAGCCCCGAAGAGGGCGCCCGCACCCGCGGCGTTCCTCACAGCGACGTCGACACGGTGATCGGCCGCGAGGCGGTGCAGAACATCTCGGAGAGCTCGGCCCTGACCACGACGAACTGCCTGCCGGTGAAGATGGTGATGCGGGGCGAGGTGGTCACGGTGCTGACGACCGGCGGCGGGATCCGCGTGCAGCGGCTCGCCAAGGCGAAACAAGACGGCCGCCACGGCGACGTGATCGCGGTGGAGACGCTCGATTCGAAGGACCAGATCGAGGCCCGCGTTGTCGGCCAACGGCGTTTGGCCGTGCTCGGCAGCGGGGCCGCCATCGGGGGTATCGCACGATGATCCGTAACTTACTGATTGGCGCCTTGCTCGCCCCGCTGCTGATGACGGCCGCCGACACGAGCGCCCAAGACTCCAGCCTGTTGCTCGCGCCGCCGCCCAACAGCGGCTACCGCGACCCGATGACCGGCCGGCCGCTCGACCGTTCGGCCGACCCGCTCGCGCTGGAGAACTGCTCGTACTTGTACTCGACGCTGCCGCCCGAGCAGACCAACCGCTCGCTGCAAAAGCACGACATCATCACGGTGCTGGTCGACTACCGGGCGACCATGCAGAGCGAAGGGGAGTCCGAGACGCGCAAGACGGGCAACTTCAGCTCGGTGCTGTCCGACTGGATCGGCTTCGACGGCAAGAGCATCTTCGCGGCCCCGCAGCTGCGCGGCGACCCGAGCATCTCGGGCAGCGTGAACAGCCAGCTCACCGCCGAGTCGGAGATCGAGCAACGCGAGTCGCTCACGTTTCCCATCGCCGCCGAGGTGGTCGACATCCGCCCGAACGGCAACCTCGTGATCGAGGGGCACCGCACGGTGCGGGTGAACGAGGAGGTTTGGAAGACCTCGGTCACGGGCGAGGTGAGCCGCACGGCGATCGGCCCCGACCGCGTGGTCCGCAGCGATTCGCTGCTGCACATGGCGGTCGACAAGCAAGAGATGGGCGCCGTTCGCGACGGCTACGCCCGCGGCTGGCTGTCGCGTTGGTACGGGACTTACAAGGCTTACTGATTGTCTTCGTCCCCCACCGGGTGAGGGAGAGACAGAACGATTCGTTCGAGCATCGCTATGAAACAGAGTTCTCTTAATCCGCTGCGTTTCGCTCTGCTCGCCTTGGCGGGGCTGATCGCCTGGGCCCACGCCCCGGCCGCCATGGCCCAGAGCTACACCAAGCTGCGGAACATCTGTCGCATCAAGGGGCAGGAAGAGAACCTGCTGCACGGCTTCGGCTTGGTCGTGGGGCTCAACGGCACGGGCGCCACGAAGGACCTGGCCACGATGCAAGCGCTCAGCAAGCTGATGATCGAGATGGGCATACCCGTCTCCGACACGGGCCGCTTCGACGAGCGGGCCGAGGAAGCGCTCAAGAACGTCAAGAACGTCGCCCTGGTCCGCGTCACCGCCACGGTCCCCTCGACCGGCGCCCGCACGGGCGACCAGCTCGACTGCTACGTGTCGGCCATCAACGGCAAGAGCCTCGAAGGGGGCCGGCTCGAGTTCACGTACCTCGTGGGCCCCAACAAGAGCGACAACCGCATCTACGCCGTTTGCAACGGCCAGCTGCAGGTCGACGACCCGTCCCAGCCGATGGTGGCCGTCGTTCACAACGGATGCCGGATGGAGCAAGACGTCTACACGAAGTACATGACGGACGACCACTGGATCACGTTCGTGCTGAACCACAACCACGCCGACTTCCTGGTGGCCAGCGAAGTCGCCGAAGCGATCGGCAACAAGTACTCCGACAACTACCTCGACGCGAGCATCGACTTCGAAGCCAACCGCCAGGAGTACGTGCACGCGGTCGACGCCGCCAATGTCCGCGTCAGGGTGCCCGAGGGCTCCTACAACGACGAGGTGGCGTTCATCTCCGACCTGCTCGAGACACGCATCATCAACGCCGAGCCCGAGGCCCGCGTGGTGATCAACTCACGCACCGGCAGCATCGTCATCAGCGGCGACGTGGAGATCGGCGACGTCTTGTTCTCGCACCGCAACCTGATGGTCGAGACCGGCGCTGCGGCGGGGTTCTTGCCGATCGACGTGTCGCAGTCGAACAAGCCGAAGCTCGACAAGCTGGTGCAGGCGCTGGCGAACCTGAAGGTGCCGGCCGAGGACGTGGTGCAGATCATCAAGGCGATCGACGACATGGGCAAGCTGCACGCCAAGCTGATCATCAAGTAGCAAGCCGTTCCACCCCTCAGCCTTCCCTCCCTTCGGGGGGAACTCAAGAACCGAAAGCACGCTGGCATGGACGCCATCTCCGCACTGAAGACCTCCAGCACCGCCCGCCTGACCGGCGCCGGCCAGCAGCTCGCCGGCCTCCGCAGCGGGGGCGGAGCCGCGAGCGATCCGGTCGCCAAGTCGCGCGAGCTGCAAGCGACCTTCGGCGAGTTCGTCGGCGAGACGTTCTTCGCTCACATGCTGAAGGCCTCGCGCCAAACGGTCGGCGAGCCCGCCTACTTCCACGGCGGCCGTGCCGAGGAGGCTTTCCAGGGGCAGCTCGACCAGCAGTTGGCCCAGGTGATGACCGCCCGTGAGGGCGCCGGCTTCGCCCAGCAGATGTTCGAGCAGCAGTTCCCGGAGCACGCCGAGCTGCTCAAGCAAGTCGACGCCGCCCAAGCCAACACCGCCCCAAGCGACGACCCTCTCGAGGGGCTCAGCCAACTGCGTCGTCGCTGAGGCGCTAAGCCCGCGGCCATTCTCGATCGAGACACGACCTCCCCCCTCTTTGTTGCCCGACGCCCTGCTCTGTGAGCACGAGATGAAACTGAACGACACCGCTGTGCCCGTCGCCGCCGACGAACTGCCTTCGCCCGCCGAGTGGGAACGCCGCATCGGCGACTTGCTCGAACGGCTCTCGACGGTCCAGAAGGACCTGCTGTCGCTGCTGGCTGAGAAGGGCAAGCTGCTCGCCAACCGCGACACCGACGGGCTGAAAGCGTTGCAGTCACGCGAGACCCGTCTCTCCGAGCGGCTCGCCACGCTGCACGCCGAGCGTGAACGGCTGCTCGTCGAGGCCGAGAAGCGGGGCAAGCCGGCGCGTGACCTGCAAGCGCTGTCGGCCACGCTGCCGGCCGCCGAGCGGCGTCGGCTGCGTCCGCGGATCCGCGAGGCCCGTGGCACGTCGCGGCTGCTTCACCACCACAGCCTGGCGAGCTGGGTGCTGGTGCAGCGCCAGCTGTTACACGTGTCACAAATGATCGAGATTGTCGCCACCGGCGGAAAAAAATCGCCGACTTATCTAAAGAGCGGGCTGCCCGAGACGAGCGGCGCGCTCGTCGACCGCGCGGTGTAGCCGCATGGAGGCGCCGCTAGCACGCGGCGTCGGGTGCGTTGGGATGCGGGTGGCCGAGAAGCCAAGCGGTCGAGATTTTTCGTTTAACGGGCAAGGGCAATGAGCCTCTTCAGTTCGATCCAACTCGCCAACAACACACTGCAGGCGATGCAGATCGGCCTGCACGTTGTTGGCAACAACATCGCCAACGCGAACACGCCCGGCTACATCCGCGAGGAGGTGGTTTACGCCCCCGCGCCGGTGCAGGAGAAGGGCCGGCTCGTGCTCGGCCTGGGCGTGCAGGTCGAGGGGATCGTCCAGAAGGTTGACGAGTTCCTGACCGAGAGGCTGCGCGGCGCCACCAGCGACCGGGTGAACGCCGACCTGCAGAACGAGGCTTACAAGGCGGTCGAGTCGCTCGTCGGAGAGCTGACAGACAGCGACCTGTCGACCGCGCTGACCGACTTCTTTGGCAGCGTGATCAACACGACCAACCCGGTCAACGGCGAGGCGCTCTCCACCCGCAACCTCACGGTGCTCGAGGGCGAGACGCTGGCCTACGAGTTCCGCCGGCTCGACGAGCAACTCCAGTCGCTGCGCACCGAGTACGACAAGAAGATCCAGAACGCGGCGAGCGAGATCAACTCGCTGGCCGAGGAGATCCGCGACCTCAACGTCAAGATCGTGCAGACCGAGGGGGGCGGCGCCAAAGGGAGCCAAGCCGGCGCGCTCCGCACCCAGCGCAGCAACGCCCTCGATCGCCTGACTTCGCTCATCGACGCCGAGGTGGTCGAGCAGCCCTCGGGCGGCCTGAGCATCTCGGTGGGCGGCGAGTTCTTGGTTTTCGAAGGGCAACGCCGTGACGTGACCCTCAAGGAGGGGGTCGAGATCAACGGCCTCCAGGCCGCCACGATCGCGTTCGAAGACACCGGCAAGGTGCTCGAACTGAACGGCGGCGAGGTGCTCGGCCTCACCGTGGCGCGCGACGAGATCGTCGGCGGCTTCCGCGAAGACCTCGACCAGATCTCGCGCGCGTTGATCTTCGAGTTCAACAAGATCCACTCGCTGGGTCAGGGCCTCGACGGGTTTGAGGACCTCACCGGCTCGTACCGGGTGACCGACGCCGACGCCGCCCTCGACGAGGCCGGCCTCGGCTTCGACCCCGAGCACGGCTCGTTCAACTTGGTGGTGCGCAACACCAACACGGGCGACGAGAACATCAACACGGTCTCGATCAACCTGCTCGACGGGCCCTCGCCGAAGACAACGCTCAATTCGCTCGCGGCCCAGATCGACGCGTTCGAGGGGGTCTCGGCCACGGTGGTCGACAACCGCCTGCGGATCACGGGCGATCAGTCCGTGGAGTTCCACTTCGCCAAGGACCCGAGCAACGAGGAAGACAACAGCACGCTGGCCGCGCTGGGGATCAACACGTTCTTCACCGGCGATTCGGCGCTCGACATGGGCGTGAACCAGGGCTTGGTGGGGATCGAGAACGCCGGCAAGTTCGCCGCCAGCAACGGCGGCGTGGGGGCCAACGTCGAGAACGCGCTGCGACTGGCCGGATTCCTCGACGAGGAACTCGACTCGCTCGACGGCGCCACGCTGGCCGAGGGCTACGACCAAATGATCAACGAGCTGGCCCAAGGCTCGAGCGTTGCGGGCAGCGTGGCCGAGGGCCTCGGCGTGTTCGAGGCGACGCTCGCCTCGGAGTTCCAGTCGAAGAGCGGCGTGAGCATCGACGAAGAGGCGATCACCATGATCACCCTGCAACGCATTTACCAGGCTTCCGCCCGCTACATCCAAACGATCGCCGAGATGCTCGACACGCTCGTGAACCTGTGACGCTCAAGCGCTCGGCGAAAGGGAGAACCGCCAAAACGCCAAGAGCGCCGAGAAACCTGAAGCTGGGATGCGGCTGAGACGCCTCTCACAGCCAACAGCCAACAGCCAACAGCCAATAGCTAACAGCCACAGCCACAGCCACAGCCAACGGCGCCCGGTTACCCGCAAGCTCTCACACCCCGAATCACCTTCCGTCCTGGCGCCCCTCGCGTCGTAGCGGTTTTTCAACACGCCCGCCATGGCTATTTACCCTATCTCGACGAGCCGTGTGAGCGACCTGATGGTGCGCTCGCGACTCACGCAGCAGTCGCAATCGGACCAGCTTGCGCTGTTCCGGGTGCAGAACCAGATCAGCACGGGCCGCCGGATCTTCCTGCCGAGCGAAGACACCAATTCCGCGCTGCGCGCGCTCTCGTTGCAACGCACGATCGAGCGCAAGGACCAGATACAGACCAACGTCTCGGGGGCGAATCTCTCGCTCACCACGGCCGAGGGGACGCTGCAGACCGTGGCCAACGCGATCTCCGACGTCAAGTCGGCCGCGCTCGGCGCCGTCGGCACGGTGTTCACCGAAGCGAACCGCGAAGAGACGCTCAACGCGATCGACGAGTCGATCTCCGCCCTGCTGCGGGTGGGCAACACCACGTTCAACGGCTCGTACTTGTTCGCCGGCGGCAAGACGACCGTGACCCCCTACGAGCGGGTGGGCGACACGATCCAGTACAACGGCAACGAGGAGCGGGTTCAGACTTACGCCGACATCGGCTTCCTGTTCGAGACCAGCATCCCCGGTGACGAGCTGTTCGGCGGGCTCAGCGACGCGGTCCGGGGCCGCGCCGACCTCAACCCCCAGGTCACAACCGGCACGAAGCTCAGCCAGCTCAACGGCGGCCAAGGGATCAGCCCCAACGGGGCGATCGAGATCACGTTCAGCCCCGCCGACATCACCGAGCCGACGACCTCCGCGGTCATTGACCTGAGCGCCGCCCGATCGATCGGCGACATCGCGACGATCATCGAACGCGACGCCCCGGCCGGGGCCGAGATCGTCGTGCAGGCGGCCGGCGACGGCCTGGGCATCACCGTTTCCAACGGCACGGTTCTCGTGAAAGAGGTGGCCGGCGGCAGCACGGCCGAGGAGCTCGGCATCGCTACGGACGGGGCGTCGGTCGCGTCGATCGACGGCGAAGACCTCGACCCCAGCTTGCTGAAGACAGACGAACTCAGCAACCTGGTGGGCACAAAGGCCCAGGGGCGGCTCGAGCTGATCGGCTCGGACAACGACCTGATCGTGCGGGCCACGGAGAACGGCGCCGCCTTCAATAATCTCACCATCGTCATCCAAGGGGGCGGCACGGCGGGCAGCGAGACCGTGGCGTACGACGACGTCGCCAACGAGTTGACGCTCACCATCGAAGACGGCGAGACCACCTCCGCTCAGATCGCCGAGGCGATCAACAACCACGGCGTGTTCGAGGCCTCGCCCGACCCGCGTGACCTGAGCGAGGGCTCGCCGCTGGGGCTCGGATTCGTCTCGGTTGGCGGGGGCCCCTACACCAATGTGACCGACGCGAGCGGCGCCGGCGTGACCCCCGACCTCGACTCGGGGCTGCTGCTCACCAACGGCGAAGAAGAATACGTCATCAACACCAGCGGCGCCGAGACGGTCGAGGACGTGCTCAACCTGCTCAACCGGCCGGAGTACGGCTTCCTGGCGGAGATCAACGAGGCGGGCACGGGAATCGATGTCCGCTCCAGGCGCAGCGGCGCCAACTTCTCGGTCGGCGAGAACGGCGGCACCACGGCCGCCGACCTCGGCATCCGCTCGCTGAACGCCGACACCGAACTCGACAGCCTGAATCGTGGCGTCGGCCTGCGGCATTGGCTTTCGCAGTACGAGGCGAACGCGTCGGGCAGCGAGGTGTTCCCCGCGACCGGCGAGGACTTCCCGTCGCTCACCGCGAGCGACCTGAACGCCGTCCCCGCCGGCTGGACGACGGCCGCCGACGTGTCGCTTCCGATCACGCCTACGGCGGGCGACGACCTACGCCTCACAGCGGGCGACGGCACGACGTTCGACGTCGATTTTACCGGCGTTGCGAATCTCCAAGAGGCGCTCGACGCGGTCAACAACCATGCGGACAACGACCTGGGAGGCGGCGCCCCGGCCATCACCGCTCGGGTCGACTCGACCGGACTGCGGCTCGAGCTGGTCGACAACTCCGGCGGCGCGGACGACCTTTCGGTCGAGCGGCTCAACACGAGCCTCGTGGGCCAGCAGCTCGGGTTCTACGCCGCCGGCGACGACTCGGCCTCGGCCAGCGGCGCGCTCGGCACGTCCTTCGACCTGGTGGAGGAGGGGGGCCTTATCTTCGAAGGCGACCCGTTGCTCACGCTCACCGCGGCGGCCGACGTCGCCCTGACGCTCACGCCCGAGGTGGGCGACGACCTGCAGATCCTCGCGGGCGACGGCGTCACGACGTTCGACGTCGACTTTACCGGCGTCACGACGCTCCAGGGGGCGCTCGACGCGATCAACAACCACGCGGGCAACGACCTGGGGGCCGGCGACCCGGCCGTCACGGCGCGGATCGATTCGACCGGTCGCCGGATCGAGCTGATCGACAACTCGGGCGGTCTGAACGACCTGACGGTCACGCAGCTCAACGCCAGCGCCGTGGGCGAGGAGCTCGGCTTCTACGAGACGCCGGACACCAGCGCCGCGGCCAGCGGCTCGCTCGGCACGTCGGTCGACCTGGTCGCCGCCGGCAGCGCGGTGCTCACCAGCAGCCCCGACATCGAAGTCACTACCGCCGACGGCACGACCTTCCAGGTCGATCTGACCGGGGTGACCACCGCCCAAGAGTTCCTCGACGCGGTCAACAACGCCCCGGGCAACGACGCCGGCGCCGGGGCCTTGTACGTCACGGCGCAGCTCGACCCCACGGGGCAGAGCCTGGCGGTGTTCGACAACACCGCCGGCGTGGGCAACCTGACGCTCACCAGCCTCGACAACAGCCGCGCCGCCGAGGCCTTCGGCTTTATCGCCGAGGGCGACACCAGCGTCGACGACGCCGGGTCGGGGTCTTTGGTCTCGTCGACCGACTTGGAGACCACGGAGCTCGTCACGCTGAGCGACTCGCCCGACCTGGCGATCACCACCGCCGACGGCACGGTGACCCAGGTCAACCTTGCCGGCGCAGAGACGGTCGACGACATCGTCGCGGCGTTCAACGACCAAGCGGGCGGGCTCTTCACGGCCCGGGTCTCGGAGACCACCAACAGCATCGAACTGGTCGACAACACCACGGGCCCCGGCGCCCTGGCCGTTGCCCAAGTCGGCACGAGCCTGGCCGGCGAGACGCTCGGCTTTTTAGACGCGGGCGAGACTTCGGTCGCCGACATCTCGGGGCAGGGCGTCTTGGCCTCGTCGCACGGCTTTGACCTCGAGGTGGTGGCCGGCGACGGCACGACGTTCCAGGTCGACCTGAGCCGGGCGAACACCATGCAGGACGTGCTCGACGCGTTCAACTCGCAGGCGGGCGGGGCGGTCACCGCCCGGCTGGCCGCCGTTGGCAACGGCGTGGAGCTGGTCGACAACACCGGCGGCCCCGGCGACCTGACAATCAACCAGGTCGGCAGCAGCTTCGCCGGCGAGGACCTCGGTTTCTTCGCCGACGGCGAGACCACGGCCAGCAGCTCGACCGGCTCGCTCACGTCGGAGGACCCCAACCCGCAAGAGGTCGATAGCGTGTTCACCACGCTGATCCGGTTGCGTGAGGCGATCCTGGCGGGCGACGAAGAGGCGATCGGGACCGAGATCAACCGCCTGGACGAAGACGCCGACCGCCTGAACTTCGGCCGCGCCGAGGTCGGCTCGCGGCTGCGGACGCTCGAAACGATCGACTACCGACTGGCCGACGAGGAGGTCGAGCTCCGCGCGGCGTTGTCGCAAGAGATCGACGTCGACTTCACGGAAGCGGTGTCCGACTTCACGGCGCGCCAGTTCGCCCTTCAGGCGTCGTTGCAGATGACCGGCCAGATCCTGCAGCAAACGCTGCTGAACTATATCTAAGGCTTGTTGGCTGTTGGCTAATGGCAATTTATGCTGGCGCCGCTTGCAGCGGTTGGAATGATTGATCTCGATGCGTCGCGCGAGCCGATCCTAGGAGATAGCGCGCGGGGCCTGCCATGGGCCAACGCGACGATGTCAGCGCAGTAAGGCGGAAAGATCGGGGACAAGCGATGCAAGTCAAAACGGATCGATTCGGCGTGGTCGAGTGCAAGACGCAAGACCTCTTGGAGTTTCCTTACGGCCTGATCGGCATGGAGGGGATCCGCCGCTGGGTGCTCTTGGCCGACGCGCAGTCGCCCGCCCTCGCCTGGTTGCAAGCGGTCGACCGCTCGGACGTGGCGCTGGCCGTGGTGAGCCCACGCCGCTTTGTGCAGGGCTACAAGGTGCGGGTCGCCGATCGCGACCTCGACGCCATCGGCTTGGCCGGGCCGCAAGACGCCCAGGTGCTGGTCGTCGTGAGCCGCCACGCGGAGGGCCTTTCGGCCAACCTGCGGGCGCCGATCGTCGTGAGCCTCGAGTCGCGCCGCGGACGCCAGGTGGTCTCCAAAGACGAGCACCCGGTCCGCCACCTGCTCGGCGGGCCCGCTCCGCTCCGCCGCACGGCGTAGGGCGCACGCATTGGGGCGACCGCACGCGGCTCCCCAGGAGCGGGTGTGCGCAGGTTGCCCGGCTTGCGGGGTTCGTTTGCGCCGCATAACCGTCAGTCGAATGACAGCATTCGATTTTCGGGCCGATCGGCGCCGATGCCAGAATCGTGACCGGTGTTCCCGCCGAAGGGGTCGGTCGAATCCCACAACGCACGCGCCGATACACGTGCGCTGGCCCCCATCGCCGTGCCGCCGCCTGCGGTCGACCCGGCGCCAAGCTGAGGAAACGCCATGTTGGTCCTGTCGAGGCAACGCGACGAGAGCATTATCATCGGCGACAACGTCGTCGTGACGATCGTTGACGTCCGCGGGGACAAGGTCCGGTTGGGCATCGACGCGCCGGTCGAGATCCCCGTGCACCGCCGCGAGGTGTACGAGGCGATCCAGCGCGAGAACCAGCAGGCGAGCAAGATCGCCACCGACGACGCCCGTCAGGTCGACGGCGAAAAGAACAAGTAGGCGTCTCCGTCGCCTGCCACCGCGGCGCCCCGGGCCAGCGAAAGCCCGCCGAGCTCGCCGCCCCCGGGCCGATCGCGCGCCGCCGCCCCCGCTGGGCGGCCTACGAGGATCGGGCCGACACGCAACTCCTTTCTCTCGGTGCTCTGCCACCCCTCGCGGCCGTTGCGGCAGCGACGTTTGGGATCAACTCTGCAACGATCCGCAAGCCCCTGCATGACGCTAGAGAGGGGTTCTAGCCTGTTTTTTGGCGGTCTGTAACGGCTGTAGCGATTGTGCCTCCGCTGGCGCCGCGAGTTTGGCAAGAAAAGCCGGCTGGGCTAACGCGCGTGCTGGCGCCGGACGATACGTTCATGCAGGCGCTCAGTCTCCTAGGTGGGAGGCCGGCGTCGAGATGCGAGGAACCACGCAGAGGATTTCCTTTCGTGCTTCCCCGACTCAGCGAACCGCAAGCAGCAGAGATCGGTTCGGATGGCGGGGCGAGCAACACCAGAACGACACCTGGATGTCACCGCACAACCGACGTTGAGAGCAACGGTTCCCTTAACGTCAAGTCGCCGCCGCGACCCATAACCCAACCGGCGGCTTAACCGATTTCCCTCAAAGGGGCTCAGAACCATGACACGGATCAATACGAACGTCGGCTCGCTCGTTGGTAGGAACAACCTACAAAAGGCCAACGCCAGCCTTTCCCAGTCGCTCACCCGCCTGTCGACCGGTTTGCGGATCAACACGGGCAAGGACGACCCGGCCGGTTTGATCGCCTCGGAGAACCTGCGGAGCGACATCACGTCGATCCAAAAGGCGATCACGAACACCGACCGCGCCAACCAGGTGATCGCCACGGCCGACTCGGCCCTCGGCCAGGTCAGCTCGCTGCTGAACGACATCCGCGGCCTGGTCACCGAGTCGGCCAACTCGGGCGCCCTCTCGGACGAGCAGATCGCGGCCAACCAGCTGCAGGTTGACTCGTCGCTCGAGGCCCTCAACCGCATCGCCCAAACCACCACGTTCCAGGGCCGCCGCCTGCTCGACGGCTCGCTCGACTTCATCACGACGGCCGGCGACAACTTCTCCAAGCTGTCGGGCCTGAAGATCGACCAAGCGAACCTCGGCGCCTCCGGCGAGGTGAGCCTCGATATCGACGTCTCCCGCGCCGCCACCAAGGCGTCGGTCGAGGTCGACGGTATCGCCGAGGGCATCGAAGGCGCCGCCGCGAACGGCTCGCTGACCTTTACCAGCGGGACCCCGGGCACGGCCGATGTCGACTTCACACTCGCCGGCACCGACCCCGTAGCCGGCACCGAGACCCAGAACGTCACCGTCCAAACCGCTGCCAGCGATCAGGCCACCGGCACCGCGCAGCTTGAGACGCAAGTCACGGGCACGCTCGAGATCGAGACCGAAGAGAACGCAACCGTTTCTCTCGACACTCTCGCGGCGGGCACGATCACCATTGGCGCGTCCACGATCGCCGTCACCGAGGCTTCCGGCGGCCTTGCGGACGCCAACGACTTCTCGTCGATCCAGGTTGAATACAACGGAGTTGAGGGCACGAGCTACGACGGCGACTCCGGCGTCCTGACCATTACGCTCGACGAAGCCGCCAGTGGCGCGGACATCGACGACGTCCTCGACGCCATCAACGCCGGCGCCGACTTCACGGCTACTTCGGCCGACGGCGCCAATGCGTTCACGCCCGCTCAGGCGGACGCCGCCACGGTTGCTGTCGACGGGAGTGACTTGGACATCGTTCTCCAAGCCCGCAACGACGGGACCGCGGACGGGAGCACCGGCTTCTCGGTGACCCGGGTTGACGTCACATCGAACGGCGTCGACGGCGTTGCCTTCAACACGGGCACCGGTGTCCTGACGATCACTTCGGCCATCGACTTGACCGGCGCCACGATCACCGCTGGTGATATCATCGACCTAGTCAACAACGAATCGACGGACTTCCGCGCCGTGGACGCCACGGCCGCGGAGAGGGCCGGCGTTCTCGATCTCGGCGCCCTGAACGTCACCGATGAGCAGGTCGATACCGGGGTGGCATTGGCGGGCGCCCTGGAGTCGATCGGCCTGACCGCGGTGATCGACGGCACCGCCGCCAGCGCCATCACCTCGCTCGAGATCTCGTATAGCGAACTTGCTCTTGGGTCAGAGATCACCGGCGGCGACACGCTGCAGATCAACCTGACCCGCGCCGCCAACGCCGACGACAGTGTCACCCTGCAAGAGCTGGTTGACGCGATCAACGCCGGCAGCGATTTCGTCGCCGACCTCGGCGCCGCGGACGGCACCGCTCGGTTCGAGAGCACCGCCGCCAACGGCGGTCCGGACGACGACCTCAACGCCAACTTCGACCTCAGCCTCCCGACGGAGAGCGTGATCGGCCTGACGGCGGTCGAGGGTGGAGCCGCCGACGGGGTTGCGGGTAACGACGCCTCGACCATCACCTACGACTTCGGCGCCGATGCGGCCGGGACCAGCTACGACGCCGGCACGAACGTGCTGACGGTCAGCGTGACCCAGGCCGAGGGCGAGGCGGACATCCAAGATTTCCTTGACGCGGTCAACGCCGGCAGCGATTTCACTGCCGCCATCGGCACCGCGGACGCCACCACGTTGCTGCAGGCCGCCGACGACGCGGCAGCCGGCTCGTTCACGCTGGCCGACGGCGTCGACGCGACCACGGCGACCGAGACCCTCACGTTCACCACGGAGGCGGGCGCCGGCAACGACTTTGACATCAGCTTTGTGACCGCCGCTACGGGCGACATCACCGACTTCGACGGCGGCGACTCCACGGTGTTCGGCCTGTCGGGCAACGCCTCGACCGGCTACGTCGTGACGCTGGCCAACGACGGCCCGACCGACCTGTCCAACCTCGCCACGGACCTCGGCGCAGCGATCGACGAGCTCGCCTCGGTCCAGTACAGCGGCGACCCGGGCGAAGTGTACGACCCGGCGGGCGAGCCCGCCGGCGCCATCCCGAGCGGCGTGATCAACGTCACCGGCTCGGACGACGGCACCACCTCGCCGCAGTCGATCTCGCTCAGCGGGACGGGCGACGCCGCGGGCGTTGAGGTCTCGTTTGCGGTCGGCGCCGTGCTCACGGGTGACACGGTCATCACCGGCAACGCCGATGACGGTTACCTGGTGACCATCAGTGACGCCGGCGTCGCCCTGAGCGACATCGCCGACGACATCACGGCCGGCATCGAAGGTGTCACCGCCAGCTTCAGCGGCAGTGGATCGATCACCGACGCGAGCGAGCTCGACTCGGCGGTCGTGCAGCTGACCGGCGGCTCCGCCGAGGGCGACGACGTGATCACGATCACCGCCACCGAGCAGGGCGAGGACTCCAACCGGACCATCGACTTCGACACGAGCCAGGACCTCGGCGACGGCGTGGTCGCGATCACCGACGACGGCACCACGATCACGATCGCGGTCGACGACGACTCGGACATCGCGATCCAGGACATCGTGGACGCGTTGAACACGGAGCTCACCGGCTTCACTGCGGAGTTCGCCGGCGAAGAAGGCACCGGCACGTTCGCGACGACCGACTCGGATCCCGCGCTGGCTCAGGCCAACAACGGGGCGACCGCTTCGGGCGGCCTGACGGCCGACGCGGTGATCGAACTGAGCGGCTCCTTGGGCTCGGAGGTCTTCAACCTCAAGGCAGGCACCAGCCTCGCCGAGCTGGTCAGCCAGATCAACCTGGTGAGCGACGCCACGGGCGTCAGCGCCGCCGAGGGCTCCGACGGAACCTCCGTCGAGCTGCTCTCGACGACCTTCGGCAGTGAGTCGGTGGTCGACATCTCGGTGATCGAAGAGGACGAGGACGGCACGTTCACCGAAGCTGTTGGCAGCGGCCAGCGGGCTGTCGGTGAAGACATCGTCGCCACGGTCAACGGCGTTGCCGCCAACGGCAAGGGCAACGAGCTATCGATCAACACCGCGACGCTCGACCTCACGACCACGGTCGAGGCCGACTTCACCGGCACGATCGAGTTCGACATCGACGGCGGCGGCGCCCTGTTCCAGCTCGGCCCCGATGTGGTGTCGAACCAGCAGGCCCGCCTGGGCATCTCGAGCGTCAACACCTCGGCCTTGGGCGGTGCAAGCGGGCTGTTGTTCCAGCTCGGCGCAGGCGGTTCGGCCGACTTGTCGACCGACCCCACGACGGCGGCCGCGATCGTCGGCGAGGCGATCGACCAGGTCACCTCGCTCCGCGGTCGACTGGGCGCCTTCCAGCGGACGACGCTCGAGACCAACAAGAACGCCCTGAACGACACGCTCGCCAACCTCACCGAGGCCGAGAGCGCCATCCGCGACGCCGACTTCGCCGAAGAGACGGCGAACCTCACGCGTTCGCAGATCCTGGTGCAATCGGGCACGCGAGTCCTCGCGATCGCCAACCAGAACCCGCAGAACGTGCTCGGCCTGCTCGGCTAAGCGGCGGATTCTCGGTAAGCAAAGAACCTCACAAGCCGGTTCGGCCCCTCGCGGGCCGGGCCGGCTTTTTTCGTGATACGAGCCCCGGGCTGCTAGCAACACCGCAGCGGTGGCGACCCCGCCCGCGATTCCTCTGAACCCGCAAGGGGTCGCTGGTCGATAAAGATTGCGTAGTTGTGCGCTCCGCCCCTCGTCGCGGCGACGGGCGACCTACGCTTGCAAGCCGATTTCCCCGCGTAAAACAGTCCCCTAACCCATCGCCCCGAGCGCCCTGGCGTGTCCGGCATCCAAACCAACGTCGGTCTGATCACCGGCATCCCGATCCAGGAAACGGTGGATCAACTGCTAGCGGTCTCGGCTCAGCCGAAGAACCTGCTGACCTCGCGCGCCGCCGACCGCCGCGGCGAGCAAGCGGCGGTCGACCGGCTCTCGTCGCTGGTGCTGGGGATGCGGTTCTCGCTCACCAAGCTGGGACGCGACAGCACCTACACGGCGCGCGCCGCCGCGTCGAGCGACCCCACGGCCATCAAGGCCTCGGTCGTCTCCGGCGAGTCGCCCAAAGTGGGCTCTTACCAGCTCACTCCGCTCCGCACGGCGAGCTCGCACCAATTGGTGTCGGGCAGCTACAGCGACCTGACGGGCGCCCTGGGTGAGGGCTCGCTGAGCTTCCGCTTCGGCGGCCACGTCGACAAGGGAGTCGCCCTCTCGGAGCTCAACGGCGGCGAGGGGTTCACGCCCGGCAAGCTGAAAATCACCGACCGCAGCGGCGCCACCGGCGTGATCGACCTGCGCGGCGCCATCACGATCGACGACGTGATCAGCGCGGTGAACAGCTCCGAAGAGATCAACGTCCGGGCGTCGGCCGACGGCGACCAACTCGTGCTCAACGACCTGACGGGCGAGTCGGGCAACTTCCGCGTGCAGGAGGTCGGCTCGGGCACGACCGCCGCGAGCCTCGGCCTGGCCGGCCTCAACGCCGCGAGCGACACACTTACCGGCAGCGATGTTTACGCGCTGCACGACGGCATGACGCTCGCCTCGCTGCGCGACGGCGCCGGCGTGCGTGTGACCGACAAGCAGGGCGACGGCGACGAGGCGGCCGACCTGTTCTTCACCTTCGCCGAGAGCGAGACCGAGTACAGCTTCGACCTGACGGGCCTGAAAACCCTCGGCGATGTGGTCGACGCGATCAACAGCGACGAGACACTCGACGGCAAGGTGACGGCCGCCATCTCGGCCGACGGCGCCCGGCTCGAGCTGACCGACAACACCGCCGGGGCCGAGAGCTTCACCGTTCGCAGCGCGGACGGCGGTTCGGCGGCCGAGGACCTGGGACTCGCCGGCGCGGCCGACGCCGGCGTGATCACCGGCGAGCGGCTCGTCAGCGGTTTGAAGGACACACTGGTCTCGAGCCTTAATGGCGGCAAGGGTTACTCGCTCGGCGAGCTGGCGATCACCGACCGCAGCGGCGCCGCCGACACGGTCGACCTCTCCTCGGCCGAGACGCTGGGCGAGGTGGTCTCGCTCATCAACGCCTCGTCGGCCGACGTGACCGCGGCGATCAACGCCAGCCGCAACGGCATCCAAATCACCGACGGCTCGGGCGGCGTGGGCAACCTGGTGATCGCCGACTCCGGCGCCACGACCACGGCGACCGACCTCGGCCTGGCGGTCGACGACTCGGTTGGCTCGGTCGGCAGCGGCTCGCTCGACCGGCGGGTCGTGAGCGGGGCGACGCTCCTCTCGAGCCTCAACGGCGGCGACGGCCTCGAGTTGGATGACTTCAAGATCACCGATTCGACGGGCAAGGCCGTCAACGTCGACCTCGACGGCTACGACGAGGGCGAGCTCAAAACACTCGGCGACGTGATCGACGCGATCAACGCCGACCTCAGCTCCTCGGGCTCCGGCGTGGTGGCCAGCTTCAACGACGCGGGCGACGGCGTCCTGCTGACCGACACCTCCAGCGGCGCGGGCACGCTCACCGTGGTCGAGAGCGGCGGCTCCACCGCCGCCGGGCTCAAGCTCCTCGGCGAGTCGTCCGCCACGAACGAGGCCGGCGATCAGATCATCGACGGCAGCACCAGCCACTCGGTCGACCTGACCGACCTGGAGGGGACCGCCGAGGCGATCTCACTCAGCTCGCTCAACAGCGGCTCGGGCGTGCAGCCCGGCATCTTCCAGGTGACCGACTCGTACGGCAAGAGCTTCACGGTCGATCTCGGCTTTCCAGGCGAGGAGGCTTTCACCGTCGGCGACGTGATCGAGAAGATCAACACCGCCGCCCAAGCCAAGGGCTCCGTCGCCCGCGCGGAGATCAACAGCGCGGGGACCGGCATCGCGATCTCGGAGACCAACGGCGGCGGCAGCGGGACGCTCACGGTCGCCGACCTGGGGACCGGCTCCGCGGCGGCCGACCTGAATCTCGCTCGCGAGTCGTCCTCGACCACCACGGACGGCGAGCAGACCATCAACAGCGGCTTCCTGTTCAACTCGACCGACGCCGAGCAGGGCGCCCTCGAAACCGTCGCCGAGCGGATCAACGACCTGGAGGCCGGGCTCAGCGCCTCGGTCGTGTTCGACGGCGTCGGCTACCGCCTGGCGCTCTCTTCGGACAAGACCGGCGCCGCCAACGAGATCTTGCTCGACAGCTCGAGCAGCGGGCTCTCGTTCACCGAGACCAGCCGCGCGGCCGACGCCGCGGCGTTGTTCGGTCCCGCGGGGGGCGGGTTCGTCGTCACCTCGGAGAACAACCAGTTCAACGACGTGGTGAGCGGTCTGAACCTCACGGTCGGCCAAGCCACCGGCGAAGCGGTCACCGTGACGGTCAGTGCGAACAACGCCCCGATCGTCGACGCCGCCCAAGACTTCGTCGACTCGTACAACTCGCTCCGCACGGAGCTCGAGTCGGTCACCGACTTCGACAGCGAGACGCTCTCGACCGGCATCTTGTTCGGCACGAACGAGGCGCTGCGGGTCGATTCGGAGCTGTCGCGGCTTGTTTCGGGCCGGTTCTTCACCTCGAGCGAATTCGGCTCGCTCGAGGAAATCGGCATCAGCCTCGACGACGAGGGCCGCCTGTCGCTCAACAGCGAGCAGCTCACCGAGGCCTTCGAGTCCGACCCGGGCAGCCTCGAAGCGATTTTCAACGACGACAACGGAGGCGTGGTCGCCAAGCTCCAGGACGCCGCCGACCGGCTGGCCGGCGACGAGAACTCCTTGCTCGCGGTGCGGTCACAAACACTCACCACGACGATCGAGGACTTCGAGAACCGCATCGCCGAGTTCGACGCCAAGCTCGAACGCGAACGCGATCGGCTCTTGCTCGAGTTCTACACCTTGGAAGAGACCATCGCGCTCATGCAGGCCGACCTCGAAACGCTCAGCTCGTTCGAGTCGGTCGCGCCGCTGAGCTACAGCTAAACCAACCCGCTTCATCAGCAACCGATACCCTTCTCACACGTCATTCCCGAGCCCAACGGACTGTGCCATGACCACCGCCATGAATCGCGATTACCTCGAGTCGAAGGTGAACACGGCGTCGCCGCCGCAACTGCACCTGATGCTGATCGAGGGCGCCCTGCGATTCGGCCGCCAGGCGGAGAAGGCCCTGCTGCGCGAGGACGAGCAGGAGGCCCACACGCCGCTGGTCAAGACGATCGACATCGTCTGCGAGATGGTCGCCGCGGTGCGTCACAGCGACTCGGAGATCAACCAGAAGCTCACCCGGCTGTACGAGTTCGTGCTCACCCGGCTGACCATGGTCTACACGCAAAGCGACCACAAGCTGATGGGCGAGGCGCTGAAGATCCTCGAGTTCGAGCGCGAGACCTGGAAGCAGGCCGCCGAGCTGGCCGCAACGGCCATCGAGGGCGAGGCCCCGACCGAAAAGCCGGCCGAGGAGAAGAGCCGCGCGCCGGTGGTCGCTCCCCACTTGGGGCAGGCATCGGGCGCCCAGAACGCCTCGACAGGACTCTCGTTCGAGGCCTGAGTCGGGCGGTTTCTCGGGGGCCTACGAGCGGGCCCCTAAGGTCGTGGGGGGTTGAACCTGCGCGGTCGTACACGGATGTTTCAGCCTGACCGAGCGCACCATGACTCAGACCACCCTTCCCGCCGATTCTCCGCCCCTGCACGACACGGTCGAGCACCGCCGGCTTCGCGACTCGAAGCAGCGCAAAGCCGACTGGAAGCACTGGGGGCCGTACGTCGCCGACCGCGCCTGGGGCACCGTGCGCGAGGACTACAGCCCCGACGGCGAGGCGTGGGACTACTTCCGCCACGACCACGCCCGCAGCCGCGCTTACCGCTGGAACGAAGACGGCCTGGCCGGCGTTTGCAATCGCTACCAGAACGCCGCGATGGCGCTCGCCGTTTGGAACGAGAAGGACGAGATCCTCAAGGAGCGGCTCTTCGGCCTCTCGGGGCCCGAGGGCAACCACGGCGAGGACGTCAAGGAGTACTACTACTACCTCGACTCGACGCCGTCGCATTCCTACATGCGGATGCTCTACCGCTACCCGCAGGCGGCGTACCCTTACGCCGAACTGGTCGACGCGAGCCGCGGCCGCTCGAAGCTCAAGCCCGAGCACGAGCTGATCGACCAGCTGCGTGACTGCTTCGCCGAGAAGCGGTATTTCGACGTCGTCGTGGAGTACGCCAAGGCGACGCCCGAGGACTTGCTCTGCCGCATCACCGTGACGAACCACGGCCCGGAGGCGGCGCCGATCCACGTGCTGCCGCACATCTGGTTCCGCAACACCTGGTCGTGGGGCTACGACGCCGCGCGGCCGATGCTCAAGGCCTCGGGCGACCGTCGCATCGAGGTCAAGGAGCGCCACCTCGGCAAACGCCACTGGGCGGTCGACGCGTCGAGCGTCGAGCTGATGTTCACCGAGAACGAAACCAACCGGCGGATCCACGCGGGCGACCCGAATGCCTCGCCGTACTCGAAGGACAGCATCCACGCCGCTGTGGTCGAGGGCGACCGCGACCGGCTGAACCCGGCGCGGCGGGGCACCAAGGCGGCGGCGCACTGCCGCTTCGAGCTGGCGCCGGGCGAGTCGCAAGTGATGCGCACGCGGTTCTCGCCGAGCATGGGAGAGGCGCCGTTCGCCGACTTCGACAAGGTCTTCAGCCGCCGCCAAGGCGAGGCCGACGATTTCTACGACGCGATCCAGGGCCCGGTCGCCAGCGAAGACGACCGCCGCGTCCAACGCCAGGCCTACGCCGGTCTGCTGTGGACCAAGCAGTTCTACCACTTCAGCACCGACCTCTGGCTGGCGGGCGACCCCTCGCAGCCCCCGGTGGCCGAGGAGCGCAAGAAGGGCCGCAACAGCGACTGGCCCCACGCCTACCACCTGGACGTCATCTCGATGCCGGACAAGTGGGAGTACCCCTGGTTCGCGGCCTGGGACTTGGCGTTCCACACGCTGCCGCTGGCGCAGATCGACCCGGAGTGGGCCAAGCGCCAGCTCGTGCTGCTGCTGCGCGAGTGGTACATGCACCCCAACGGGCAGATCCCGGCGTACGAGTGGAACTTCTCCGACGTGAACCCGCCGGTGCACGCCTGGGCCTGCTGGCGTGTCTACAAGATCGCCCGCAAGGTCACCGGCCGCACCGACACGGCGTTCCTCGAAGAGGTGTTCCACAAGCTGCTGCTGAACTTCACCTGGTGGGTCAACCGCAAGGACTCCTCGGGCCAGAACGTGTTCCAGGGCGGCTTCCTCGGGCTCGACAACATCGGGGTCTTCGACCGCAGCAAGCCGATCGGCCACCTCGGCGTGCTGGAGCAGGCCGACGGCACCGGCTGGATGGGCATGTACTGCCTGAACATGCTGGCGATCGCGCTGGAGCTGGCCCGCTACAACCGCGCCTACGAGCCGATCGCCACGAAGTTCCTCGAGCACTTCGTCTACATCGCCGACGCGATCAACAACGAGCTCTCCGGCACCGGCCTGTGGTCGGAGACCGACGGCTTCTACTACGACGCCCTCCGCTACCCCGACGGCGACAGCCACCGGCTGCGGATCAAGTCGTTCGTCGGGCTCATACCGCTGTTCGCCGTTGAGACGATCGAGCCCGACCTGCTGGAGCGGCTGCCCGACTTCCGCCGCCGCATGGAGTGGTTCATCCGCTACCGTCCCGAAGTGGTCGACGCGCTCCCCTCGATCGTGGCGCCCGGCAACGGCAACCGGCGGCTGCTCTCGCTCGTGAACAAGTCGCGGCTCGAGCGCGTCCTGGGCCGCATGTTTGACCCGAACCAGTTCCTCTCGCCCTATGGCCTCAGGTCGCTGTCAAAGGAGCACGAGCAGCACCCGTTCCGTTTCGAGTACGACGGCGAGGAGCAGCAGGTCGGCTACGAGCCCGCCGAGTCGGGCAGCTACCTGTTCGGCGGCAACTCGAACTGGCGCGGCCCGGTCTGGTTCCCCACGAACTACCTGATGATCGAGTCGCTGCAGAAGTTCCACCACTACTACGGCGACGCGGTGCGGGTGAAGGTTGGCGACACCGGCGCCACCTGCAACCTGGAACAAGCGGCGGGCGACCTGTCGGAGCGGTTGATCGATCTCTTCCGCACGAAGGAGGGAGGCCGCCGGCCGGTGCTCGGCGACGAGTCGCTCATGCAGGGCGACCCCGACTGGACCGACCACGTGCCGTTCTACGAGTACTTCCACGGCGACACGGGCAAGGGCCTCGGCGCCAGCCACCAGACCGGCTGGACCGCCCTGGTGGCGAAGCTCATCCAGCAAACGTCCGAGCACCCTGAGAGCCACCGACGCGGCCAAAAATAGTTGAGAAAGCGCGTAGCCGATTCGCCGCCACAAAAAGCCCGCAGCCGGGCGCCTGGTAACGCTCCCGGAAAACGCAGCAATCGGGGCCGCGGCGGCGTGATCTTCCGCCAGAATGCAGGCCGGATGCTTGAAATTCACCCCCTGCGGCGCCCAATTATCTTTGTAACAGGCGTTTCACCTAATTTCGACAATCGCTTTTGGCCGCGCGCGCAGCAGCGATTCTTGGCCACTCGCCATTTTGTTCTAACCGCTAAAGCTACAAAGCCTTGCGGCGAAATTCTTGCCGCGAAGAATCGTCGTAAGTCGCGTTTGGATAACTTCGGTTTTCTTTTTTGGCCGGCGGGAAGCGGGGATGGTTTTGGGGAGCGGCCCCACCTGCGTTGCCCCGCAGCGGCGGATCTGCTATCTACCCCCCGATCGACGCTAGAGCGGTTTTTCGAATTGGTGTGGACGAGGGGGGAAGCGATTGGCGGCGTGGCGAGGAAGCCGAAGCAGGCAATGCGGTGCATTGTCGATGCAGGCTGACGAAGCCATGACGCCGATCGCGAGCCGAGCGTCTACACCAATGAGTAAACCGCTCTAAGCTCCCTCACTGGCAAGGAACGCCGGCATGATTCTTCGTACCTTTAGCGCTGCGCTCTGCCTCGCTATGCTGCTGCCCGCCGCGGCTGGGGCGGCGCGTCTTGAGTTCACCGCCGAGCTGCAGCAGGCCGACTCGGGCGTCGACGCGCCGAGTACGGTGAGCGGGTTCGTCGAGTTCCAGGAGCCCTCGCCCGATGTGTCGCACAGCCCCGACTGGGGGGAGGTCCGCTACGGCTTGTTCGAGCGGACAACGCTCAGCTTGCCGAGCGAAACGCACACCTTCGCCTTCGGCCTCGTGATGCAGTTGCACGATGGGGCGATCTTGTTTCAGGCCGGTGAGATCGGGTTGCAAACGTTCGATGGGCGAGAACGCGCCGTTCAGGAAATCTCGGGCGCGACACCAAGCTCTTTCGACCCGGCCACAACAGCCGACGATATCGACGGCAATGGCTACGCTGGCACCACCCGGGTGCTGGCTGACCTCGATGGTGATGGCGTCATCGATCCCGACGAAGTGATAGCGCTCCGCAACGACTTTGGCGACCTGCCCACGTTGGATCTGACCCCGATCGTTTCGAACCCTTCTATCACGATCTCGCTAGCGCTCGAGCCGACCGGCCAAGGCCTCGCGTACCTGAGCACGACCGCCGGGCACGAGCTCACACTCCATTACGGCCCCGACGGCCTCGGATGGGCGGCGCCGGGGAGGCCGGGCGACGCGTTCCGCGACCAGGCGACCTACCGCTTCACCTCGCTCGCGATCGTCCCCGAGCCCGCCTGCGCGGCGTTGCTGGCGGCCGCGATTGGGCTCGTTGGGGCCGGCGCTCGACGGCGTAGGCCGTCTGGCGGGACCCACGGCGGATCTGCTATCTAACCCCCGACCTACATTAAGCTCCCTCACTGGCAAGGAATGCCGGCATGCCGCTTCGTACCATCCGCACAGCTCTCTGCCTCGCTCTGCTCCTGCCCGCCGCGGCTGGGGCGACGCGCATTGAGTTCACCGCCGAGCTGCAGCAGGCCGACTCGGGCGTCGACGCGCCGACCATGGTGAGTGGGGTGATCGAGTACCGGCCCGAATCGCTGGCGCCTTACTCCCCTCAGGTCTTGGGAGAGATGAAGTATGGAAAATTCGATCGGTTCACCCTTCACCTAGGAAACGACGAGCCGCTGAATCTCGGCGAGGGCTTCGTTACCCAGACCGTCGAGAACGTCTATCTGTTTCAAGCGGGGCAGACCGGACTTGATCCCTCCCATGAGGAAAGCAACAGCTATTGGGTCCCCTCCGTTCTGAGGCTACATCCAACGATTCCGGCCGCAACATCGTGGACTTCCATTGGCAACTACGGCAACTTTTTTACCGAGGAGCCTGATATCTTTGAGGCCTCGCAATTATATAGCCTCAATCTCGACCAGGCGCTAGCAGCGCTCGGTAGCTTTAGCTTCGCGGTAAGTGGCGTGAATCCAGGGCAGAACCAAGAGGATCTCTTGTGGGCGTTGTTCGACGTGATCATTGCTGACGTTGCAAATGCGCGCTCGGTGATAAATCTGCTCTCGGATGACGAACAGATCGTCTTACTGCCCGAAATGACCGAGCTATTGGAAAACCTTGCGGCGTTCCAGGTAGCCCTAGGCACGAACATCCTAGGGGACGGTCCCCTCTCCTGGGACACTTTCTCGGAGGAGATCGGCACGTTGTCGCAAGGGCTCATGACGTTCGATCTATTACTTTCGGCGGTCGTTATCGAACGGCAGTTGTCGGATGATGGGGGAGAAGGTGGGGACTCGATCAATGCCGACCGGTTAGCCGCTGACTTCGACGGCAATCCGGGCGTCATACGAGTGCTCGCCGACATCGACGGCGACGGGGTCATCGACCGCCACGAAATCGTAGCGATCCTCCCCGATTTCGGCGACATCCATCCGGTCTACATTGTGCCCCCGGTCTCGAAACCTCTGGTATCGCTTTCGTTCGCCTTAGAAACGCCGGAGTTCGATTTAGGCAGGTTTGGGTTGCCTGCTGATCACGAACTCATGTTGCACTACGGCGTGAACGGCCTTGGAGGGCCGGTGGAGGGGACGGCGACCTACCGCATCACCTCGCTCGCGATCGTCCCCGAGCCCGCCTGCGCGGCGTTGCTGGCGGCCGCGATTGGGCTCGCTGCGGGGGTGCGCCGTCGGCGTTAGGGGCGTCGGGCGGGGCTTTCACGAGGGGGCTTCCGCGCGGGGCTCGGGGCGGGCTGTTATACTGGAGCCCCCGATTGGTTGACCCCCCGCCAGAAGACCCCCAAGGGCATGTCGCGATGCCGCTTCTTACGCTCCGCCGTCTGGTTCTGACCGCTCTGCTCACGCTGCTCGCCGCCTCGCCGGCAGCCGCCCGCACCTGGACCGCCGCGGCGGGCGGTTACACCGTGGAGGCCGAGGTGGTTGCGTTCAACGACGAGAAGGTCGTGCTGCAGCGCGAGGACCACCACCTCGTGTCGCTCGAGATCGACAAGCTCTCCGAAGCCGACCGCGAGTACCTCGCCTCGCAAGACGCCCGCCTCAAGGCCGACGAGATCTACGGCCAAGACCAGGTGTGGACCAGCCGCAAGGGCCTGAAGGTCGTGGGCAAGGTCGTCGACTACGTGAAAAAGGACGTCACGATCGAACGCAAGCGCGGGCGCGTGTACGTCAACGGCCGGGTGTTCGAGAACCTGCCGGCGATCTACCAGAAGATCGTGCCGCAGATCGTCGCGTTCTTCGAGGAGAACGAGGTCAAGGACAAGGAGTCGCTCGAGTCGTGGCTGATCCACAAGAAGGGCGCGCCGCAGACTTACGCCTGCGAGGGGGTGCTGTTCGAAGTGGCCGGCGGCGACGAGTACGGCGTGCCGTTCTTCATCTTCTCCGAGGAGGACCAGCGGCTGCTCAAGGGGGCGTACGACGAGTGGGTCGGCTCGCAGGGCGACTACGAGTCGCAGCAAGACGCGGCGTTCGAGCTGCAGTCGCTGGCCGCCGCCCGGCATCAAGACGCCGAGGTGAGCCACCAGATCGGCAAGCTGCAACTCGTGGCCCAAGCGGCCACGGCGGGGATCACCAACGTCTGGGAAGTGACGCTCTACCCGAACGGGCCGTTGAACAGCGCGCCCCAGTTCGTCGTCGTCCAAGGCCGCGACAGCCGCACGGCCACCCAAAACGCCTTGCAGCAATACCCGGGAAGCAGCGTGGGGCCGGTGCGGAAGCTCAGCTACTGAGTGGGGGCGGGTGGCTGTTAGCTGTTCGCTAACGGCTTACGGCTGTCGCACGTCGCAGTGCTAGAGCCGCCAGCGCGAGCAGAGCGGCGGTTGTCGCTGCGGGTTCGGGGGCCGTGTGGGCGGGGGGCGGCGGTTGCTCGCCGAAGTGCGAGGCCCACACGCCGTAGTCGGCCTGGTCGATCACGCCGCTGCCGTCGCCGTCGGCGCCTGCGAACGGTGTGAGGCCGGTCGTCCCGAGCGCGTCACGCCATACGGTAAAATCGGCGGCGTCGACCGCGCCGTTGCCGTTGTAGTCGCCTGGCAACGGCGTGGGTTGCGGCAGCACGAGATCGACCAAGATGCGATTGGTGTTGTTCGTCTCGTCGGTCTCGAGGGCGTAGCCGAGCGGGTCGACCGTCACCTCGAGCCAGTACTCGCCCGAGGCGACGCCGGTCAGGTCGAGCCGCTGGGCGGGGATGTTGCGTCCGTAGAAGTCGGCGTAGCCGACCGACACGCCGAGCGGGTTGGCGTTGACGTTCGTGTACGCGGGCAAGGGGGGCGCGGCGGGCAGCGAGGTGTCGACCGCCACCGAGTCGACCACGGCGTGCGAGGTCTTCCACTGCGTGGCGACGACCGGCCCGACGCCGCCGCCCGGCGTCACCAGACGCAGGTCGTAGCGGGCGATCGGCTCGAAGTGCAGGTGGCCGAACGGCCCCGGCTCGTAGCCGACGAACGTGGCCATGTGGCGCCGCTCGAAGCCCCCCTCCTCGTTCAGCACGTCTTGGTAAACGGCCTGAGTGAGCGGGTCGGTGGTCGTCTCCTCATAGATCTGAAACGGCCCGTCGCCCAGGTTGGCGATCACCCCGTCGAAGCGGTAGAGCACCCGGCCGGGCTCGCTGGTGAGGTCGACCTCGCCGCCGTACATGTAGTTGAGCGCCTCGTCGGCGATCGGCACGAGGTCGGGCAGCAGCGGCGTGGGGGGCGCAAGGCCCGCCGGTGCGACGCCCGCGAATCCCAAGAGCAGGGCGAGGGCGAATGAGACGGTCCTGAGTGCGAATGCCATGCGATCTATCTTAGCACGGCAATAAGGACGTTGCGTCTTGACGGTTTAGCCGGCGTATCTGGCTAGGTACCAGACCCGGCAATCCATGCAGTGGGACTCTTCTGGGTACTCCGTTCTGATTCGATTTGCGATGGCGTTGGCGCGATCCCGTGAATCGAGCAGACCAAGGGTGTTGATCTCTGAGTCCGGGAAGATCTCGGGGAACGAGCCGCAGTTCGTCAGAACACTTAGGGATTCAAACGAATCGAGTATGTCGTAACCGCAGTGCACGAACCCATCGGGAACAGGGGGGTCGCACGTCGGCCTCACGGTGATTGCCAGGATGTTGTGAAGCAGAGGATCGTAGTCAACACGTTCCCTCAAGTACTGGGGGTCCAAGAAGAAATCAGTTCGGTAGTCTTCCTGGACGTTATGGTCCCAGTCTTGGCTGGTGTACTCCTTGATGAGGTTCGGGCAGAGCAAAGTGTCTGTCGAGACAATCTCGGAGACCTGCGAAACCTGGCGCCAAGCGATATAGCCCGTCCAACGTTCGTCGCAATGAGGACCAAACTTCGCGTTGGCGGAGTAGAACGAGTCGACGCTCACGCCTCCGCCCCCGCCGGCACGGCTTCGCCGATGTGCTGCGCCTGGTAGCCGCCGCGCGACTTGAAGTACAGGCCCAGCAGCGCGTACGCCGCGAGCATGACGGCGGGGAAGATGCACATGCTGGCCAGGGCGCCTTGGTTGCTCGCCGTGCGGACGGCGGCGATCTCGTCGCTCAGCGCGTCGGCCTCGCCCTCCGGCGCGCCAACCAGCGCGGCGGCGAGCTTCTCCTCGTCGATCGCTTGGTAAGGGATCACCTCGTATACACGCTTGTCGTCGAGCACCGCGGCCACGCCGTCCGCGCTCATCGCCGGGATGACGGCCAACAGGTCGTCGCGCTGGGCGACCGCTTCAATCTCTTTGGCGGCCTTCAGTGTCCCGATGTAGGGCAAGCCGAGCGTGCCGACCGCCAACATGCCGATGCCCCCCAGGGCGTTGAGGGTAAGGGCGCCCCCCTTGGGGGTCTGCTCCGCCGCGACGCCGAGCATCGTCGGCCAGAAGAAGCTCTTGCCGATGGCATACAGCGTGGCGGCCACGAAGATCATGACAGCCGTCGACGTGAACGACAGCGAGTACAAGCCGCCGATCGCCAGCAGCGAGCCGATGATCAAGAGCCCGATCGGGCTGACCACGTGAACGATCGAGCCGGCGAAGAAACGCAGCACCATCATGATGGCCGACGTGTAAATGAGCACCAGTGCGGGGTGGAACCCGGCGTCATCGGCGATACCCTCCATTAGGGTTGAGATCCAGGCATCCGTGCCGAGTTCCGTGGTGGCGAGCGGCATCATGATCAGCGCCAGCACGAACAGCAGCTTGTTGCCGAGCGATTGGGTGTAAAGGCCGAACGTCACGACGATCGCCACGCCGATGCCGATGAACGCGTACTTAGCCGTTACGGTGAGCGGATTGACGCCGCCGTCGGAGAAGAAGTCCATCAGCTGCAGCGTGACCAGGAAGCCGACGATCGCCGCGCCGAGCACGCCGAACTCGGCGAGCATCTCGCGGTACGACACGCCCGAGGCGACGCGCTCTTGCACCGGGAACTTGAGCGGCGCGAGCATCAGGAAGAAGATCAGCGCGGGCGGGGCGATGATGGCGATCTTGATCCACCACGGCACGCCGTCGGGGCCGACCACCGACTCGGGCAGCATGCCGAGGCCGATCGTGATCAAGCCGCCCAGCACCAGGCCGCCCGGCCAGCCGGCGTGGAGGATGTTGAGCCACTTGGTCTTCTCTTTATTGAACATCGTGGCGACGACCGGGTTGATGTACGCCTCCACCGTGCCGTTCGACAGGCCGAGGATCAGGCTGCCCCAGTAAAGGAGCTTGAACCCGAGGTCGGGGTCGCCCTGGCCGCCGGCCGAGACGAAGTAGGCCCCCACCGCCATGCCGCTCCAGGCCATGTAGCCGAGGAACGAGACGACCATCGCGGTCTTGTAGCCGATGCGGTCGATGAACAGGCTGAAGACGATGATCGAGAGGGCGAAGGGCCAGATGCCGATGCCGGCCAGCCGGCCCGCCTGGGCGGGGTCCAAGTTGAACTCGGCCGACCAGTCGCTGATGAGCAGCATGCGGCTGATGAAGCCGAAGGCCGTGGTGATCAAAGCCAGCCAGCAGCCCCAGAAGAGCCGCTGCTTTTGCGCGTCGTCCGCCATGTGGTCGCCTTGCGAGAGAAGAGAGGAGAGTCCGGAGGCCGGAGGTCAGAAAAGGGGGCAGACCCGCGGCGAGGGCGATTATAGGCAGTGCTGGCGCCTCAGTGGAACCGAGGATCCGTTTTTGTAAGGGTTGCTGTGGGAGGCGTCTCCGACGCCGATGACGCGCTGCGCGCACCGTTATCGGCGTCGGAGACGCCTCCCACAACTCTGCCGGCGTAGGAGACGCTTTCCCCGGTTCAGCCGAGTAGGCAAGTGGTAGCGATTACATCGCGCTTTAGAAAACGTGCCGCCAGCGAGCGTCACTCGCCGCCCGGCGCCGCACCCACCGCGCGGCGGCTTGCGCGGTTGCGGCGGGCGTCGGTCAGAAACGCCGCCACGCCGATCCAGATCATCGCGAAGGTCGCCGCCCCTCCGAAGGTGAGGCG
Organism: Pseudobythopirellula maris; assembly: GCF_007859945.1. GTDB lineage: Bacteria > Planctomycetota > Planctomycetia > Pirellulales > Lacipirellulaceae > Pseudobythopirellula > Pseudobythopirellula maris. The sequence continues at coordinate 143,341 of NZ_SJPQ01000002.1, read as the reverse complement.
CTCGTCGTTGAGCAAGATCGCCGTGAGCAGCTGGCCGGTGGGGGTGAGGTATTGCAAGAACGCCACGGTGCTCAGCGGCAGCCGCCTGGCGGCGAGCGTGAACCACAACAGCGGCGCGGCCGTGGCGGCGCCGGTGGCGGCGATCAGCAGGCTCACGCCCCAACCGGAGCGCCCAAAGGCGAGCGGCGCGCCGCTTGTTTCGCGCCACACGAGGTAGCCGATCGCCAGCGGGGCCATCAGCGCGCACTCGACCGTCAGGCCGGGCAGGGCGTCGGTCTCGAGTTGCTTGCGCAACAGGCCGTAGAGGCCGAACGCGCAGGCGACGACGAGCGCGATCCAGGGCGCGTGGCCGAGCCGCGCCGTCTCCCAAGCCACGCCGGCCGCCGCGCAGGCGACCGCGGCCCACTGCAAGCTCCGCAGACGTTCGCCGAGCACCAGCACGCCGAGCGCGACGCTCAGCAGCGGGTTGATGTAGTAGCCGAGGCTCACCTCGCTCAGCCGGCCGGTGGCCGCGCCGATGATGAAGCCGATCCAGTTGGCCGCGATCAGCAGCGTGGTCGTGGCGATCAGGCCGAAGCGGCGCCGCGAGCGGACCGCCCGGCGGACCTCTCCCCAGCGGCCCGCGCGAGCGACGAGCAGCAGACAAACGAGCAGCGTCCAAAGGCAGCGCTGCGCCATGACCTCCATGCTCCAAGCGAGCCGCATGGCGGTGGTCGACGACGGCGAATCGAGCGGGGCGATCACCCCGGCTCGCTCGGCCGCGGCGTTCATCGCGACGATAAACGCCGGGAACACGAAACCCCACCAGCCGAACGCCGCCAAGCCATAAGCGAGCCCGGCGCGCGTTTCGTTGGTTTCGGAACCGGAGGGGGGCATCGGCGGGAGCGCGGCCGGAAGCGGGCGGCCGGTAAAGGGGGCGGGGCGGCAGGTAAGGGGACATCATCCCCCGCACACCATGAGACGGGAAGCGGCCCCGAGGTTCAGCCCTGGGGCAGGCCGCATGAAGGCCCCCCGTCAACATGAGCAAGCAGAAGGGGGCGAGCCGTGAGCGTGAGCGACCGGAGCGGCTCGCCATCACCTCGGGTCATTGGTCATTCCCCGCTACCACGGCCTTTCCATCGTGCCGACGATCTGTTCGGCGAGTCGCTTGATGGCTTCTTGCTGGGTCGAGGTGAGCGTTTGGGCGGCTTCGGGGATCGTGAGGCCCGTCTGCCCCACACCCACGGCCAAGCCGGCCAGGGCGCCCTCTGTCGGGATCGACTGGGCCTGCATCATGGGCAGCTGCCGGCGGTTGAGCCAAGTCACCTCGGCCCGCAGCGTCTCTTCGAGCACGCGGGGGTCGTCGAGGGCGTTCTCGGCCAGCACGCCGCGGGTGTCGCCCTGCAGGCGGACCAGCAGCACGCTGTCGGCGTTAGGATCGGCCACCACCTTGTAAGGGGTCTTCAGCTCGATCTCTTTGACGAGCGCCTCGGTGAGCCGCTCGCCGAGGTCGCGGCGGAAGCTCTCCGACTCGATCATCGGCACGAACACCGTCGACACGTCCGGAGCGTAGAGCGAGCCTGTGCCGACTTGGTAAGCGGCGCAGCCCGGCAGGAGCAGAAGGGCGATCGCCAGGAACGAAGATTTCAAATTGCAATCCTCCAATCCGGCTCAGCGCGTGGTGGTCGGCTCGCCGCCGGGGTTCTCGGCGACCATCGTCTGGCCGGCGCCGGGCGCCAGGTCCTGGCCGGGGGCGATCTCCACGATCTCGTCGAGCGCCTTGCGCTCGTCGTTCTGCGGGAACATGCCGACGAACCACCCGAGCGGCTGCTCGGGGCGCGGCGGGAGCTCGCCCAGCTCGGCTAGCCGCTGCTTGGCCACGGCGGCGGCGGGCGAGTCGGGGTCCTTCTCGACCAGGGCTTTCAGGTAGATTTTGGCCGAGGCGTTGTGGTCGATGTTGTGGTAGTACTCGGCCATGCGCAGGTCGCGCGCCTCGATCAGAGCCGCCAGCTCGGCGCGGGTCTTGGTGAGGCGTTGGCGTTCGACGTCGGTGAGTCGGCCGGCGAAGTTCGTGCGGATCCGCTCGGCGAGCTTCTGGCCCTCCTCGAGCGGCGTGCCGTCGTAGTCGGGGCCCTGGTACATCCGCATCTTCGACTGCAGGCCGAGCAGGTGCGCCTCGAACTGGTGCTCGCTGCGGGGGTAGTCACGCCTGAGCAGCTCGTAGTGGTAGTCGGCGTCGAAGTAACGCTCGCGGCGGAAGTAGATGCCGGCTGTGGCCATGATCGCGTCGTCGGCCCGCGGGCCGGTCGGGTCGTTCAGGCGGATCGCCTCGTACGCCTTGACGGCGTGGCCGATCGTGTCGAACGCCGGGCGGGTGTCGTCCCAGGCGTTGAACGCCAGGGCCACCGTCGGGTTGTAGTCGTTGTACTTCTCCCAGTAGCGGGCGATCGCCCACAGCCGCTCGATCGAGGCGTCGAGCCGCGGCGTGTTGGGGTGCTTCGTCAGCAGGTCGACGTAGGCGTCCATCGCCTTGTCGTACTCCTTGCCGAAGTAACGGGCCTCGGCCAGGGCGAACATCGCCTTGGCCTCGAGCATCGTGCCGGGCCAACGCTGGGCGGCGGCCTTGAACTTGGTGATCGCCGCCGCGTAATGCTTGTCGTTGAACGACTGCACGCCGCGCTCGTAGAGCGCTCGGGCCGCCGTCTCGTCGGCGCCGTGGCCGAACGTTTCTTTCACTTTGTTGGCCGCGGCGCGAGGGTCGAGCGCCGGGATCATGCCCGTGTCTTGCTTCTTCTGCCCGAGCTTGATCGACAGCTCGTCGACCGGGGCGTCGATCGGCCGGCCGTCGCGGTCGAAGTAGCCCTCGAAGCCCGGCACCCGCCAGCCACGTCCGACGTCGAACACCGCCTCGCTCTTGTGGCTGCGCCACCAGGCGGGGTCGCCGGGGCGTTGGGCCGACGCCGTCGAGCCCGCCTCGGCGGAGTCCGATGAGAACCAGCCGAGCGAGGGCCATTGGGCCACCGCGGCCGTGGGGGAGAGCAGGGCGGCCGCCAGGGCGAGCGGCGTGACGAATGGGGCGAGGTTCGTGCGTGTCATGGGCTATCGCTTGCGCGCAGGGCGTTCGGTGGCTCGGTGCGCGCAGGGGACCCGCGCGCCGCGGCGGACGGTAGGCGATGCCAGAGAAGGGCGTCAAGAGCAAGCCGCCGTCGCCGGCAGCCCGACCCAGAGCAGATGGCAGCCGGCCACGAGCCGGCGGGCGTAAGCCCCCGGTGGCGGAGCACCACTACAGCACCAACGTGGCGCAACTGCATCGCGCCCCGCGGCGCAACTCCGGGGCATGCACCCATCGGCTCATGCTTGGGCATGAGCGGCGATAGCGACGCTAGCGGCCGCTGAAGAACCGGCGGAGCGAAGCAGGGGGGGGCGACTCAGCTAGAGGCCAACGCGGGGGCCGCGTCTTTCGCCGCTTGGCGTTCTTTCCATACCTCTTCGATGATCTCGGCGCCCACCAGGCCGTACAGGCGCGGGCGGGGCGGGATCAGCGAGGTGTCGACCTCTTCGTAGCTGAGGGTCGGTTCGCCGGCCGGGTCGAACGCGGCCACGGTGGTCTTGAGCCACTTGGCGTTCTTCGCCTCGAACTTGTCGCACCACGCCTCGGCCTCGCGGCGGCGCTCGCCGGGCTCGGTCGCCTCGATGCCCGGCATGTTGAAGTCGGGCTTGAAGTGGGCTCCGCGGCACTCGTCGCGCGCCAGCGCGCCCTTGAGCAACGCCTTGGCGAGCGGGAACATGTCCTTGAGCGCCTTGGTGAACACCACGTTCTGGTTGGTCCACGCGCCGGTGTCCGACAGGGCGCACCGCTGGGCCCGCTCGCACAGCTCGTTGACCTTTTCCAGGCCGGCCTGGATCTGCGCGTTGCGACGCACGACCAACGCGCAGTTGGTCATCTCGTCGCCGAGCTGCTGGTGCAGCAGGTAGGGGTTCTCGGCCCGGTCGCCGTTCCCACTCTCGGCGTCGCCCGACTGCTTGATCAGCGCGTCGTGCTCCGCCTGCTTGGCCCCGGCGCTCTGGCGGTGGAGCGGGTCGAACGCCTCGTCGAGGGCGGACTGGTCGAGCGAGTCGACCGCCGTCTTGATGCCGGGCGCCACGAACAAGCCCGAGAAGATGCAGGAGAGCAGCGAGTTGGCCCCCAGGCGGTTGCCGCCGTGGTACTGGTAGTCGCACTCGCCGATGGCGTAGACGCCCGGGATGTCGGTCTGGCCGTTGCGGGGGTTGGCCACTTCGAGGCCGCCCTCCGCGGTGCGGGCGTAATCGGCCCACATGCCGCCCATCGAGTAGTGGACGGCCGGGAAGATCTTCATCGGCTCGTCGCGCGGGTCGACGCCCTGGAACTTCTCGTAGATGTTCAGGATGCCGCCCAGCTTGCGGTCGAGCTCGGCCCGCTCGATGTGCGTCAGGTCGAGGTAGACGCACTGCTTGTTCGCCTCGACCGACAGGCCGTCGTTCACGCAGACGTCGTAGATCTCACGCGTGGCGATGTCGCGCGGCACGAGGTTGCCGTAAGCCGGGTAACGCTCCTCAAGGAAGTAGTAGCGTTCGCTCTCGGGGATGTCGCGCGGGGCGCGGGGGTCGTGCGGCGTGCGGGGCACCCACACCCGGCCGCCTTCGCCGCGGGCGCTCTCGCTCATCAGCCGGCACTTGTCGGCGCCGGGGATCGCGGTGGGGTGGACCTGGATGAACTCGCCGTTGGCGTAGCGGGCGCCGGCCTGGACCGTGCGGCTGGCGGCGCTGCCGTTGCACGCCATCGACATCGTGCTGCGGCCGTACAGCAGTCCGCAGCCTCCCGAGGCGACCACCACGGCGTCGGCCTTGAAGGCCTTGATCTGCATGGTCACCAGGTTCTGGGCGATGGCCCCGCGGCAGCGGCCGTTGTCGTCGAGCGTCGGGCCGAGGTAGTCCCAGCCCTCGTGCATGGCGACCATGCCTTCGGTCTTCCAGCGGCGCACCTGCTCGTCGAGGGCGTACAGGAGCTGCTGGCCGGTGGTGGCGCCGGCGAACGAGGTGCGCTTGTAGAGCGTGCCGCCGAAGCGGCGTTGGTCGCGGAAGCCCTCACGCGTGCGGTTGAACGGCACGCCGAGCCGGTCCATCAGGTCGATGATCTTCGGGGCCCACTGCGTCATCTCGTTGACGGGGGGCTGGTGCTGCAGGAAGTCGCCGCCGTAGACCGTGTCGTCGAAGTGCTTCCACTCGTTGTCGCCCTGCTGGCGGGTGAGGTCGTTGACGCTGTTGATGCCGCCCTGCGCGCACGCGCTGTGCGAGCGCTTGACGGGCGCCAGGCTCATGCAGTCGACCTTCACGCCGAGCTCGGCGAGCTTCATCGTGCAGGCCAGGCCGGCGAGTCCGCCGCCGACGACTAGGACGCGTTGTTCGGGCATCGGGGTAACATCCTGCGCTTAAGAAAGCTTGATGGTGAATCGACCACGGCGATGCGTGTGGCGTGACGCCAGCGACGCCGTCACTCCGCGGTGCGGTCTTTCTGCGACGGGTTGAGCTCGCCCGCTTGGTCTTCATCGGGAGCACGCTCTTCTTCGGCGACGCCGCCCTCTTCGGCTGCGTGGCTCTCTTCGTGAGCGCGCTTGTGCTCGGCGGGCGAGGCCTCGCCCGCTCCCACTTTGTACTCGTACATGCGGTTCTCGACCTGCCGCGCCTCGTCGAGAGGCTCGCCGGCGCCGTAAACCCGCATGCCGCCCAGCGCTCCCAGGCCGACCAGGCCGAGCAACACGCCGAAGGCGCCGCACGCCTTGAGCGCCCGCCGCTGGGCCGCCTCGCTGGTCCACACGCCCCAGGTGATGCCCATCGACCACATGCCGTTGGCCAGGTGGAACACGCTGGCGATGATGCCGACGGCGTAGACCGCCGTGACGATCCAGCTCTGCAGGGCGATGCCGGCCGTGGTGGGGGCGTTGTAAGGCCGGAACTTGGCCCCGCCGATCGGCTCGATCGCGGCGAGCCACGGCCCGAAATGGACCCAGCCGTGCATGTGGAACACGTGGTAGAGGATAAACAACGCCGCGATCATGCCCGTGGCGCGTTGCAGCGTGTAGCGGACGTTCGCGGCGTAGGTGTAGTGCACGGTGTTCGGCAGGCCGCCGCGGATGATCACCACGCCGACGATCGCGTGGAACAGCAGCGGCAGGAAGATGAACACCCACTCGACGACCGGCAACGCCTTGCCGAGCGAGTGGATCTGGTAGACGGCGTTCTGGAACGTCTCGGGTCCGTTGAGCACGCTGGAGTTGACCAGCAGGTGGACCGTCATGAACGCGCCCACCGGGATCAGGCCCGAGAGCGAGTGGAGCCGGCGGATCAAGAACTCGTGCCGCACTAGAAACGACGGGGCGTCATCGGACGCGGTGGCGGAGTCGGCCAACGGAGACCTCGGGTTGGGGGCGAACGCGGTCGCCACACACCCCGCGCAATGGGGCGGCGGCCCTCACTCATGGCGAGTATAGGGACCACGCCGCGCAACGCAAAGCGGGGGCGGATTGTCGCAGGCGCGATTGCCAAAAAGATTCGCGCTCGGCGACCCGTGGCCCCACAAAAAAAGGCGGGCGCCCGGCTCCCGGTTGGGGGAGTCTCGGGCGCCCGCCTCAATCCTGTTCGGCGCCATATTTGCGCGTTGATTTATGGGATTGCGCGGCGGTGGTTTTTCGGTCATCGTGGCCGGCATGGCCTCGAAGAAGCAACGCATCCGCGAGCGGGACGTGCAGGGGGTAAA